>CADCWF010000001.1 GCA_902806345.1 uncultured Thermomicrobiales bacterium
CGAGGGTGGCGGGCACGTCGTCGACGTGCCAGTAGACGATGACGCCGGCCGGACCGGCCGCGGCGACCTCGGACCCGCCCAGGTCCGGCAGGTAGCTGCTGTCGAGCAGGCCCAGCTCGTGCTGGTAGTCGCCGAGACGGAACTCGGCGTATGCCGCGCGATCGAAGTACGGGTCGATCCCCAGGAGTTCGGCGTACCACCGCTTCGCCGCCGCCAGATCGGTCGTGTGGTAGACGGCGGTGGTCAGTCCACGCAGCATCTGATGCTCCCTGCGTTGCCACGCCCGCCTCCAGGCGGACCTAGCCTGGGTTTCCAGTCGTTTCACGCGGTAGGTGACGGCGTAATTTCCGAAGCCCCGGTGTTGAGGAGCGATCTCTGCCGATCGCGTCGCCATTGCCACGACAGCAGGCGGACCCACAGCTTCCCCGTTCAGTCGTAGCGGACCACCGATCGTGGGTGGAGCATCCGCAGCGTAGCCGGGTCGATCGCGTCGAGCAGCGCCCGCGTCTCCGTCGCCGACATGAACTCATCCGCGGCCGAGTGTGCGTCGTCAAGCGAGGCCCAGCGGACCAGATCGATCCATTTTCCACCGTTGTCGGCCAGCAGTTCGCGGGCCAGGAAGCCTGGGCGGTTTCGCAACCAGCCGGTCGCCTCTTCCGCCGCCGCGAGAAACGCCTTCGGGGCGATCCCCTCCTTCAGCTCAAACATCGCGACCTCGACCACCGCACCCTGGTTCATCCCGTCCTCCTGCCGACCTGCTTCGAGACGATGCCGCCCCGCTCACGGCGCCACGCTCATGAAAGCAGCCGGGGGTGACAGCCCTATGTCAGCATCTCCGCGAGCCGCAGCGCCTCTACCCGGAGGCTCGCCCGCAGCACCGGAGGCGCGAGAACCTCCGCGCCAGCGCCCCAGCCGAGCAGCCACGAGGCGATCTCGTCGGTCCGCCGCGGCGCGTAGACGGACATCCAGCATCCCTCCTCCTCCTCCTCCTCGCGGACGAAGGACCAGTGCTGCCGCTCCCGGGCGTGCCGTGCCGTTTCGGCCGAAAAGCGGACGCGGACCTCGATCGTCGGGGATGACTTCGATGGCTCCTCTGGCCGCGGCCGGAAGGGCTCCTCCGTGACAACAAGGCGCTCGATCCGGTCCAACCGGAACGCCCGCTCGCCGCCGCGGAGCCGGCAGTAGGCCGCGAGGTACCAGGTGTTGCCGCCGAAGGCGAGCACTCGCGGCTCGACCCGCCGCTCTGTCGGCGCCTTCATGCCCGGACCTCGGTAGCGGAGGGCGACCACCCGTCGTTGGGCAATCGCCGCGCGCAGCGCCGTAACCCGGGGGTCGGCCAGGTCGAGCGGGGGGTGCGGCGCGCCCGTTTCCAGAAAGCGGACGGTGTCGTCGAGGTCGTTTACGTGGCGCCGCGCCGCGTCGTCGAGGACGGCGGCGACCTTTGCCACGGCCCCGTCGGCGGCCGCGGCGATCGCCCCTGAGGCCTGGCTGGCGAGGAGGCGGGCACCCAGCAGCAACGCCGACGCCTCGGCCGGGCTGAACACCAGCGGCGGCAGGAAGTAGCCGGAGGCCAGCTCGTAGCCCTGGCCCGGCAACGAGACGACGGGGATGCCCGCCTCCGCCATCGCCGCGATGTCCCGATAGACCGTCCGCTTGCTCACCTCGAACCGGTGGGCGAGGTCGTCGGCCCGCACCCGGCCCCGTCCCTGGAGGTAGGTCGTCATCGCGAAGAGGCGGTCGAGGCGATTCATCGGGCGAATGCGGCGAACGGGTTCAGGCGGGTAATCCCGTCGATCGTCGCGTCGTCGACGCCGGCGTCGGCGAGCAGCGGGAGGAAGCGCTCGAACAGGTAGGTGAAGGGGCGCGGCGTGCCGCCGCCGGGTTGGGCGGGGTCGTACCAGCCGCGGTCGTGGCTGAGGAGGAGGCGATCGCCGAGCCCGGCGTCGAGGGCGCGGAGCACGAGGTCGACGAACGTGTCGTCGGTGCCGGGTTCGCCGATCCCGTCGTACTCCAGCCAGACACCGCGCCGCCCGAGCTCGTGGTGGATTGCAACGTCGGGTTCCCGGTGGGCGTGGATCCAGACGAACCGGGTCGGCGACCCACCCGCCGCCTCGATCGCTTCGACCTGAGTGCGGGCGACCGGGCCGGAGAGGGTGTGGCTCCCGATCGCCGCCCCGGTCGCGATCGAGGCGGCCGCCGCGGCGTGGAGCACCTTCGACTCGGCCGCCGTCGGCCCATCGTCGCTTGCCGCGACCTTGATCCAGCCCGCCTGCACCCCGGTCCCCTCGATCTCGCCGGTCAACTCCTCGACCATCCATGCCGCGAGGTCCGCTTCCGACGAGGCGTGGACCCAGGGCGGCAGCCACGGCTCGCGATACACCCCGGTTGGTGCTACCAGCGGGAAGCCCGTGGCCCGCGAGATCGTAAGCAGGATATCCGCCCGGCGGCCGACGCCGATTGGCCCCGGTTCGACGATGGCGGTCACGCCCGCGGCGCGAGCGCGCTCGATCTCGGGCGCCATCAGACGGACGACATCGACCGGGTCGGCCTCGCCGTAGCCCGGCTCATCCCAGGTGCGGAGGTCGACGAAGACGTGCTCGTGGGGCAGGATGCGGCCGAGGTCGGCGAGCGGCCGAGGTCCGAGCGTGGTGATCAGCCGAAACACGGAAGCCTCCTCGGGCGGGCATAGCGGTGCGGTTCGGATGGGGCGGACTCCTCGCCCTCGGACCGCCGGTTCCGCGACGACCGAGCCGCGTCGTCCGCTCGGGAGGGTATCAGGCGGAATCGGCCCGCAACCGGATGGCGACGACCGTCCACCAGATGAGAACCGGGACGACGACCATCCGCATGACGACGCCGAACGGGATCGGCAACGCTGGCCAAAGCAGCTCGGCCTGGGACAAGAACGCGCCGCCGAGCGCGATCGCGAAGAGTCTCGGACCCATCGCTGCCAGCGGCCGCCATTCCGGGTCGGACCGGAAGGCGAGGGTGGTCGCCAGGAGCGACGCCATCTGGAGCCCGACGGCCAGGGTGCCGGCGGTCTGGTGGGCATCGCCGAGGAGGGTTGTCGGGCCGAGGCCGCCCATGGGGAACGCGGCCAGTGCGAGGCAGGCGGAGGCCGCGAGGGCCAGGAGGGCGGTCCCGATTGGCAACCAGGACGAGGTCGTGGCCCCGAGCGAGAGGGCGACGGCGATTGCGAACGAGCCGACGCCGAGGGCGAAAAAGCCGACGTTCTGGAGCCACGCCCACGGGCCGATCGCGTACTCGCTCAGGCCGCCCTCGACCAGGCCGACTTCCGGGCGGAGGAGCGGTGCCGCGAGCAGGACGGCGGCGTTGACGAGGACGCCGGCGAGACCGAACGTCGCCAGGCCGGCGACCGCGTGTCGCGACCGGGTGCCGGGCGGCGCCGCGTCCATGACGGGTGCCTCCCCTGGCTAGATCTGCTCGCGGGGATCGAGGGCATCGCGCAGCCCGTCGCCAACGAAGGTGAAGGCGAGGGTGATCAGCGCGATCGCCAGCGCCGGCCCAACGAGCATCCACGGCTGCGACTGCCAGAGCTGATAGCCCTCTTGGATCATCTGGCCCCAGCTCGACGGGAACGGGTTGTCCAGGTTCGGGCTGGGGCGGACGCCGATGCCGAGGAAGGAGAGCACGGCCTCGGCGATGATGGCTCCCGGCACGATGAAGGCGCTGGCGACGATGATCGGACCGAGCGCGTTCGGCAGGATGTGCCGCGCGATGATCCGCCAACCGTTCGCGCCGCCGGCCCTCGCCGCCTCGACGAACTCCTTCTCCTTCAGCGACAGGGTGTCGCCGCGGACCAGCCGGGCGACGCCCGTCCAGTTGATCACCGAGAGGGTGACGAACAGGAGCACGAGCCCGTTCAACAGACTGCCGAACCACGAGTCGCCCAACGAGATCTGGACGATGATGAAGAAGAGCAGCGCCGGGAAGGCGTAGACGATGTCCGTCAATCGCATCAAGACCGTATCGACCCGGCCTCCCAGAAAGCCGGCGGCCAGCCCGACCGGCACGCCGATTGCCAGGATCACGGCGAGCGGGATGAAACCGACGACCAGCGAGATTCGGGTGCCGTAGACCAGCCGGCTGAAGACGTCGCGGCCGATCCCGTCGGTGCCGAGCGGGTAGTCCCAGGTGCCGGTCTTGAGGGGATTGGGGTCCGTGGTCCAGGCCGCTTGCCGATACTGGCCGGCCTCCCCCACGTTGGATTCGACCGGGTTGTGCGGCGCGATGGCGGGGGCGAAGATCGCGACCAGCGTCAGGAAGATCAGGTAGACCACGCCGACCATCGCCATCCGATTGCGGCGGAACTGGCGCCAAGCGTTACTCCACAAACTTCGCGGGGTTCGACCGGCGGAGAGCACCGACTCGCCGGGCGTGGTCACCAACCGGCGGCTCGGCGATTGGGAGGGCGCGATGGTGGTGCTGCTCATCGTAGCTGCTCCGGTTTCCGTGGGTCGCGGGTGACCCTAGCGTCGAACCCGGATGCGCGGATCGACGAAGCCGTAGCTGAGATCGACCAGCACGTTCGCGAACGCAATCAACACGGCGTAGAAGATGGCCGTCCCCATGATCATCGAGTAGTCACGCTTGCCAATGGACTCGACGAACTCCCTGCCCAGCCCGGGCGCGTTGAAGATCGTCTCGATGATGATCGACCCCGTGACGAGGTCGGCGGCGGCCGGCCCGACGATGGTGATGATTGGGATCAAGGCGTTGCGCAGCATGTGCCGGTTGACGACGATGCCGTTGGCGAGCCCCTTGGCCCGGGCCGTCCGCACGTAGTCCTGCCGCTTGATCTCAAGCATGCTGCTCCGCGTCAGGCGGGCCATGTAGGCCATGGTGCCTAACCCCAGCACGATGCCGGGCAGCAGGTAGGCGCTCCCGAAGCCGTCCCATGCGTCTGGTCTTCGAACCGGAGAGATGCCGAATCCGCGACTCATGAGGATGACGAGGAGGAGGCCCGTCACGAACGTCGGCACCGAAATCCCGAGCGTCGAAATGAACAGACTTAGGTGGTCGATCCAGGTGTTCTGGCGGAGCGCGCTGATGATCCCCAGAGGGACTCCCACGAGCAAGGCGAAAACGATCCCGACGAGACCGATCTTGAGCGAGATGGGGAACCGCTCCGCGATCTCGCTCTGCACCGATTCGGCCCCCTTCGAGGCGTAGGAGGGGCCGAAGTCGAGCCGGGCGACGCCGAACAGATAGTTGAAGAACTGGCTGTCGAACAAGGCACGGCCCAGCACGAACGGGTTGTTTTCCCCGGCGTCGCGCTCGGCGGTGACGGCGCCGGGATTGATCCAGAGCGGCTTGTCCAGCCCGAACTTGGCATTCAAGGCCCGCTCCGTGGACGCTGGGAGGGGCTTGTCCGAACTCCAGGGGCCGCCCGGCGCCCGGTACATCAAAAAGAAGGTCACGGCCGTGACGGTGACGATCACGGGGATCACGTAGAGCACCCGGCGCAGCAAGAACTCGACCATCTCAGACCTCTAGTTGGGAAAGGCGACATCGACCCCAGGCGGCGCGACGGTCCCCGGCCGCGGGAAAGGGGAAGCGGGGGTCCGGTCGTCCTCGACGACCGGACCCCCGCGCGAACGACGGCGGGATCGGGGCAACTCCGCCCCGCCGTCGACGACTATTCCTTGGTGATCGTCATGAGGGAGCCGAATTCACCCGGCCACTCGACATCGCTAGCACCCGCCTCGTATCCGGTCACCGCCGGGTTGACGAGGTAGTTCGCGTTGATCGCGTGGACGAACGTCATCGGCTGGTCGGCGACCAGGATCTCCCCCGCCTGCTCGTAGAAGGTGAGCCGTTCCTCCGGGTCGAGAGTGGTGTCGCCCTGGGTGACCAGCTCGTCGAACTCTTCGTTGCAGTAGCCGAAGCGCTGGGCGAACGAGGCGTCGCACTTCCAGTAGACGCTGAGCCAGTTCTGGGGGTCCGGGTAGTCCTGGATCCAGCCGATGTTGAGCCCCATCTGGGGGTAGGTCTCGAGGCTCTTCCGGAGGTCGGTCCAGGTCGTCCCCTCGGTCGGCTCCAAGACGAGCTCGACGCCGAGGATGTCGCGGTACTGGCCCGCGATCCACTCCGCGCGGGCGGTGTTCGCCGAGTCGTTGCTGTTGTAGAAGAAACTGATCTCCGGCAAAGCCTCGGGGCCGCCGTACGACGATTCGGCCAGCGCCTGGACGGCGGCTTCGGGGTCGAAGGCGAACGCGTCAGTCTCGATCGATCCCGGGATCCCCTGCGGGATCCAGCTCGTCAACGGCGTGCAATCGCCGTTGCGGATGGTGGTGCAGTAGGTCTCCCGGTCGAAGGCGTAGGAGAACGCCTCCCGCACTTTCTGGTCGGTGAACGGCTCCAGGGTCAGGTTGTAGCCGAGCCCGGAGCTCCAGGCCGTCGGGTAGGAGAGGAAGTTCGGGCTCAGCTCCGGATCACCCTGGACTTGAGGGATCAGCGCGGAGTTCTCGATGTCGACGATGTCGAGTTCGCCGCTGCGGAACGCCTCGATGGCGACAGCCGATTCGGGAATGTACTGGTACTCGAGCCCGTCGAGCTGCGGCCGGCCCTCCCAGTAGGTCTCGCTCGCCTCGTAACTGATGAGCTGCTGCTCTTCGATGCCGGTGAAGTTGAACGGGCCGTTGCCGATGTGGTTCTCGGCGCTCTGCCACCAGTTGTCGGGGGCGGCGTCAACGATCTCCTGCTTGACCGGGAAAAAGACCCACAGCGCCGCTACCGTGTGGTAGTACGGGGCCGGGTTGGTGAGCCGCAGCGTCAAGGTGCGGTCGTCGACCACTTCGACGCCGAGCGCGGCCGCCGCCTCGTTGTACTGCTCGTCGGTGAACTCCGCTGGTGCGGCCGGGTCGTCTCCCGCCAGTCCGGCGAACTCGGCGCAACCCTCAATCTCGAAGAGAATGGAATTGTACTCGCCGAGTACCCGCGGGCTGCAGGTCCGCTCGACCGCGTAGCGGAAGTTGTCGGCGGTGAGGGGGGACCCGTCGCTGTACGTCAACCCCTCGCGCAGGAAGAAGGTGACCTCGGTGGCGTCCTCGTTGTATTCCCACCGCTCTGCCGCCGCCGGGATCGTCTCCCCCTGGTTCGTGAACTTGGTCAGGCCCTCATAGGCCGGCAACATGACGACGATCTCGGAGGTGAAGGAGCTCTTCTGGGGATCGAAGTCGTCCGGGTAGGTGAGTTGGTGGATGCGCAGCACGTTAGCGTCGTCTTGCGCCGCCACGCCGACCGCGAGGGTCGGGATGACGAGCGCGAAGGCGACCAGGAGTGCCGCGAGCCTGGCCCACCGAGCGGAGATCGACATCAATGGTCTCCCTTCGGGCGTTTCTTCGCCGTCGGCGGGCACCATCGCCCACCGAATAGTCCGGCAACGCTAATCGACGCTCGACACGGCGTCAAACGGGAGTCGACGAGTCGACGAGTCGGCAAGACGAGGAGGCGAGCGGAGGAGCAGGTTGCTCCCCACTGCCTCGCCGTCTACACCTTCCCGAGGAGCAACCCCGCAACAGCGCCACCGAGGATGAGCCAGGCCGAGTTGACCGTGAAGCGGATGAGCAGCAGTGCCGCAGCGAGCGCGAGCAGGATCGTCGGCGGGTCGACCAGGGCGTCGCGGCCGATCGTCAGCATGACCGCTGCCATCAAGGCGATCGCGGCGGCGTTGACGCCGTCGAGGAACCCGGCCGCGACGGGGTTCGCGCGCAACCGCGGGATCAGGCGGTGGGAAAGACCGACCAGGACGAACGACGGCAGGAAGATCGCGAGCGTGGCCGCCAGGGCACCGCCCCACCCACCGACCAGGTAGCCGACGAAGGTCGCGGTGGTGAAGACCGGGCCGGGGGTGAACTGGCCGACGGCGACGGCGTCGAGCAGCTGCCGGGACGAGAGCCAGCCGAGGCGCTCGACGAACTCTTCGTTGACGAAGGCGAGCAGGACGTAGCCGGAGCCGTAGAGTGTGGCGCCGATCTTGAGGAACCCAAGGAACAGGCGGAACGGGCTGTAGGGCTCTCCCGCCCCGACCGCGGCCTGGACAAGCAGGGCGGGCGAGAGGTGCTCGAGCGCGGGCGCGGCCGGCAGCAGCACCGCCGCGCCACGTCGGAGCGTCGGCAGCGCGGCGACGATCGCGAGCACCATCCCGCTGCCGAGCAACAGCGCCAGTTCATCGATGCCCAGGAGCGCCAGGGCCAGCACGGTCAGCGCCAGGGCCGGCAGCTTCCACCCCTTGAGGGCGGTCCGACCCAGGCCCCAGATGGCCTGGACGACGACGGCGACGACGACCGGCTTGATGCCGTACAGGAGCCAGCCCGCGGTCGGGGTCGTGCCGTAGGCGCCGTAGACCCACGCGAAGGTGAGGGTGATGAGTGCGGCCGGGAGGATGAAGAGGGCACCGGCGGTCAGCAGTCCGCGCCAACCGGCCCGCTCCATCCCGGCGTGCATGACGGTCTCGGTCGAGGTCGGACCCGGGATCAGGTTGGAGGCGCCGACCATATCGAGGAACGTGGCGTCGCTCAGCCACCGGCGGCGGTTGACGACCTCGTCCCGCAGCATCGCAATGTGGGCGGCGGGGCCACCGAAGGCCGTGACGCCGAGCTTGAAGGCCAGCCGGGCGACCTCGGCGAGGTCGCCCGGAGTTGTGGGATGGATTGGATCGGGGTCTGCCAGACGACCACTCGGCGGCGGCACCGCGGCACCGGGGGAGGACTGCGGATCGGCCGAGCCGGTCACCCGATGACGCTGACCGCGGTACCGACCGGCGCCCACTCGTAGAGGAACGCCGCGACGTCGAGCGGCAGGTTGACGCACCCATGGCTCATCGGGGTGCCGAAGTTGTTGTGCCAGTAGGCGCCGTGGAGGGCGTTGCCGAGGTTGTCGAAGTACATCACGTCCGGGACATCCTCGACGAAGTAGTACTCGTCGCTGATCGTCCCCTCCATATCCTGCACGTCGTACTTGGAGAGGATGGTCCAGTTGCCGATCGGCGTCACGGTCTCCGGGACGTTGCCGGTGCCGGTGCTGACGAAGGTGGACGTCACCACCTCGCCGTTCTCGTAGGCCCACATCTGCTGGCCGGAAATCGAGATCACGATCTCTTTCCAGGCGCCCTGCTGGGGACCGGGGCCGAGGTCGTCTGTCCCCCAGCCGGCGGCGGCCTCCGCAATCTCCTCGGCCGGATCGGTGGCTTCCTCGACCGGCTCCGGCTCCGGGGGCTCGACGAAGAGGGACTCGTCGTAGGCGGGCACGCCGTCCGGCCGCGGGATCGGCCGGGTGTCGAGGTTCTGGATTTTGGCTGCCTGTTCGCCGAGTGGCAGCGGCTGGACCCCCTGGCCTGGTCGGACCAGCAGTGCGCCCCGCTCGAAATACTGGAGCATTGAGCCGTCCGGGGCGCGGAACGCCTCGGTCAAGGGGGCACCGAACCAGCGCTGGCCGTCGTTCTCGTCCCAGAAAGCGAGGAACGGCCCGCGAAGCGTCTGGCCTGATTCCGTGAAGGCACGGCACGTACCGGCCGCCGCGGCCGGGCCGCAGACAGATCGCGCGTCGGCTCGGAGGAGCGCTGCCGAGGGGAGCGTTTGCAACCGCTCGTCGAGCACCAATCGGCCGAGGTCCAGCGGCTGCACCTGCTCGCCCGCCGGCGCTTCGGGCAGGTATGCCAGGGCGGCGTTGCGGTAGTACTGGACGATCCGGTCGGCCTCGGGTTGGGAGACGAAGCCGGACCGGCTCCGGAATTCTTCGCTGATGGGGTCGCCGAGGAGCGCCGGTCGCGCCCGCCACTCGTCGAGGAACAGGCGATCCGCGGTATGGCCGCTGGCCTCGATCCAGACGGTCGGCGGCGGCGCCCAATGCTCGGCACCAACGGCCCCGACGAGGGTCGACCCGGTAGCGATCACCGCCAGCAGGGCGGCGGACAGTAATCGACGGAACGAGCGGCGCGTCGTCACCCGAAGACCCTCCGAACCAACGAGGCGGCGCGGTCCCGACGGATCATGGTCCCGGAGCCTACCCCCAACCCATACCCCGAGCCATGGTACCATCCTCCTCTGCCCGTACGTTCGCGATTTACCGCGAAGAACGTCCGCGTTTCGAGGGGTTCGGGTGAACATTCGCTGGATCGACCCTGTGCCCCCCGCGCCGCACCTGCCCCGCTTGCACGCGGACCCGTTGCTCCACGCCCTGCTCGCGCGCCGGGTCTCGACGCCGGCCGAGGCGGCGGAGTTCCTCGACCGCTCGCAGCGCGCCATGCCGGACCCTTTCGTGCTGCCGGGAATGGCGGAGGCGACCGCCAGGTTGGCGCGGGCCATCAAGGCGGGGGAGACCGTCGCGGTCTTCGGCGACTACGACGCCGACGGGATCACCTCGGCCGCGATCGCCACGCTCGCCCTTCGGGCCGCTTCGGCCGGGGCGCTGCCGGCGCTCGTTGAACTGCCAACTCGCGCCGATGGCTATGGCCTGAACCCGGACGCGATCCGCCGGTTCGCGGCGGACGGCGCTTCCCTGTTGCTCGCCCTGGACTGCGGCAGCAGTGACCACGAAGCGCTGGCCCTGGCGCGGTCGCTGGGGATGGACGCTATCGTCGTCGACCACCACGACCTCCACGGCCCATCGCCGGACGGCGCGACCTTGGTCTCCGCCCGCCTGGATCCGGCGTCACCCTACCGGGGCCTCTCGGCGGCCGGTCTGACGTTGCTCGTGGCAACCGCCCTGGGGCGCTCCGGCTTCGATGTCGGCGACGGACCGGGACGCGACCCGGTCGCTTTGACGGACCTCGCCATGATCGGCATCGTGGCGGATGTTTGCGACCTACGCGGCGTCGCCCGGGCGATCGTCCGCGACGGGCTGCGGCGGGCGCGAACGGCACCCCGGCCGGGACTGTCCGCCCTCCTGCGAGGGATGGACCTCGACCCCTCGAAGCTGGACAGCCGGCATGTCGCGCGGCGGCTCGGACCGGCGCTCAACGCCCCGGGCCGGCGGACCGATCCGACCCCGGCGTTCGATCTGCTCCTCGCCGGCAGCGCCCTCGGCGCCAACGGGTACGTGGCGGAGGTGCTCGCCGCCCTGGAGTGGGCGCGGGCGGAGCGAACCCGCCACGCGAGCGAGCAGGCCGCCGGCTTCCGGCGCCTGCCGGGTTGGGAAGGGCGACGGGTGGCGGTGCTGGCTGCCGACGAGTGCCCGAGCGGGATCGCGGGTTCGGTGGCCTCGCACCTGGCGGCCGAACTGGCCCGACCGGTGGTGGTGCTCGGTCGCCAGGGCGACCGCCTCCGTGGGTCCGCCCGCTCCCACGGCGGATTCGATATCGGGTCCGCCTTGCAGGGGCTCTCGCACTTGCTCGTGCGCTCGGGCGGCCACCGCATGGCGGCTGGGCTGGAGCTGGAGGCGGCGAACCTGGAGCGGCTGCGGGAGGCGCTCGAAGGGGCCGCCGCCGCCGCGGGAGTCGAGCCTGGTCCGATGGGCATCCTCGATCTCGACGCCGATCTGCCGGTCGAGCGGATCGAGCGGGGGACGCTGGATCTGCTGGACGGGCTGCGCCCGTTCGGGCAGGGCAACCCGGAGCCGCTGCTGCGGGTGCCGGGTGCAGCCGTCCTCGACGCGGCGTCATTTGGTCGCGATGGCAGCCATCTCAGGCTGCGCTTGCGGACGGCCAACGGTCCTGCCAGCGTGATCGCGTGGGGGCAGGCGAGCCGCCGACACGAGGCAGTGCCGGGAGCGGCCATCGACCTCGCTGGGCGGCTGGACCGCAACGTCTGGAATGGGCAGGAAACCGTCCGGTTCGTTGCCGAGGATTTTCGCCCCGCAGTCGGTGGGTGAGCGGAACTCTCACTGCTTTCCTGGGCCGGGATGCCGCGACTCGGCATCGCACGCCGAGCCGGCCGCGGGAGCGGCCCCAAAATGCAGCAGGGAGCGATCCGTGGAGGGACCGACCTCGGGGTAGGCGGCCGGAGCCGGACGCCGGGATTGGTCGCCCGGGGACTGGCCTAGAGTTCGCCCGGGTGCCGGGAGCCTTCGGCGGCGACGTTGTCACCGTACGGCGGTTCGTCCGGCGGCGCAAAGCCGTCGGTCGCCGGCCTCGGATCGCCCGATACCGCGGGATGGGATCCTTCCAGCAGGCTGCCGACCTGGACCTCGTCGAGCAGAATCCCCTCAGCGATGACCTGATCCATGCTCGACGCCCAGATGAACTCCACCTCGTGCCGCAGGGTCGCCGGCAGTTTGGCGAAGTCGCGCTCGTTGTCGCGCGGGGCGATTACCCGCCGGATGCCTTGGCGGTGGGCAGCCAGGGCCTTGTCCTTGAGGCCGCCGATTGCGAGGACCCGGCCGCGGAGGGTGATTTCTCCGGTCATCGCCGTGTCGCCTCGCACCGGCCGGCGGGTCAGCGCCGAGATGAGTGCCGTGGCCATCGTGATCCCGGCCGATGGGCCGTCCTTCGGAGTGGCACCTTCCGGCAGGTGGATGTGGATGTCGAGCTGGGCCTGGAAGTCGGGGTCGATCCGGAGGTGTTCGGCGCGCGAGCGGGCGTAGGAGAGCGCCGCCCGGGCCGACTCCTGCATCACGTCGCCCGCCTTGCCGGTCAGGGTCAAGGTGCCCTTGCCGGGCATCGTCAGCACCTCGACCGGGAGGATCTCGCCACCGACTTCGGTGACGCCGAGACCGATCGAGAGGCCGATCTGGTCCTCGCCGACGTGCATGTCCTGGCCGTAGCGGGCCGGTCCGAGGTACTCGGCCAGCTTTTCGTCCGTCAACACCGACTGATCGGTCTTGCCGCGGACCACGTCGCGGGCGAGGCGGCGGCAGATGGCGGCGATCTCCCGGTCGAGCTGGCGAACCCCCGCCTCGCGGGTGTACTCCCGGACGAGCTTGACCCAAATCGGGGGCGTCAGCTCCAAGGGAGCGGAGGCCAGGCCGTGGGCCGCGAGTTGCCTCGGGAGCAGGTGGCGACGTCCGATCTCGATCTTCTCCTCTTCCGCGTAGCCCGAGATGTCGATGATCTCCATCCGGTCGCGCAGCGGCCGCGGCACCTGGTTCAGGTAGTTGGCGGTGGTGATGAAGAGCACCCGCGAAAGGTCGTAGGGCACGTCGAGGAAGTGGTCGCCGAAGGCGGCGTTCTGGTCCGGGTCGAGCACCTCAAGCATCGCCGAGGCCGGGTCACCCCGGTAGTCGGAGGCCATCTTGTCGATCTCGTCGAGGAGGATGACCGGGTTGAGGGTACCGGCTTGCTTCATCGCCCCGATCAGGCGTCCCGGCATGGCCCCGATGTAGGTCCGGCGGTGGCCGCGGATCTCGGCCTCGTCGCGAACGCCGCCAAGGCTGACCCGGACGAAGTGTCGGCCCATCGCCGCCGCGATCGAGCGCCCGAGGCTCGTCTTGCCGACGCCGGGAGGACCGACGAGGCAGAGGACCTGGGCCCGCGGTTCCATCCCGTTGTCCAGGGTCAGCTTCCGGACCGCCAGAAAGTCGAGGATCCGCTCCTTGACCGTCTCCATCCCGTAGTGGTCGGCGTCGAGCAGCCGCTCGGCCTCGTCAAGGTCGATCCGGTCGACGCTCCGCTCCGTCCAGGGGAGGGTGAGCAGCGTCTCGATGTAGGTCCTTGAGACGGTGGACTCGTTGGAGACGGCCGGCATCCGCTCGAGCCGGACGACCTCCTTCTGGAGCTTCTCCTCGACCGCAGGGGGAACGCCCCGCTCGGCGATGCGTTTGCGGAGCGCATCGATTTCGTTGCCGCCCTCGCCGCCGAGCTCGTCGTGGATCGCCTTGAGCTGCTCTCGCAGGTAGTACTCCCGTTGGTTCTTATCGATCTGCTCGCGGACACGATCCTTGATCCGTCGCTCGATCGTGGCGGTGTCGATCTGGCCGCTCATGTGGACGTAGATGCGCTCGAGCCGGGCGAGCGGATCGGCGACTTCCAGCAATGCCTGACGTCCGGCCACGTCCTGCAGGAGTTGCGTGGCGAGGAGGTCGGCGAGGTGTCCGGGATCGCCCGCCTGGCCGACCATCTTGAGGACCTCGTCGGGCAGGACCCCTCGAGCCTCGCCGTACTTGGCCGTCAGATCCTGGACCAGACCGATCAGAACGTTGGCTTCCGAAGGCGCCGGGGCAGGCTCGCGGACCGGTTCGGCGGCGACGGTGTAGGCGCCGCGGCCGAAGTCGAAGGCGCTCAGGCGGACCCGGCTTAGGCCTTCCAGCCGGACCTCAATGCTGCCACTTTGCTGACGCTCGACCGAGGAAACGGAGGCCAGGGTGCCGGTCCCGTGGAGGTCGCCCGGGCGCGGATCGTCGACCTCGCTGTCGCGGTGGGCGGTGACCGCCAGGCGGCGATCGCGACCGAGCGCCTCCTCGACCGCCTGGATGGAGCGCGGCCGGGCGATCAGCAGAGTGACGACGTTGCGAGGGAAGATGACGACATTCTTGAGGGGGAGCAACGGATAGCGCGGCGGAATCTGGTCGTGGAGTCGACTCATGGACATGCCGCCCTCGGCAATCGACGCCAAGCGGAACGCTCCCCCGCCGGCGACGCGCAGCGACTGCACGGCCGTGGTGGCGGACGGCGGGGGAGCGTCTTCCCCGAACGGACAGGGACCGCATCATACCGTAGGACCGGAGGGGCGGCGAGGAAGCGGGTGGCGAACCCGGTCGGCCACGATAGTGTACGAACACTAACGCCGTTGGGGACCGGGGTCAAGCCGGTCGTGCCGAGGAAGACCGAGGAGACGCGAGGAGACGCGAGGAGGGCACCCGGTGCCCTCCTCGCGTCTCCTCGGTTAGGGGTCCTAGGCGGGGTTCAGGGCATCGGGGCCAAGGCAGAACCGGTCGAGCCGAGTTGGGCGTTGCCCAACTGGAGGACCACGTCATCCTCCTGCGCTTCGCCGTCGAGCCCCTTCGACACGATCTGGACGGACTCATAGGCGCTGAACGGTTGGTCGAGGCTGAACTGCGCCTTGCCCGTCCCGTCTGTCCCCACCTTGAGATCGGTGATCGGGCCGTAGTTGCCGTTGCCGTCCCAGCCCCACACCTCGTATTCGCCCGCCGCGGCATCGGAGTTGAGGTCAACCTCCAGGATTCCGGCCTGCTCGTTGGCCCCGAGCAGCAGCCGGCCTTCGGCCTGTGGCACCGCCAGTCCGGGTGACATCTGGAAGGTGGTGCCGGAGCCGAAGTTGGCGAGCTGCGCCTCCAACGAGCTCATCCGTGAACCTTGCGCGTCGAGTTGATCCCGGAGTTGGACCCCCCAAAAACCGGTCGCGACGAGGGCAAGCAGGAGGGGGACGCTCAGAACGCTGCCGATCCAACCGAAGGAGCGGCCGGAGGCGGCTGGGACACCCCCCGTCTGAGACGTCGGCGACGCGATCGGGGGAAGTGGCGTGGAGGCGGGCAGCGTCGGCAACTGCCGCGCACTCGGCGCCACGTCCACCGGAGCCGCCGCGAGCATGGCCCGCTGGGTGTGTCCGATGCGGGCGAAAAGCGCCGCCTTGACGTCCGGCGGCGGAACGGCCGGGGTGGCGAGGTAGGGCAGCATCCCCGTCGTCCGCAGGTCGCGCTCGACCGTCGCCGCGCAGCGCCGGCAGAAGCGGATGTGGAACTCGACAAGGTCGCGTTCGGGGCCGTCGAGGGCGCCTAGGGCGAACGCCGCCGAGGTCTCCTCGTCCAGGTGGTCGTCCGCGCCGGGCGCCAGATTCGGCGCCGCCTTGGGACGACTGGACCGGACTCGGGACCGCACTTCCCGCTGCTGGCCGAATGCGTCGCTCACGCCAACTCCACCCCGCTGCTACCGAGCGCCTCGCGGAGCTTCTGCAGCCCCAGGCGCATCCGCGTCTTGATCGTGCCCAGCGGCTCGCCGAGCGTTTCGGCGATCTCGCGTTGGGTCAGCCCTTGGTAGTACGCCAGTTCGATCGCCTGCCGTTGGGCCTGCGGCAACTCCTTGAGTGCCTCGGCCACGGTGGTCCGGAGCGACCCGAGCCAGACCTCGCCTTCGACATCGGCCCCGGCGCTCGTGTCGGCCACGCCGGCCAGGACCGTCTCCGGTTCTTCGCTGTCCGCCTTCTGCGGCCGCCGCTTGCGCTTCCGGATCTCGTCGATCGCCAGGTTGTGGGTGATGCTTAGCAGCCAGGTGACGAACGTGCCCCGTTGGGCGCTGTAGGCGCCGCCCTGCTGCCAGGCCCGGAAGAAGACCTCCTGGAGCACCTCCTCCGCGAGTTGGCGGTCGGCGACCAGCCGCAGCGCGAACGAGAAGACCACCCCCGAGTAGCGTTCGTAGAGCGTTTCCAGTGCCTGGGCGTCGCCCGCCGCGGCGCGGCCGATCAGATCGGCATCGCTCAGGTCGGCGGGGATCGGCCCCCCGCCCTCAGCCTCGACCGGTGCGGACACCGTGGCCTCCACACCTGCGTCGCCCGTGTATACGTCGGTGGCGGTGCATTCGGATTGCTTCGTCCCCCAGCCCTTCGCAGGGAGGATTCGCGCGGCAGCGCCATCCCCCCTCCGCACGGTGGCGGATGCGGTCGCGGACAGGTGGGGGCGCACGTTCAGTCTACCCCATCGGTCCCGTCGCCCCCTCCTCGCGACCAGGTCCCCAGGCGGGGTCGGGCACTCCCAAGCCAAGCGCTTCGCGCGCTTCGGCGACGACGAAGAGGGAGCCGGTGACGACCACCATCCCGCCCGGGCCTGCCTCGTGGCGAGCCCTGGCCAAGGCTTCGGCAACGGTGGGAACGATCGCCGTCGGCAGGTTCGCCGAGTTCGCGGCCGCGACCACGGCACCGGGGTCGGCGGCGCGGGGTGATTCGGCTCGGGTGGCGACGAGGCCGACGATCGCGGGCGCCAACGCCGCGATCACGGCGGCTGGATCCTTGTCGGCGGAGAGCCCGAGGACGGCGGTCGCCGGCCGGTCCGGATACGCGTCGGTGAGCGCGGCGGCGAGGGCAGCTGCGGCGGCCGGGGTGTGTGCCCCGTCGAGGACGACCGTCGATCCCCCGGCTAACGCGATCCGCTCGAACCGACCGGGCCAGTGGGAGGCCGCGATGGCTGACCGGAACGCGGCTTCACCGCCCGGATAGCCCGCCAAGCCTGCCCACCAAAGGGCGGCCGCAGCAACCCCAACGTTCTCCAGTTGGTGATCGCCCGGCAGGGCCGAGGTGAGACTCGGCCAGGCTCCCCAGGGACCGGACAGGTCGAACCGGCGCCAGCCGCCGTCGACCGCCCAGTCGCGGCCGGCCGCCAGGACGGGACTCCCCATCTCACGGGCGCGCTGCTCGATTGTTGCCAGCACCCCCGGCGGTTGGGCGCCGACGACGACCGGCCGTCCCGGTTTGATGATGCCGGCCTTGGCGGCGGCGATGGCCGGCTCGGTGTCGCCGAGGATGAGCGTGTGCTCGAGGTCGATCCGGGTGATCGCTGAGACGATCGGATCGACGACGTTGGTCGCGTCCCACTCGCCGCCGAGGCCGACTTCGACGACGGCGACCTCGCATGCCGCTTCGGCGAAAGCGAGGAACGCCATCGCGGTCACGAGTTCGAACGTGGTGATCTCGCCGAGTTCAGATTCGACCGCCTCGGTGGCGGCTGCTGCAGCCTCGGTCCGCTCCGCCAGGTCGGCAAAGGTTTCCTCGCTCACGGATTGGCCGTCGATCGCGATCCGTTCCCGCCAGGCGTGGAGATGGGGCGAGGTGGCAAGGCCCGTCCGGTAGCCGGCGGCGGCGAGGGTCGCCGCCGCGAACGCCGCCGTCGAGCCCTTGCCTTTCGAGCCGGCGATGTGGATGACACCGTAGCGTCGGTGGGGCGCGCCCAGGCGGTCGAGCAGTGCCGAGACGCGCCGCAGCCCCCGCTTCCCTGCATCAGGGGTGCCGAACGGGTCGGCGACCAGTCCGCGCTCCCATGCCGACCGGCGCCAGAGCAGACCGAGCGCCCGGCGGTAGCTTGCGTTGTGTCTCCCCGGCTCGCCCGCGCTCATCGTCGGTCGAGCGTACTACGCAACGTGGAGTTGTGGTGGCCTCCAATGGTGGCGATCTTGGCAGTCCGATATCATGGGAGCCAACACCGCGTCGTTCGTCGACGCGACCGGAGCCCGGCGACGAGCCGGGAGCGACCGGGTTCTCGAATCGGTCCGCCCCGCCCCGGACCGCCCGTGGAGGAGCCTGTGCCCGCCACCGCTCCGTCGTTGTCGGTCCATGCCTAGCCGCTTTGCGGTGCGCCCGGCTCGCGACGCCGGTCCACGCCCGTTCTCTGCCGAGTGGTTGGCCGAACCCTCGGGCGTCTCGCCCACCAGGCCGTTGCTTACGCTGCCTTCCTGGATGCCCGGGGAGACGACACTCGCCGCCGGGCTCGTCCTCTTCCTGACGCTGGCGATCGCGCTCATTGCGCTCAACGGAGCGATGCCCCGATTCAGCTTCGACGGCCAACCGCAGACGCTCGTGGCACTCCCCGAGGGCCAGATCGGCTCTCCCTCGGTTGAGGTGGCCGTCTGTGGTGCGGCTCTGTCCGCAGCTATCCCGGCACCAACGGCGGCAGTTGCGGCCGTGGGTGGGGCCGCCGCCGCTCCGGTGGCGGCCCCACCCGCGGCCGCTCCGGCGGCGGGCGTCCCGGCGTTCGTGCCCGCCCCGGCCCCTGTGGTGGCGGGGGCGCCGGTCGCTCAGGGAGCGCCCGGCGCCATCCTGCCGGCCAACCGGGTCCTGGCCTACTACGGGCACCCGCACGACGAGAACATGGGCATCGTCGGGGAGTACCCGAAGGAAGAGGTGCTCCGGTTGCTGCGCGAGCGGGCCGCGGACTACGAGGCGGTCGATCCAACGCGACCGGTCATCCCCGCCTTCGAGCTGATTGCTACCGTCGCCCAGCGAACGCCGGGTGCCGACGGTTCGTACATCCTGGATACGGATCTCGAGACGCTGAGCGAGTACGCCGACTTCGCCGAAGCGAACGGCGCGCTCGTCTTCCTCGACCTCCAGATCGGGCGGGGGACGGTCGCCGCCGAGATCGAGAAGGTGCGGCCGCTGCTGGAACGGCCGCACGTCCACCTTGCGCTCGACCCCGAGTTCGCGGTGGACGAGGGGGAAACCCCAGGCGAGTACATCGGGTCGCTCGACGCCGAGTCGATCGCCTACGCCCAACGCACGCTGGCTCAGACCACGGCCGACCTCGGCCTGCCGCCGAAGATGCTGATCGTCCACCAGTTCCGCGAGGACATGATCTCCAACAAGCCGTCGTTGCAGCCGGTCGAGGGCGTCCAGCTCGTCATCGACGCCGACGGCTATGGCGCGCCCGAGCTCAAGATCGACGTCTACAACATCCTCGTCCGGGACGAACCGGTCGAGTTCGCCGGGGTCAAGCTCTTCTACAAGCAAGACGTGCCGCTGATGACCCCGGCCGAGATTCTCGGGCTGACACCCGCGCCGGATGTAGTGATTTACCAGTAGTCGAGGGGTCGAGGAGCGGTGGGTCGGAGGTGGTGCAGGACCGGGCCGATACTGCACCTCCCTAAAATTCACGACTGATCCCTGGCGCCTGCTCGAACCGCCGCGGGCGGGCCCTCGTCGGCCTTTGGTTGCCTGATAACGATTCAACGGAGCGCGGACGCGACGGGGAGCGGCGATGCTCGGGTGGGGGTTGGTCGGGGCGAGCACGATCGCCCGCGAGTGGATGATCTCGGCGATCCGGGCGGCCGGCGGGAGCGAGGTCGTCGCGGTCGCCGGGAGCGATCCCGAGCGGGTTCGGCGGTACGCCACCGAACAAGGGATCGAGGTGGCCTACGCCGCGGTCGAAGAGTTGTTGGCCGACTCGGCGGTCGATGTCGTCTACATCTCAACGACGAACGAGAAGCACCAGGCTCAGACGCTGGCGGCGGCGGCGGCGGGGAAGCACGTCCTCTGCGAGAAGCCGCTCGCGCTTGGGGTGACCGAGGCGCGGGAGATGGTCGCGGCGTGCCAGGGGGCCGGGGTGACGATCGGGACGAACCACCACCTCCGCAACGCGGTCACTCACCGCACGATGCGGCGGCTGATCGGGGAGGGGGCAATTGGCCGGCCTCTGGCGGCCCGGGTCTTCCACGCCGTCTCGCTGCCGACCCACCTGCAGGGGTGGCGGATCGACAACCCCGCTGCCGGAGGCGGGGTTGTGCTCGACATCACCGTCCACGACGCCGACACCCTCCGCTTCGTGCTCGACGACGAGGTGGAGGAGGTGACCGCCCTGACCGCGAGCCAGGGGATGGCCGCCCCCGGCTTGGAGGATGCGGTGATGGGGGTGATGCGGTTCGGCGGTGGCACCCTCGCCCAGTTCCACGACGCCTTCACGATCGCCCATGCCCCGACTGGGTTCGAGGTCCACGGCACGGACGGGTCGCTGCTCGCCCGCGACGTGATGACCCAGCAGCCGATCGGCACCGTCTTGCTGCGCCGGGGCGCGACCGAGGAACCGGTCCGTCTGGACTCGGCGACCAACCTCTATGAGCGGTCCGTCCGCCTCTTCAATGCGGCGGTGCGGGGTGAGGGCGAACCGGCGGCGACGGGAGAGGACGGCGTCCGGTCGCTGGCGGTCGCGCTGGCGGTCCGCCAAAGCGCGGCCGACCGGCGATCGGTGGCGGTCGACTACGGCGAGGTTCTCGGGAGATAAGCGGTCGAAGCGGGACGAGAGATCGGCGGCCCGCCGGCGACGGGTGTGACGTGAGGATCGAATGGCAGTCAGCAAGCACATCTCCGCGGAGGCTGCGGCCCGCCTCATACCCGACGGGGCGACCGTCACCGTCTCTTCGTCGAGCGGGCTCGGCTGCCCCGATGCGGTCCTGCGGGCGATCGGCGAGCGGTTCGAGGCCGAAGGGGGGCCGCGGGATCTGACGTCCATCCACCCGATCGCCGCCGGCGACATGTACGGCATCCTCGGCGTCGACCACATCGCCCGACCCGGTTTGCTGAAGCGGATCGTCGCCGGCTCCTACCCGAGCGGTCCGTCGTCGATGGAGCCGCCGCGGATCTGGCGGATGATCGATGCGGACGAGGTCGAGGCGTACAACCTGCCAAGCGGCGTCCTCTATCACCTCCACGCCGATGCCGCAGCGGGACGGCCGGGGGTGCTGACCGAGGTCGGGCTCGACACGTTCGTCGACCCCCGCCGCCAGGGCGGCAAGATGAACGCAGCGGCGACGGAGGACCTGGTCGAGCTGGTCGAGTTCGACGGGCGGCAGTGGCTCTATCTGCGGGCGATCCCGATCGACGTCGCCATCATCCGGGGAACCACCGCCGACGAGGCCGGCAACCTCTCCTTCGAGCATGAAGGGGCCTACCTCGGGGCCCTCGATCAGGCCCTCGCGGCACGGGCCAACGGGGGCACCGTCATCGCTCAGGCCAAGCGCCTGACGACGGCTGGCTCAATCCCGCCGCATGCGGTGCGGGTGCCGTCGACGCTGGTCGACTTCGTCGTGGTCGATCCCGAGCAAATGCAGACCACCCAAACCCGCCACGACCCCGCCATCAGCGGCGAGGTGCGGCAACCGCTCGACTCGTTCGAGCCGGTGCCCTGGGGGACGGACAAGGTCATCGCGCGGCGGGCAGCGCTGGAGCTGCGCGACGGCGAGGCGGTCAACCTCGGCTTCGGCATCTCGGCGCTGATCCCCCGTGTCCTCCTGGAGGAGGGGCTGGCCGACGCGGTAACGTGGGTGATCGAGCAGGGTGCCGTCGGCGGGGTGCCGCTGCTCGGGTTCGGATTCGGCTGCGCCGCCAACGCCCAGGCCTACATGCCCTCGCCGGCGCAGTTCACCTATTTCCAGGGGGGCGGTTTCGACCGGACGATGCTCTCGTTCCTCCAGGTCGACGCCGGCGGGAACGTCAACGTCTCGCGCCTGGCGGCCAAGCCCCACGTAACCGCCGGCGCCGGCGGGTTCGTCGACATCACGGCCCGGGCCCGCCGCCTCGTCTTCTCCGGCTACCTGACCGCCGGCGGCCTCGACCTGTCGCTCGTGGACGG
Organism: uncultured Thermomicrobiales bacterium; assembly: GCA_902806345.1. GTDB lineage: Bacteria > Chloroflexota > Chloroflexia > Thermomicrobiales > UBA6265 > CADCWF01. The sequence continues at coordinate 21,961 of CADCWF010000001.1, forward strand.
CAAGCTCGTGATCAACCGGGACGGCAAGGTCGCCAAGTTCGTGCCCGAGGTGGAACACGTGACCTTCAGCGGCCGGATGGCGCGGGAGCGGGGCCAGGACGTGACGTTCGTGACCGAACGCTGCGTGCTGCGGCTGGAGCCCGCCGGCCTGACGGTGACGGAGATCGCGCCGGGGGTGGACCTGGAGCGGGACGTGCTTGCCCAGGTGGCGATCCCGCTGGCCGTCAGTCCGGCGCTGCGGACGATGGAGGAGGGGTTGTTCCGGCCGGAGCCGATGGGGCTGGTGTTGGCGGAGAAGGGATGTTGAGCCCCCATCCGCGACTCGATGGTCTCTTGACCTTTAGCCCAGCCGAAGCCCTCACCGCGACCGCGCTCTTCGAGCGGCTCTTCCCGGCCGACGAGCGTAGCCCCGGCGCGACCAAGATCGGCGTCGTCGCCTACGTCGATCGGGCGTTGGCTGGCGCCTACGCGGACCTTCGCGAGACGTACCGAATCGGACTGCTTGCGCTCGACGCGGCGGCCAGTTCGTGTTGGGGGGCCTCGTTCGCGGAAGGCGATGCCGCGGCCCAAGACGGGTTGCTGGCTGATCTAGAGCGGGGAACGGTCGCCGGCTGGGAGGTGCCTGAGCAGCGCCCCTTCTTCGAGACCGTGCGGCAGCATCTCCAGGAAGGGCTCTTTGCCGACCCCCTCCACGGTGGCAATGTGGACAAGCTCGGCTGGCGGGTGCTCGGCCACCCGGGCGTCTGGCTCGACAACAGCGCCGAGGAGAACCTTTCGGAAACGCCGGTCGACAAGGGCGGCGCGATCCAGTCGCTGGCCGATCTCGGCTACGCGCTCGGCACCCCGGCGCAAGCGTTCGAGATGCCTGGCTACGACCCGCAGGCGGGGGCACAACCGCCGACCACCAAGGCGGACGTGGTGCTCGTCGGCGTCGGCGGGGTCGGCGGGGTCATCGCGCCGGTTCTCGCGGGGGCGGGGCTCCGGGTGGTCGGGCTGGAGGCGGGGCCGTACTGGCTGCCGGCCGACTTCTCGCCCGACGAACTGGGGCAGGCGTACTACTGCCGAGCCGGGATGGGTCGGAAGTTCCTGGACGAGATCCCCCGCTGGCGAACCGCCGACGGCGAGCCAACCGGGGAGTTGACGTTCTCGCTCGGCCGGATGATGAACGGCGTCGGCGGCTCGGTCATCCACTACGGCGCCTGGCTGCGGCGGTTCCACCCGCACCACTTCCGGTTCCGCTCCCACGCAGTCGAGCGGTGGGGCGAAGGAGTCATCCCGGAAGGGTGCACGCTGACCGACTGGCCCGTCTCCTACGACGAGTTGGAGCCCTGGTTCTGTCGGGCCGAGGCGATGGCCGGGGTCACGAGCGACGGGGGCGGCAACCCCTTCATCCGCCGCTCGCGTCTGGCGCCGCTGCCGCCGTTGCGGCCGTTCCGGCTCGGCGAGGCGTTCCGCGAGGCGACCACGGCGATGGGCCTCCACCCGCACCCGGTCCCCGTCGGCATGACGAGCCAGGCGAACGGCGGCTGGCCGGAGATGCGCTACACGGCCTGGAACAACGGCTTCGGCTCCTGGACTGGCGACAAGTGGCACCCGGGGTTGGCAACAGTGCCGGAGGCGCTGGCGACCGGCAACTTCGACCTCCGCACCCACTGCCGGGTCATCCGGGTGGTCACTGATGGTGACGGTCGGGCGCGGGGCGTCGAGTACGTCGACGCGCTGGGGCGGCGGCAGGTGCAGGAGGCCGAAGCCGTCATCCTCGCGGCCTACACCTACGAGAACACCCGGTTGATGTTCCTCTCGGCGGACGGCAAGCACGCGGACGGTCTCGGCAACGACCGGGGCCAGCTCGGGCGCAACTACACAACCAAGATGTTCGCCCACGTCGATGGTTTCGTGCCGGACAAGGTGTTCAACCGGCACACAGGGCCGGCGGCCCAGGGCGTCGTCCTCGACGATTTCCTGGCCGAGGGGTTCGATGGTCCGGCCCACGGGTTCCTTGGCGGCGCCACTCTCGGCGCGGAGAACCAGTTCCTGCCGATCCAGATCTCGCGCGAGTCGCTGCCGGAGGGGGTGCCGCGGTGGGGGAGCGACTACAAGCGGCATCTCCAGGAGTGGCAGCACTTCGCCGTCGTCCGTATCCAGCCGGATGCGTTGCCCTACGCGGCCAACCGGCTCGAGATCGACCCCGATGCTCGGGATCGGAGCGGGCTCGGGCTTCCCGTCGTTCGCGTCACGTACGACCTCCAACCGAACGAGAAGCGGCTGGCCGACCACATGGAGGGGGTGAGCGAGGAGATCCTGCGGCGGATGGGGGCGACGGAGACGTGGCGAGGACCCTCGTTCACCGGCGCCGGCTCCTCCCACGACATGGGCGCCTGTCGGATGGGCGGCGACCCGGCGACCAGCGTGGTCGATCGCGACCTTCGCGTCCACGACACGCCGGGGCTCTACGTCTTCGGTGGCGCGACCTTCCCAACCTGCCCGGGGATCAACCCGACGCTGACGATCTGGGCCGTCGCGCTGCGCGCGGCCGACCGCTTCGTGGCGCGGTTGAAGGCCGGGGACGCGCCGTGAGCGACGAGCGGGTGCTGGTCTCTCGCGACGGCGACGCTGCCACGATCCTGTTGAACCGGCCCGAGAAGCTCAACGCGCTCGACCCGGCGATGCTGGCTGCCCTCGATGCAATCCTGGCCGGGCTGGACCGCGACCCCGAGGTCCGAGTGGTGATCGTGACCGGCGCCGGGGAGCGTGCTTTTTGCGTCGGTGCCGACATCTCGGCCTGGGCGGCGCTGGAGCCGCTGGAGATGTGGCGCTCCTGGGTGCGGGAAGGCCACCGCGTCTTCGACCGGCTCGCCGGACTGCGGCAACCGACGATCTGCGCCGTCAACGGCTTTGCCTTCGGGGGCGGGCTGGAACTGGCGTTGGCGGCGGATATCCGGCTCCTGGCGGCCGAGGCCGAGGTTGGGTTGCCGGAGACCAAGATCGGGACGCTGCCGGGCTGGGCGGGCACCCGACGGCTGCCGGAGCTGATCGGGCCGGCACGGGCGAAGCAGATGGTGTTCACCGGGGCGCGGCTGGACGCCGGATCGGCGGAGCGGTGGGGGTTGGTCAACGAGGTCGTGCCTCGGGCCGGGCTCCTAACGCGGGCGCGGGCGCTGGCCACGGAGATCGCCGGTAATGCACCCGTCGCGGTCCAGCTTGCCAAGGCCGCGATCGACGGGCGGCCGGCCGCCCTCGAGGCGATCGCCGGCGCCCTCGCGGCGACGACCGCGGACGGCCGGGAGGGGGTGGCCTCGTTCAGGGAGAAACGGGCGCCGACGTTCGAGGGGCGATAGCGGCGATAATGGGTGAGCCGATAGGTCGTCGGGCGTTCCGACGGTCCAAGGTTATCGTTGTATGTGCCAACGCAGAGAAAGGGAGCAAGATATGGAGATCGCCGTCGTCTGGGGTATCCATACCGGCCGGCCGCGCGGATCGAAGGCGTCGGAGCAGCGTGTCCTGGCCGCCGAGATGGATCGGGTGTTCAAGGGCGCCGGGGGCCGCGGCACGATCGCCGTCGGTTGGCCGGAGATGGGCGATATCGGCGCCCTGCCCCCGGACGCCGAGGCGTTCAAGCGGCGCCTTGCCGAGGTCCACCCGGACGCGTCGGCGCAATCGATCGCCAACGATGCCGCGACCCTCCTGGCCTTCGTCCATGAGGCGAAGGTGGGCGACATCGTCGTCTGGCGCTCCGGGGAAACGCGCGATGTCTGGATCGGCCATATCCGAGGTGCCTACGCCCACGTTCCCGATGCCCATGACGAGTACGTCAACCGGAGGGCGGTGAGTTGGCGGCCACCGCAGGCCGCGACCGACTTCAGCAAGGAGGCGCTGCGGTCGCTGGGGCAGCAGCGGAGCTTCTTCCGGGTCAAGAACGAGCTGGAGTTCCGCCAGGCGGCGACGGGGATGCCCCTCTGGATGCTGCGCCAGGCGCCGACCGCGGCGATCGAGGTTGAGACCGCGTGAGCCGGGATCGGGACGGGTTCGGCGGCACGCTGGAGGAGCGGGCCGAGCAAGCGCTCGCCTTCGCCCAGGGTCAGGTCCGCGCCCTGATCGCGCGCGACCCCGACTACTTCCCGCTCTTCACCGAGGGCGGCCGGTGGCGCCACGGCAAGGAATCCTGGACCAACTGGTGCGAGGGGTTCCTCGGCGGCATGATGTGGATCTTTGCCCGCCGCACCGGCGATCCCATCTGGCGCGAGCGGGCCGAGCACTATTCGCGGCTGATCGAGGAGCGCCAGCACGACCGAGCGGTGCACGACCTCGGCTTCCTCTTCTGGTCGACCTGGAAGCGCTGGTTCGACCTCGGCGGCGACCCCGAGGTCGAGCGCCGGGTCATCACCGCTGGCCAGACGATGGGGCTCCGCTTCAATGAGCGGGGACGGTACCTGCGTTCGTTCGTTGCCCCCGAGAGCTGCTTCATCGACATCATGATGAACGTCGGGATTGTCTTCTACGCCGCCGAGCGAACGGGCAACCCCGATCTCCACCGGCGTGCCACGGAGCACTGTCTGACGACCCGCCGCTACCTCGTCCGCGGCGACGGCTCGACCGCCCACGAGGGCATCTTCGACCCCGAATCCGGCGAGTTCCTCCGGCAGGCGACCCACCAGGGGTGGCGGGACGACTCCTCCTGGGCGCGCGGCCAGACCTGGGCGCTCTACGGCTTCGGCACCGCCTACCGCCTCTCCGGCGACCGCCGGTTCCTCGACGCCGCCCAGCGTTGCGCCGACTTCTACATCGAGCGGACGCCGCCCCGCGGCGTGCCGCCGAACGACTGGGAGCAGCCCGACCCGCCGCGTCCGTACGAAACCTCGGCGGCCGCGATCGCGGCCAGTGGGTTCTTCCAGCTCGCGGCGCTAACGGACGAGCCGGCGCGGGCGGAGCGCTACAGCGCCTACGCCCGGACGATCCTCGACACGCTGCTGTCCCCGGAGTTCCTCGCCGTCGAGACGCCGGGCTGGGAGGGCATCCTCCGCCACGGCAGCTACCATGAGCGGCTTGGCCTCGGCGTCGACGAAAGCGTGATGTGGGGCGAGTACTTCTTCGTCGAGGCGCTGGACAAGCTGCTCGGGGCGCCGGCGGTGGCCTGAAGCTGTATCCGGATGCCGGCAAGGAGCTTCTGCGCCACGGCCCGGGTCCGGAGTATCCGGTCGCTTGACCCTCATCCGGCACGGCGTGTATAAGCCGCTCGCATCCCGAACGCGACGATCCGCCGGCTGCGCCCCGCGCGGGCCGACTCCGGCGAGCGAGCACGGCGATGGATTCGGCGGGCGGCGTTGCCCGCTGGGACGTCATTCCAGAGGAGGAACGACCGATGACTGTTGATCTGACGAAGAAGTTGGGTGGCCGGGCGAGCCGGAGGCACCTGCTGAAGGGGAGCGCCGCCGTCGGCGCTGGCGCCCTCGTGGCTGGTCGGTTGGCTGGACTTGCGGCGGCACAGGATGCCACCCCGGCCGCATCGGCGGCGACCGGCCAGCTAGAGGTCTTCTCCTGGTGGACCTCGCCGGGTGAGGCGCCGGCGTTGCAGGCGCTGTTCGATGCCTACTCGGCGCTCTACCCGGATGTCGAGGTCATCAACGCGGCGGTTGCCGGCGGCGCCGGGGTCAACGCCCGCGCCGTGCTTGCCACCCGACTCCAGGGCAACCAGCCGCCCGACTCGTGGCAGGTCCACGTCGGCCGGGAGCTGATCGACAACTACGTCGTCCCCGGCTACTGCGAGCCGATCACCGACCTCTACGAGAGCGAGGGGCTCCTCGAGGCGATGCCCCAGACGCTGATCGACCAGGCGTCGCAGGACGGCGAACAGTACTCGGTGCCGGTCGGCGTCCACCGTGGCAACGGCTTCTGGTACAACCGACAGGTGATGGAGGAGAACGGCATCACCGTCGGCGAGACGATGTCGATTGAGGAGTTCCTGACCGCGGCCGAGACGCTGCAGGCCGCCGGCATCGTACCCCTCTCGCTGGCGACGAAGGACACCTTCGCCGCCGCCCAGACCTTCGAGAACACGCTGCTTGCCGTGGCGGGTCCGGAGAAATACGACCAGCTCTTCAAGGGCGAGGCCGACTGGGACGACGCCGACGTCCGGACCGCGGCCGAGACCTACGGCAAGATGCTGGCGTTCGTCAATGAGGACCACCCGGCGCTGACCTGGGACCAGGCCACGGCGATGGTCATCGAGGGCAACGCCGGCTTCAACTCGATGGGCGACTGGGCCTACGGCGAGGTCGTCGCCCGCGACGCCGTCGAGAACACCGGCTGGGTCTCGCACCCCGGTACCAACGGCTCCTTCGTCCTGGTGGTCGACTCCTTCACCCTGCCGGTCGGGGCGCCGAACCCGGAGAACGCCCGGAACTGGCTGCGGGTGCTTGGGTCGCGGGAGGCCCAGGAGGCGTTCAACCCGCTCAAGGGCTCGATCCCGGCCCGGACCGACATCAACCGGGAGATCTTCTCGCCCTATCACCAGTGGTCGATTGACTCCTTCGCCAACGACGCGCTCGTACCCTCGTGCGCCCACGGCCAAGCCTCGTCGCCCGCCTTCCAGCAGGCGTTCTACGACGCCCTGCTCGGGTTCGTGGACGACCAGGATGTCGACACGCTGGTCCTGAACCTCCAGGACGCGGCGGCGCTCGACGCCGAAATGGCCTCCTAGCCTCGGGCTCGGTGAAGACCGGAGAACCCTCACCTCCCAGCCCCCTCTCCCAATGCGTGGGGGAGGGGGAGGCGGCGCGAGACGCGTCGCCTCGGCGTTCCAAGGATTGGATCTGGTCCCCGCGCCGCCTTCCATGTTCTGAGGTAGACGATGGCGACCATTCCGCAAGTCTCGGCGCGCGACGCCGTCGCGGCAACGCCGAGGCGCGTGTCTCGGTCCCGCTTCTCGTTCGACCGTATCCTGTCGCCGCTGCTGCTGGCTCCGTCGGCGGTGGCGGTCTTCCTCTTCGTCTACGGCTTCATCGGGATCACCGTCTGGATCTCGCTCTCTAACTGGCGGTCGGCGGCGGAAGACCTGTCGCTCCGCCAGCCCATCGGCGACAGCTACCAGGTCCTGTTCTCCCAGTCCCGCTTCCAGATCGACCTCCGCAACACGCTGCTCTTCACCTTGATCTTCCTGCTCCTCGCGGTCGGGGGTGGCCTCGGGCTGGCGGTCCTGCTCGACCGGAAGATCACGGGCAGCGGCTTCTTCCGCAGCGTTTTCCTGTTCCCCTACGCGCTCTCGTTCATCACCACCGGCGTCACCTGGAGCTGGATCTTCAACCCCGAGACGGGAGTCAACCTGCTCTTCGACGCGATCGGCCTCAACGCCGTCCTCGCCTCCTTCGGGGTGGAGCCGCTCAAGCCCGGCTGGATCACCGACGGTACCGTCGCCTGGCAGCTCAACGGGGCGATCGCCGCGGTTTACCCGCCGGCGGCCGACTGGTCGCTCAAGCTCGGCATCCCGGTCGCCCTGATCCCGGTCACCATCGCCGCCGCCTGGCAGCTCTCGGGGTTCGCGATGGCGATGTTCCTGGCCGGGCTCGGCACCATCCCCCACGAGGTGCGGGAAGCAGCGGCGCTCGACGGCGCGACCGACCGCCGCCTCTACCAGGACATCATCGTCCCGCTGTTGAAACCGATCATGGTCAGTACCCTGATCATCCTCGGCCACGTCTCGCTCAAGATCTTCGACCTCATCTTCGCGATGAGTGGCAAAGGACCCGGCTTCGCCACCGACGTCCCCGGGATCTTCGTCTACGAGATGATCTTCCGGGCCCAGCGCTACAACATTGGCGCGGCGGCCTCGATCGTCATGCTGGTGCTCGTCTGCATCGTGATCGTGCCCTACCTGGCGCGCCAGTTGAAGGAGCTCTAGGGATGGCCTCGACCGCGCTCCGGCCTTCGCTCCAGGCGCCCCCGCCGCGCAAGAAGTCGCGGCTCGGCCACTACGTCGTGATGGCGCTGTTGATCCTGGCCACGCTCTTCTTCCTGGCGCCCGTCTACGTGATGGTCGTCAACGGCTTGAAGGACAAGTCGTACATGACCCTCGGCGACATGTGGAAGCTCCCGCTCTACCTCAACGGCGGCGGCTTCCCGCTCGCCTGGGAGACGCTCGACCAGAACCTACTGGCCAGCTTCCGGATCGTCATCCCGGCTACCATCCTGTCGGCGGTCATCGGCGCGGTCAATGGCTACCTGCTTTCGAAGTGGAAGTTCAAGGGGTCGGACGTCGTCTTCACCCTGATCCTCTTCGGGATGTTCATCCCCTACCAGGCGATCCTGATCCCGATGATCCAGACGATGGATTTCCTCAATCTCTACGGGAGGTGGCAGGGCCTCGTGCTCGTGCACGTTATCTACGGTATTCCGATCACCTCGCTCATCTTCCGTAACTACTTCGCGAACGTGCCGAACGAGCTAGTCGAGGCCGCGCGGATCGACGGCGCCGGGCTCGTGGGCGTCTTCCGCCAGATCATGCTGCCGCTGGCGGCACCGGCCTTCGTCGTTGTCGGCATCTTCCAGTTCACGAACATCTGGAACGACTTCCTGTTCGGCGTTACCGTTGTCTTCGACCCGAAGCAGCAACCGGTGACGGTGGCGCTGAACAATCTGAACGGTACCAACTCGGTCGACTGGACCGTGGTCATGGCGGCCGCGGTACTGGCGGCGCTGCCCACGGCCGTGGTCTACATCCTGCTCGGCCGGTTCTTCATCCGCGGCCTGCTGGCGGGGTCGATGAAGGGGTAAGGGTGCCTTCACCCTTCGCCGCAACCCGCTGCGGGGATACTCCCGCCGCTCCGGCAGAAAAGGTCAGCCCTGCGGCGGGTCGCCGCTGCCGGCTCGGTCGCGCACGGATATGGCGACGGTACCGTTCAAGCCTTCGTCCCCCTCTCCTACCGTGGCGGGAAAGGGGCGAGGGGTGAGGACTCGTCCATGCACCACGCCGACATCGTCATCATCGGCACCGGGGCCGGCGGCGGCACGCTGGCCTGGGGGCTGCGGAACCTCGGCGCCAGGGTGCTGGTACTGGAGCGGGGCGACTTTCTGCCGCGCGAGCCGGCGAACTGGAGCCCCGAGGCGCTCTTCGTCGAAAACCGTTACAAGACGGCCGAGACGTGGCAGAATGCCGACGGTGGCATCTTCAAGCCGGGCGTCCACTACTTCGTCGGCGGCAACACCAAGGTCTACGGCGCGGCCCTGCCTCGCCTGCGGGAGGTGGACTTCGGCCCGATCCAGCACGCCGGCGGCGTCTCCCCAGGGTGGCCGATCAGCTACGCCGAGCTCGAGCCGTGGTACGCCGAAGCGGAACGGCTCTACAACGTCCACGGCGAGGCGAGCGTCGATCCGACCGATCCGCCGCGTTCGGGACCGTTCCCCTACCCGGCGATGCCGTCGGACCCCTACATGGAGGAGTTGGCGGGGAAGCTCCAACGGCAGGGGCTCCACCCCGCGCCGCTCCCCGTCGGGGTCGACTACCGGCCGGGCGGGCGCTGTATCCGCTGCCGCACCTGCGACGCCTTCCCGTGCCTGGTCGATGCCAAGGGTGACGCCGATGTCTGCGCCGTGCGGTCGGCGGTCGCGTCGCCGACGGTCGAGCTGTGGACGCGCGCGTTTGCCCGCCGGCTCTTCACCGACGATTTCGGGCGGCGGGTAACCGGGGTCGAGGTCGACCGGGACGGGGACATGGTGCGGGTCGCGGCAGACGTGGTCGTCGTCGCCTGCGGCGCGGCCAATTCGGCGGCGCTGCTGCTGCGCTCGATCTCCGACCACCATCCGAACGGGCTGGCGAACGGCTCCGGACTCGTCGGCCGCAACTACATGGTCCACACCAACTCGGTGCTGCTGGCGGTTGACCCGCGCAAGCGCAACCCAACGGTCTTCCAGAAGACGATCTCGATCAACGACTTCTACGGCGCCGGAGCGGACGCCGAATTCCCGTACCCGATGGGCAACCTGCAACCGGTCGGCAAGGTCCAGGCCGCCATGCTGGCCGGTAGCGTCCGCCGGGCGCCACTGCGGGTGCTGGCGGCGGTTGCGGCGCACAGCACCGACTGGTGGGTGATGTCCGAGGACCTGCCCGACCCGGCCAACCGGGTGACCGTCGCCCCGGACGGGGCGATCCGGGTCCGCTGGCGGCCGAACAACCTGGCCGCCCATGAGAAGCTGATGGCTCGGGCGAAGGCGATGCTACGGAGAGCCGGCTACCCGTTGCTGCTCGACCGCCGGATGGGGATCGAGACCAACTCTCACCAGTGCGGCACGCTCCGCTTCGGGCGCGACCCGGAGACCTCCGTGCTCGATCCGTATTGCAAGGCGCACGAGGTCGACAACCTCTACGCGGTCGACGCCGGCTTCTTCCCGTCGTCGGCGGCGGTCAACCCGGCGCTGACGATCGCGGCCCAGGCGCTGCGGGTCGCCTCCCACATCGGCGATCGATACAGCGCCGACCGGGAACTGGGGTGGGAGGATCGCGCGCTTGCCGCACGACGTTGACGGCGGCGCTATACTATCAATAGGAAAGTATTGAGCGACGGTCGGGAACCGGCCGTCACCGAGGAGCACTCGATGATCCCCAAGCAGCAGTCGCGGCTGGACGGGTTCCGGCACCACCGGGACCACTACTTCGGCCACGATCCGGATTCGCCGCTGGCTGTGGCCGACCGGGACGGTTTCGCCGGGCTGGGCTACTTCCCGGAGCGGCCTGACCTCGCCCTCGAACTGCCGCTGGAACCGGACGGCGCGGGCATCGGCGAGGAGATCGACCTGCCGACCTCGGACGGAGGATCCAAGCCGTTCGTTCGGGCCGGCCGGATCTCGTTCGACGTGGACGGCCAACCCGTCACGTTGTCCGTCTTCAAGGACGTCGAGCGGGGCAGGTTCTTCCTGCCGTTCAAGGACGGCACCACCGGAACCGAGACCTACGCCGGCGGTCGCTACCTAGATCCTCGGGCGCGGCCCGACGGCACGCTGGTCGTCGACTTCAACTACGCCTACAACCCCTACTGCGCCTACGGCGAGGGGTGGAGCTGTCCGCTGCCGCCGGCGGAGAACGAGGTGGCAACACCGATCCGGGCGGGGGAACTGGCCTTCGTACGGAAGCAATAGGTCCGGCGTCAGGCGTTCGGCCGGTCGGCCGCAAGCTGCCAGGAGGCGAGACGGGCGGCGATCTCCTCTACCTCGGCCTCGCCGAGAGCCATCGCCCGGCCGAGGAGGACGCCGGCGGCCTCGCGGGGCCAGTCGTAGCGTGCCCGGCGGATTTCCCGATAGGTACAGGCGCTGGGGTCGAACCGGAGCTCGGCAAGCACCCACCCGATAGGTTCCCGATCCAGGATCCAGAGTGAGCGTCCGTGCTGCCACGAGAAGGGCCGTGGGGGCGCCGCCGGGAGGAGGCCCGTGACGGCGAAGATCGTCGTCCAGGCCGGGCGGGCAGGGCCGTCCGAGAAGGGCGGGTCGAGGGGGCGCCGTCCGGTCATGGGTGGTATCCGGCCGCGTCGCGGCTCCCTCGCCTCGTCGCGGGGAGTCGCCCGTGTGTCCAGAGCCCGGGGAGTTCCCCCGGATCGATCCGGCCGCTGGTGGCCACGCCTACTGAACCGGGCAACGGGCTGCCCGGGTGGAACGATGGGTCCGGCTGGCGATGAGCGTAGCACCGAATCGCGCGCACCTGCAAGGAATACCCGACGGCCGTAGGGCAATCGCTTGTCACAGGGCAAGGGTCGGCTTCTCGTGTTCCGGTGGACGATCAAGCGGCCTGACGGAGGCGGCACCTCGCCGAATCTCGGCGCGCGGACCGGTCACGGACGCCACGGTCGGCCAGGATCGGGCAGAGCGCGCCCGAACCTTCGCAAAACGGTCTCATGGGATTGACCTGCCGACGGCCGTCGCCCCCACCTCCCCCTCGGCGTCGACCACTTCGACGGCGGCGCGCAGCGCCCGTTGCGCGTCGACCGTAATCACGACCTCGTAGCTGCCGGTGGGCCACGTTTCGCCCTCCGGGATGGCGATGACGAAGTTGACCCACCGACCGTCGCCCGCTCCATCGACCATGATCTCCGACGACATCCCGTCGAGCGGGGTGTCGTTGTAGCGCCAGTCGGCGCGGAACCGGGTGCCTGCGGGCGCGCGCTCGATCGGCACCGCGGCGACGATCGCCGGAGCTTCTGGGGCGAAGCCGCGAACCGGTGCGACCGGCGCTCCGGTCGCCGGATCGGTGCTCAGCGCCCAGACCACGTCCCCGGTCGCGACCGCGCCGAAACGGAACCCGGGGGTGGGGGTGGCCGGAGGCGTGGCGGCCTGGGTAGCGGCGGCCGGACTCGGTGTCGGCACCGGAGACGCCGGCGGTGAAGGCGCCATTGCCTCGGAGGGGGGGACCCCTTGGGGGTTCTCTGCCAAGCCGCCGCAGCCGGACAGCAGCAGACAGCAGGCGGCGACGTTCCCCCAGCGTAGCCGAGGACGGCGCAACGGGCGGGTGGGAGAGGATCGGTAGGTTGGCGCTGGATCGTTCGGACCCGTCATCGCGCCAGATTCTATCGAGCGTGGGCTCGGCCGTCGCATTCCCGCATCCGGCTCTGGTTGCGCAGGGTGGTACCGAACCGTATAGTCGCCTCTCGGTATCACAACATGAACGGTGATGATCGCGACGGGGGTCCGGGCGCATGGGGGTGGGGGTGCAGGCGGCCAGCGGGGGAATCGCGTTGGCCCCCGTTCGGGATGCGTCCCGCGTCGCCCCGACCGCGACCATGGCCGCGGAGACCGTTCCCCCCGTTGCTGGCGTCAGCATCGTCGTGCCCGTCTACAACGAGGAAGGCAACCTGCGCGAACTCCACCGGCGGGTGGTGGTCGCGATGGAGCGGATCGGCCTGCCGTGGGAGCTGATCGTCGTCGACGACGGATCCCGTGACGGAGGGTGGGCGGTGCTCCGGGAGATCGTCGTCGCCGACGATCGGGTGAAGGGGCTGCGACACCGCCGCAACTTCGGCAAGGCGCGGGCGCTGACCACCGGCTTCGCGGCGGTCGGCCACGGCCACGACCTCGTCGTGACGATGGACGGCGACCTCCAGGACGACCCCGACGAACTGGACCGCTTCGTCGAGGCCATCGACGGCGGCTACGACCTTGTCTCCGGCTGGAAGCAGAAGCGGCAGGACCCGCTCGGCAAGACGCTGCCCTCCAAGCTCTTCAACGCCACCGTCCGCCGCGTCTCCGGCGTCCAGCTCAACGACTTCAACTGCGGCTTCAAGGCGTACCGGGTCGAGGTCGTCCGCACGATCCGGCTCTACGGCGAGCTGCACCGGTTCACCCCGGTCCTCGCCAACGCCGAGGGTTTCCGCATCGGCGAGTTGCCGGTCACCCACCACCCCCGCCGCTGGGGCCGCTCCAAGTACGGCTGGTCGCGCCTGCCGAAGGGCTTCCTCGACCTGCTGACGGTGACGTTCATCACCAAGTACCGGCAGCGGCCGATGCACATGCTCGGGGTTCCCGGCCTGGTGACGATGGCGCTCGGCGTCCTGATCGGACTCTGGCTGACGGCCGAGAAGGTCCTGACCGGTGCCGCGATCGGGACCCGACCGCTGCTCCTGCTTGCGGTGCTCCTCGTGGTGATCGGTGCCCAGTTCTTCGGCTTCGGCCTCCTCGGTGAGTTGCTAGCCCACGGTGCCCACGAACCGGACGAGGCGGCGCGGCTGGCGCCGCTCCGAGAGACCCTGGGGCCAATGCCGCATGGGCTTTCGGGAGCGGCGCGTGACGGTTGAGATCGGAGCGGCCGAGGGTGCGGTGGCCGGTCCCGCGCAACGGTCGGGGTGGCGGCGGTTCCTAGCCGTGCCGACCCCGATTCTCTTCGCGGTCAGCGTGCTCGTCGGATTGGCGTTGCTGGCGCGGCAGGGTGCCCTTGCGGATGTGGGCGCGGCTGCCGCGAGGGTCCACCCGGCGATCATCGCCGCGACCCTCGCGCTCTATGCTGGCGGGCTGCTGCTCCTGTCGCTCCGCTGGCACGCACTGGCTAGGATGGCCGGCGGCACGGTGGCTGCTCAGGTCGCGGCCGAAGTGTTTCTGACCTCTGTCGTCGTAAACTACGCAGCGCCGATCGGGCTGGCGGTGCCAACCCGGGCCGCCCTGTCGAAGCGCGACCTCGGCCTCAGTCCCTCCGGCAGCGGCGCGGTCGTGCTTTGGGAGGCGCTGCTCGACCTCGGCATCCTGGCCGCCATTGGCGTCCTCTGGCTGGTGCTCGGCGGCGGCGAAGCGGCGACGGCGATGGCGGCCGAGGGGCAGGCATGGACGGTCGCCGCGGCGGTGCTCCTCGCCCTCGTCGCCGGAGCCGGAGTCGCCCTCTTCATCGTTTCACGCCGGGTGCGGGCACGGGTCCGACGGTTCGGGGGCGAGGCGCTTGCCCTGCCCGTGAAGAGGCCCCGTGAGGCACTCACGGCGCTGGTTCTGTCGCTGGCGTTCTGGGCGCTTCAGACGGGCATCCTCCGGCTCTTGCTGGAGGCGTTCGGGGTCGTCTCTCCGTCCTCAGCGCTCGTACTCGGGCTGCTCGGCTGGCCGACATTCATCGGGATGGTCAGTCCGGTGCCCGGAGGCGCCGGCGTCCGCGAGGCGCTGATGGTAGCGGTGGCGGGGGTGTCTCGGGTGGACGGCGCGGCGGTCCTGCTGGCGGCGCTCGCCTACCGGGTCACCCTGTTCGTGACGCTGCCGTTCGTCTTCCTGGCGGCGCGGGGGTGGCGAGCCCTTAGCCCCGCCCGCGCGGTTCGTGAAGGGGGGCTCCATGGCTGAACCAGGGCAGGTCGGGACGGCAACGGGGCGGCAGATTACCCTCTCTGACCATGCCCGGGTGTCGAGCAACTACCGCAAGCACACGACCGCCAATCCAATCCAGCGGGCCTTGATCGAGCGGTTCCACCGGACGATCGCCGATCGGGTCGTGGCCCTGGCGCCCGAAAGCTTTCTCGACGCGGGGTGCGGAGAGGGATTCGTTGCCCAGGTGCTGTTGGAGCGGCTGCCGGCGCTGGATCTGACCGGGATTGACTTCTCGGCCGACGCCGCCGGGGTCGCCCAGGCGAAGTTGGCCGGGGCGCGGTTCCAGGCCGGGGACGTGACCGGCCTCCCGTTCCCCGACGGGACATTCGACGTCGTCGGCTGCTTCGAGGTGCTCGAGCACCTCCGGGGCGACGGGCCAGAGCAGGCGCTGGTCGAGTTTGCGCGGGTGGCGCGGCGGGCGGTGGTGCTGAGCGTGCCGCACGAGCCGTTCTTCTCCCTGGCGAACGCGGCACGAGGCAAGAACCTCGGGGTCCGGCCCCGCGGCAGCGACCCGGACCACGTGAACTTTTGGGGACGGCGCGAGTTCGCGGCCTTCGTCGGCCAGCGGTTCGATGTTACCTGGCTCGGAGGGTCGTTCCCGTGGACGGTGTGCGTGGCGACGAAGCCGGGCGACCGCTAGCCTCTCCGGCGACGAACGGCACCGGTTCGAGGACCCCTCCGGTTCTCCGCGTCCAGCCTTCGTCCGCTGAGGAGTTGCCTGCCCCTTTGCGTGCCGCCGGGGTGGAGAGATCGGGCAATCGGGCGGAACGGGCCGTGGGGGCACGGTCCGGGGTATCCTTTCCAGATCGGCCCACCCCCGCCGTCGGTCCCCTATGGCAACTTCAATCTGGTCCTGCACAACCTGCGGCCAACGCGCTCCCGAAACGCGACGCTTCTGCGTCGGCTGCGGGACGCCGATGGCCGCCTCTCGCCCCGGTCTGCAGCGCCCGTCGCAGACGCAGTTCACCCTGCCCGACTACCTGCTCGCGGCCCGGGAACGGGACGCGATCGGGCGGCGGCGAGCTCGGGACGCCGAGGAGGGTTCGGGCAGCGGGCTGATCCTGATCGGGGCGGCGGGGGCAGCGGGCGCGCTGCTCTTCAGCTCCCTCTCCCCTGTCGGTCTGGGGTTGCTCGCGGCCGGTCTCCTGGTGATGCTCATCGGCCTCTGGCGGATGCGGGTCGAAGTCTCGGCCCTGGAGCGAGCCGGTTGGCTGGTGGCTCTTGCCGGGCTCGTCGCCCTCGCTGGCGTCGGGGTCCAGGTGCTCGATCCGATCGATCCTGGAGTTGCGGAGGCACCGAGGGCGTCCGAACAATCGGTCGACGCGGGTACGGTCGCGACCGTGGCACGGGGGGTGCCGGCACCGCGCGGCGCGTCGCCGATGTTCCGCGGCGACGCCGCCCACTCGGGAATCCAGCCCGGCCCGGCGCTTGTCGGCGGCCCGGCGACGCGGTGGCGCACCTACCTCGGTGGAGAGATCTACTCCTCGCCGGTGGTGGCCGATGGTCGGGTCTTCGTCGGCACGAAGAGCGGGTTCCTCGTCGCGCTCGACGCCGGGGACGGCCGAGAAGCCTGGCGCGCCGACCTCGGTGGCTACGTGACCCGGTCGACCCCGGTCGTCGTCGGCGGCACAGTGTTCGCCGCCTCCGGCTACGCCGTGTTCGCGTTCGACGCGGCCGACGGGCGGGAACGCTGGCGGGCTCCCATCCGATTTGCCGGATCCGCCTCGCCGACGTTCGCCGACGGTGTCCTCTACGTGCCGACCCAAGAGGGCAACGTCTTTGCCTTCGACGCCGCCACCGGCAAGGAACGCTGGCACCGCCGGACGGAAGGGCTCGTCTTCGGCGGCGTCGCCGTGGCCGACGGGGTGCTGGTCTACGGCGACGAGGCCGGAATGGTCTACGCCTTGTCGACCGAGAGCGGGCGGGAGGAGTGGCGGGCGGATGTCGGGGGTCAGGTCGTCGGGTCGCCGGCGCTGGCGAATGGCGCGGCCTACGTGAGCACCGGAACACCGGCGCTGCTCGCTCTGTCAACGGAGGACGGCTCCGTGCGCTGGCAGGTGGAGATCGGCGGTGGTGCCTCGCCCGCCGTGAGCGACGATTTGGTCGTCGCCGCCGGCGACGACCAAGGACTCTACGGCTTCGCGGTGGCCGATGGCTCGCACCGCTGGCTGCTCCCGACCGGTGGTGCGATCCGGTCCTCTCCCGCGATCGTCGGCTCCGAGGTCTACGCCGCGAGCGGCCGCTCGATCTACGCCGTCGACGCCGCCGACGGAAGCCCCCGCTGGAGTTTTCCGACCGGAGGGGAGGTCACGTCCTCGCCGACGGTGGTCGACGCCGTACTCTACGTCGGCGGCCACGACGGGTTCCTCTACGCCATCGAGGGGGACGGCCGGCGGCCGTTGGCGGCCGTTGCCGATGAGACGCGCTCGGAGACAGAGCCCGGTCAATCGGCCGCCCCGGGCGCTCCCCGGGTCCAAAATTAACCCCCCAATGGGAGGGGTTACGCGGGAGGGCCGCGGGTAGTACAATCGCTTGGGCATCGGGGATGCCCGACGCGGGGCGGTCGGGGGGCCGCCCGTTGCGACAGACGGGCTCGGGGTGAGCGTCGCGGAGGGAATGGACATGACGGGTATCGCAATTCGCCGCGGACTGCGGCTGGGCGCTGCGGTCGCCGGGTTGGCGGCGCTGGGCTTCGCCGCGCCGGCGTCGGCGCAGGAGGCCCCGGCCGAGGTGGCCGCGGTCGAGATCGTGTGCATCGACCTCGGGTTCGACACCTCTGAGTGCACGTCGGCGGTGTCGTCGGCGCTGGTGACCGGGATCGAGGGCGCGACCAACGCCAACCTCGCCGCCGCCGGAATCGGCGTGGTCGTCGACCTCGACATCTAAGACCTCGGGTACCGATCCGAAACGAGCGAGCCGGGGGACAGCCCCCCGGCTCGTTTGCGTTTTCGCCTCAGCCAGTGTTCTTCAGGCCACCGGCGATGCCGTTGACCGTCCGCAACACCCCCCGAAGAAGGTCGTCGTTCGGCGCCTCGCGGTAGCGGCGCAGCAGCTCGACCTGGACGTAGGAGAGGGGATCGACGTACGGGTTGCGGCGGTCGATCGAGCGGCGCAGCATCGGCTCCGCCTCGAGCAATGCGGACTGCCCCGTCGCCGCCAGCACCCGCTCGACCGTCCGATCGTACTCCGCGACGATCGCGGTCCAGATCCGCTGCCGCAGGTCGAGGTCCGGCACGAGCGCCGCGTACCGCTCGGCGATCCCCAGGTCCGCCTTGGCGAGCGCCAACTCGGCGTTGCCCAGCAGTGCCCGGAAGTAGGGCCAGGTCGAGGCCATCTGCCGCGGCAGCTCTGCCCCATACGCGGCCTCGACGGCAGCCAGGCCGCTGCCGAGTCCGTACCAGCCGGGCAGGAGGATCCGGGCCTGGGTCCAGGCGAACACCCAGGGGATGGCCCGCAGATCCTCGATCCGGGAACTCTCGACGCGACGCGCCGGGCGGGAGCCGAGCTGGAGGCGGGCGATCTCGCGGATCGGCGTTGCCTCCTCGAAGAACGCGACGAACCCCGGGTCGCCGTAGACGAGAGAGCGGTATGCCTCGGACGAGGCCCGCGCCATCGTCGCCATCGCGGTCTCGTAGTGGGCGAGGGCGTCCGGGTCGGGTTGGGCGAGGGCGCCGACGGTGCTGACCAGGACGGCGCCGGCGACGAGCTCAAGCTCCCGGAAGGCGACGGCCGGGACCGAGTAGCGGGCGGCAATCACCTCGCCCTGCTCGGTCAGTTTGATCCGGCCGTCGACGGTGCCAGGCGGCTGGGCAAGGATGGCGACGTTGGTCGGGCCGCCGCCGCGGCCGAGGGAGCCGCCCCGGCCGTGGAAGAAGGTGTGGCGGATGCCCCTCTTGGCGAAGAGCGCGGCGAGCGCTTTCTGCGCGGTCCAGAGCGCCCACGACGAGCCGAGGTAGCCGAGCTCCTTGTTGGAGTCGGAGTAGCCAATCATCACCTCCTGGGCGTCGCCCTGGGCGGCGAGCGCCGCTCGGTACACGGGCTGGTCCAGGAGGGTGGAGAGGGTCTCCAGGGCGTCGCGCAGTCCCTCCTCTTGCTCGAACAGGGGCACGATCTTCAGGGCTGCCCCGTCGCCGCCGACGGCGCAGAGCTGGGCCTCCTTCATCAGGAGGAGGACGGCCAGGCAGTCCGAGGCGCGCTCGCAGCCGGAGATCACGTAGGTGCCGAGGGCGTCGCCGTGCCCGCCGTCGATCAGCGTCTTGACGGATCGAAACAACCCGACGACCTGACGGGTGGCCTCCGAGAAGGCGCCGAGGTCGGTCGGGATCAGCGGGCGCGGATTGGTGATCTCCGCCATCAACAGCGCCTGTCGAGCTGGCTCGTCGAGTTCTTCGTAGCGGGGCGTGACCCCGACCGTCGCACACAACTCGCCGATCGCTGCGGCGTGGCGCTTGGCATGTTCGCGGAGGTCAAGCCGGGCGAAGTGGAAGCCGAAGACCTCGACGAGACGCATCGTGTCGTGGAGGTCGCCGGCGGCAACGAGATCCATGCCTTGGTTGCGCAGGGAGGCATCGATCAGGCGGAGGTCGGCGACGAGCTCGTCCGGTCGGGCGTAGCCACCCGGCTCGTCGCGGTGGGTCGCGCGCACCCGCTCCCGCATCAGGGTCAGCGCCTGCCGGTACGGCTCGCCGGCGTTGCGCTCGCCGAGGTCGGCCGCGAGCGCAGGGAAGAAGCCGTGACCGACGGCGATGATGGGATCGAGGAGGGGAGCGGGTCCCGCCAGTTGCTCGGAGACGGAGACGCGACCCGCCAGCTCCAGGAGCCGCGCTTCGTGGACGGCGAGCGCGGCGTCTCGCATCGTCGCCAGAGTTTCCTCCGTGACGGCAGGGGTGACGAAGGGGTTGCCGTCGCGGTCGCCGCCGACCCAGCTGCCGAAGGAAAGGAACGGAGGCACCGCCACCCGATGCCCCGGATGGACCGCGGCGAGGGCCTCCTCCAGGTCGCGATAGATGGCGGGGACGGTCTCGACCAGGGTCGAGGCGAAGTAGACGAGGTTGGCGCGCACCTCGTCGAGCACCGTCAGGCTGCCCGACCGGATCTCGTCGGAGGCCCACAGCTCGGCGACGGTCGAGGCCAGGCGGCGCTCGGCGTCGTCGAGATCGGCAGGCAGGAGCTGACGTTCGTCCAGGTCCCGGATCACGGCAAAGATGCGGGCCAACTTGGCGATCACGGTCCGGCGGCGGGCCTCGGTCGGGTGGGCGGTCAGGACCGGCCGCACCTCGGCTCGTCCCAGGAGATCGGCGAGCGCCGACGCGTCTACCCCGCGGTCGGCCAGCATCCCGACCGCTTCCCGGAGCGACCCCCGCCGGGGCTCGCCCGTTTCCGCCTCGCGCCGGCGGAGCCGGCGGATGCGCTCGTTGTCCTCACAGAGGTTGATGAGCTGGAAGTAGAGGGTGAAGGCGCGGACGAGCGTTTCGGCGTCGGCGGCGGTCAGTCGGGCGACGATCGATTGGAGGTCGTCGCCGGCGCCCGGTGTCCCCGCCCGCGACGCCTTGGCGAGCGCCCGGACCTCTTCTTCGACGGCGAACGCGGTCTCGCCCGCTTGGGCGCGGAGGACTCGGCCGAGCAGTCCGGCGAGCAGGTAGAGATCGTCCCCGAAACCCCGGCTGGCCGCCATCCGCCGCTCCCCACGAGTGCCGCCGCCGGGAGGTTCGGCGGCTCGGGCCCGATTGTAGACTCGCCGGCCGGTAGGGTTCGTGTTGTGGCGACGGCCGGGGACCGCTTCGGTGAGTGGATGATGGGGGTCCACGCGGTGGGCGTCGCCGGCTACCCGACCTCCCCGATCGCCAGCAGTCTGATCCGTCGGGCTAGTGCTCCGAAGGCGAAGGCACGTCCCGCCGCTGCTCGACCGAAGTCGGAACTCTGCGCGGCACCACAACCAGTACGCCACGAAGGAGCGCGTACCCGGGGTCGCTGGCCCGCCCCGAAAGGGACACAATGGAAACGGCAATAGACACGATCGTTCGAGGAGACCCATGTCCGAACCTGTTCTCGCGGCGGCGCGGCCGCTCACCCCGGAGGAATTGGCCGACCGGGAAGTTCCGGCCGAGCCACGGATCTCGCCCGATGGCCGGAGCGTCGTGTTCGTCGTCGCGACGGCGGGCCAGCAGGGCGAGCATCCCCAGTCGGCACTCTGGATCTCCCGCGACGGTGCGCCCGTCCGTAAGCTGACCGCGGGCGTGTTCGAGGACCGCGCCCCCCGCTGGTCGCCCGACGGGTCGAAGCTGCTCTTCCTCTCGGACCGCGTCGAGCGCGGCAAGGAGAAGGGGCTCTACGTGCTGCCGATGGACGGCGGCGAGGCCTTGCAACTCGGCGATCTCGCGGGCAAGCTGGAAGCGCCGGCTTGGTCGCCCGACGGCGCCACGGTAGCCGTGCTCCGGACCGACCCCACGCCCGAGGCACGGACGAAGCGGGAGGAGGAGCGCGACGACGCGGTCGAGGTCGACGCCGATCCTCGGTTCACCCGGCTCTGGGCGATCGACGCCGCCTCCGGCAAGGCCCGCTGCCTGACGACCGGAGAGCGGGAGGTGCGCTCGTTCTGCTGGCTGCCGGACGGGAGCGGCCTCGTCGCCGCGACGACCGCCCTCCCCGGCTGGAACGAGCGGTATTCCGGCGCGGAACTCCGGGTGGTGCCCGCGAGCGGCGGCCGATCCCGCCCGATCGCCGCGTTCCCGCTCTTGCCCGGCGATCCGGTCGTCGTCGGGGAGGCAGTGGTGGTGCCGGGCGAAGGCGGCCGGCCCGATCCCGCCGTCGGCGTTTCCATCGTAGACCTGGCCGGCTCCAATCCGCGCAACCTGCTGCCCGGCTGGGAGGGCGAGGTGTCCGAGGTGGCGGCCCTGCCGGGGCGCCCCGACGTGGTCGCGTTCCACGCCGTGCAGGGGGTGCATGGGGGGATCTTCTCCCTCCAACTGGCGGACGGGTGGCCGGAGCCAATCACCCCCGAACCGATCCGGGACCGGGGCTCGGTCGAGCGTGGCGCGACGTTCTCGGCGGATGGCAACCGGGTTGCCTTCGTCTGGTCGGACGGCTCGACCCCTGAAGAGGTGTGGATCGGCGATGTCGGCGGCCCCGCGGCGCCGTTGACGAGCTTCGGCGAGTCGTTCGCGGGTCGGTTGCAGCCGGTCGAGACCGTGCGCTGGGTGGCCGACGACGGGGTCGAGATCGAGGGCCTGTTGACCTACCCGGCCGGGTACGAGGAGGGAACCCGGTACCCGCTGGTGGTTGAGGTCCACGGCGGCCCCTCTTGGCAGTGGGAAGACCGGGTGATGCTCGAATGGCACGACTGGGCCCAGATGCTGGCGAGCAATGGCATCGCGGTGCTGCTGCCGAACCCGCGGGGGAGCACCGGTCGGGGTGCGGAGTTTGCCCGGCTCCTGCAGGACGATGTCGGTGGCGGCGAGTCGCAAGACTTGATCGCTGGCACCGAGGCGATGGTCGCCCGCGGCATCGCTGACGCCGACCGGCTCGGGATCGGCGGTTGGAGCTGGGGCGGTTATCTGACGGCGAAGACGACGACCCGGACGGGGATGTTCAAGGCCGCGGTGAACGGCGCCGGCGTCGCCAACAACGTATCGGACCACGCCCAGGGCGACATCCCGGCGGCGAACCTTCTCTACTTCGCGGGCGAGCCCTACCACCACCCGGATGCCTACTGGGCCGCTTCTCCGGTGCGCTACGCCGCGAACGTGACGACCCCGACGCTGATCCTCCACGGAGACGCGGACGCCCGGGTTCACCCGGGCCAGGGAATGGAGTGGCACCGGGCGCTGAAGACGCTCGGGGTGCCGGTCGAGTTCGTCCGCTACCCGCGAGAAGCGCACCCGATCAAGGAGCGAGCCCACCAGATCGACTTGATGCGGCGGGTGCTCGCCTGGTATCGGCGGTGGCTGGTGACCTGATTGCGGGTAGTGACCGGGCGGAAACCAACCGTCGGTTCGGCGCGTTAGAACTTAGCGGGGCGGGCGTCGCTTCGCGGCGTCCGTACGCGCCTTCGTCGGTCAAAGGTGGCCCGCGAGGGTGTGTTGCCGAGGATGCGGGGTATACAATGACCGCCGTCGCTCCCCGCGGCGCGGCGCCGTCCGCCGTACCTACTCGGAGTCTGCGCGTGTCCATTGCCGTCCTGGCGCTGCAACTCGCGCTGGCGCTCGTCTTCGTGGCGTCGGCGGCGGCCAAGGTGCTGCGCTCGGACGAGTTCGTCGCCGCGCTGCGTCTCAGCCACCTCCCCGAGCCGATCGCCGTGCTGACAGCCGTCGCCGTTCCAGCCCTGGAGATCGGGTTGGCCTTCTGGTTGGTCCTGGCGCCGCCGGATCGGGTGCCGTCAGCGTTCGTCGCGGCGGGGGCGCTCCTGATCGCGTTCACCGTTTGGATGGGATGGGTCGAGGCGCGTCGCCTGCGCGTGCGGTGCGGCTGCTTCGGCGCCGGGGGCGGCGAGGTCGGCCCGCGGACGATTGCCCGGAACCTGGGGCTGCTGGTGCTGGCCCTGACCGGATGGGGTGTCGCGTCGCGCGTCGCCTCGCCCCTGTCGGGGCTTTCGGTGGAGTTGCTGGCCACGATGGTGGCTGTCGCCCTATGCGTCGCGTTGCTCCAGGCACTCCGGATGGCTTGGCCCCATATGGTCATCGACTACGAATCGTTCCAGCGGCGGGGCGCGACCGCGCTCGAAGGGGAGTAGAGCCGGGATGTCGGGATTGTTGCTCGTCTCGTACGTTGCCCTCTGGGTGCTCGTCGCGGTGATGGCGGTGCTGCTGCTGCTGCTCTACCGCCACTTCGGGATGATGTCGCTCGGCACCCTCGAAGGGGTCCAGCGCGACGGCCTGCCGGTCGGCAGCATCGCGCCGTCGATCAGCGGGATCACCGCCGACGGCGTGGATCGGGGATGGGAGCCCAAGACGGGGCGCTACCAGTTGCTCCTGTTCGCCGCTCCCGACTGCGAGCCCTGTGCCACGGTGATGCCCGAGGTCAACCGGCTCGCCCGGACCCGCGAGGCGGGTATCGATGTGGCGGCGATCGTGCCGGGGCCGAAGTCTGAAGCGGTGCGGATGGTCAACCGGTACGCCTCGCCGTTCGAGACGCTGGCCGAGGATGGCAGCGGCGCCTTCGGCCGGTTCCGGGTCCGGGTGACGCCGTTCGGCTTCGTCATCGGCCCGGATGGCCGAGTCCTTGCAAAGGGGCTCTGTGGCGACATCGGTCGCCTCGGCAACTTGCTCCACGCGGCAGGACTGAAGGATGCCGCGACGCACTTGCAGTCGCAGGCCCATCCGTTGACGCTGGTTACGAGCGGGTCGAA
Source organism: uncultured Thermomicrobiales bacterium (assembly GCA_902806345.1). Classification (GTDB taxonomy): domain Bacteria; phylum Chloroflexota; class Chloroflexia; order Thermomicrobiales; family UBA6265; genus CADCWF01. The sequence continues at coordinate 46,112 of CADCWF010000001.1, forward strand.
CGGCGCGAACGGCGTCGCGGCGTCGCGCAGCTAGAGACAAGACGGGGAAACGGGACGGGGAGCGGGCGTGCCGGCGCCGGGAAGCGGCGGCACCACGATTGGTTGGGGAGGGTCTCGATCGATGGCACTGGTAGGGCGCGTCGGCGAAGAGCTGGCGAGGACGATCAACCGGCGGTCGGCGGTCAAGCGGACGGCGGCGGCGGTGTTCGGCGCGGTCGCGGCCTGGTCGGTGGAAGGGTTCTCGCGGAACAAGGCGCTGGCCGACCATTGCGCCTACGTCACAACCGGCGACTGCTCCTGCAACCCGCCGTATGGCGAGTTCTGCGGCCGGATCGACCGCTCGTATTGCGCCGGCTCGGCCTGCTCCGGCGGCTGCACCTACGACGAGTCGTGGCGTTACGTGGGCGGCTGCTGGTGCTCTGCCACCTGCTCCTACACGGGGGAGGACGGCTCGCCGATCAACGGCTATTACAAGTGCTGCGACTGCAACTGCTACGGCACGCAGTGCTCCTGCCGCGAGTTCGTGCCTGGCGGCAGCTCGAGCCACGACGACGGCTCAGACGCGTTCGTGCCGCCGCCGCCGAGCAACGAGGACCCCGGGGTCGTGTTCCAGCCGGGCGGTGGGTTCGACTTCACGGACCCCTTCTTCGACGATTAGTTCCACGGCATTGCCAGGACTCAACGAAGGCGCCGGGTTCAGAACCCGGCGCCTTTGCGTGTTGCGTGGGCGGGTTTGGCAGGTCGGCGAGGCGATCTACCGGGTTCAGCCGGGTTTCCCGGGCTTCGCGCCGGTCAGGTCAAGCCGTTCAAAGACGCCCACAGGGTATCTTCGCCCTCCGCTCGCAACCCCGCAAGCCCGTGGCGGGGCAGGACGAACGGTGCTCCCTCTGTTCGGCCTTCCACAACGGCCAGTGCGAGTACGCGGCGAGGGCGTGGGCTCAAGCGCGCGTTCGCCATCACGCCGACCGGTTCCAAGCCGGACTCCACGACCACGATCGACCTCACCCCATCCGGTCCAACCCCGTGCGCTTGCCGCAAACGCCGTCCAGCGTCACTCGGCTCCCAGTGGGAACTCGATCAGGTGGTAACCCGCGTTCACCGTTCCACTGTTCATGCACATCACCTCGCCGGAGGCGACGGCAATCAACGACCGCGTTTCG
>CADCWF010000002.1:0-12991 GCA_902806345.1 uncultured Thermomicrobiales bacterium
ATCAAGCGGTGACGCAGCGCCGGCATCGCGACCGCGCGGACGTCGTCGTAGGCGACGTTCAGCCGTCCCTCGATCAGGGCCCGGATCTTCGCCCCGAGGACGATCGCCTGCGCGCCGCGTGGGCTGACCCCGTAGCGGACGTGCCGGCGGGCAGCATCGGTCGCCGCCGGGCCCTCGGGGTGGGTGGCCAGGGTCAGGCGGACGACGTAGTCGGTGACTGGGCCGGCGATTGGTACCTGCCGCGCCAGGGTTCCCATCTCGACGATCGCCCGGCCGTCGGCCGCTTTGGCGACGTTGGCCGTCGTCACCGCTGTGGTCCGGCGGACGATCTCGTGGAGATCCTCGGCCGAGGGGTAGGGCACGATCAACTTGAAGAAGAAGCGGTCGAGCTGCGCCTCCGGCAGCGGGTAGGTGCCTTCCATCTCGAGCGGGTTCTGGGTCGCCAGGACGAAGAACGGTTGGGCCAGCGGGTGGATCGTGTTGGCAACGGTGACGGTCTTCTCCTGCATCGCCTCGAGCAGCGCCGATTGCGTCTTCGGGGTCGCCCGGTTGATCTCGTCGGCCAGGATCAGGTTGGCGAAGACGGGTCCCGGCTGGAAGACGAACTGGCGCCGGCCGTCCCGATCCTCGGCGAGGATGTTGGTGCCGGTGATATCGGCTGGCATCAGGTCCGGGGTGAACTGGATGCGGGCGAACTCCAGGTCGAGCACTTCGGCGATCGTCCGCACCAGCATCGTCTTGCCAAGCCCCGGCACCCCTTCCAGCAGGGAATGGCCGCCGGCGATGACGCAGATGAGGACATCGCGGATGACGTCGGCTTGGCCGACCATCACCCCCTGGACTTCCTCCTCGATGCGGGCGACGACGGCGCGGAACTCGGCCACGGTCATGCCGGTGGGTGGGTCGACGACGGCCTGGGGCGCACCCATGGCGGCCTCCTTCCTGGGGTTGGGACGACGGGGGCACGGGGGGTGTCTACGGGTTGGCCTGCCGCCAAACGATCAGCAGCGTGACGAGCACCATGCAGACGATACCACTGAGGGCGACCGCCCCAATCGCCAGGATCTCCAAGCGGGCCCGGTTCTGCCGCACCCAGGCGGCGATCCGGTCGCCTTCGGCGCGGGCGTCTACCATGGCGCCTCGCCGGAACGCCCCCGCCTCGTCGTCCGACCGATCGGTGTCCGGTCCGTTCACGCGGCGGCTCGCGCCGTCCCGAGCCGCGCCTCCCGGCCGAACCGACGGAGGTAGACGACGAGGCCGATCGCGATCAGGCTCCAGTAGGAGACGACCCGGTCCAGGAAGATGATCGCGAACGAGAGGTCCGGGTCGAGCCCGAGGACGCCGACCATCACCGCGCCGGTACCCGCCTCGACGACGCCGAGCCCGGCCGGGGTGACGGGGATCGTCGTGAGCAGCGCGCCCATCAGGGCGATGAAGAGAGCGACCGAGAAGGGCAGCGTGTCGCCGAGCGAACGGGACACCAGCCAGAAGCGCAGCCCTTCGCCGAGCCAGATCACCGCGCCCACCGCGAGTACCGGCGCCGGTCGCCGAAGCGAGCCGAAGATGGCGCCGTGGAGGCGGCCGTACTGCTCCTGGACGCGGCGCGGCAGCCGCCGCTGGAGGGCGTGGCGAGACAGCCACATCACTGCCAGCCCGACCGCAGCCACGAGGACCAGGACCACCCCCAGTTCGAACGCTCGGGTGGCCTCGTCCGGCAGGCGGCGGCCGAAGACGAGTGCGCCGGCGGCGGCCATTGCCACGCAGAGCACCAGCAAGTCGGTCAGGCGCTCGGCGACCACCGTCCCCAACCCGGTGCTGAAGGGAACCCGGCTCTCCCGCTTCAACAGGTAGCACCGGTAGGCGTCGCCGAGCTTGGCCGGCACGACGCAGTTGGCGAACCAGGAGAGGACGAGGATCTCGTAGATGCCGCCGAGCGTCGGCATGGCATAGCCGTAGGCGGCGTCGACGCCAACGCGGGAGAGCATCCCCCGCCAGCGGAGGGCGCGGACGACGAAGATGCCATACCAGACGGCGAGCGCGGCGAGGAGGAACCACGGGTCGGCTCGGCGGACGTTGTCCCAGACCGCCGCCGGGTCGATCCGGAGGCCGCGGACGACGAAGAAGAGGATGGCGCCAGCGATCGCGAAGGAGACGAGCGTCTCCGGCCGGAGGAACCGCCTGCCGAGGGGTTGCGGCGCCCCTTCACCGTCGTCGGGTGCGACGATTTCGGTGTTCGCCGCGGAGCGAGCAGGCGCTCCCCGCTCAATCTGGTCGCCTTCGAGCGCCCGGTCGCTCACGCGTCGGTTCGCGTCGACATCTTGGTGAAGCTCATGCATTCCTCGCCGGCCCGTCCGGCCGGGCGTTCCGACCGGGGGCAAGTATAACGACGCCGGCAGTGGGTGGCCGGTCCCTCCGCCGCGTCACGCTCGGCCGGTGGAGACGGCCGTTGGGTCTGCCATACTCCGGAGCCGCACGATCGTGGAGTAATCACCGTGCATCTATCGGCGCCCCCCACGATCCGAGTGCGAAGACCGGCAGTGCTGCCGCCCCGGAGCCGTTCACGATGACCGCCACGTCACTCGCGCCCGATCTCGTCCTCCACCGCGGACGCATCCGGACCATGGACCCCTCATCCCCAGGCGCGACCGCGGTCGCGATCAAGGACGCCCGCGTCGTCGCCATCGGGGACGACGCCGAGATCGTGCCCCTGGCGGGGCCGACGACGCGGATCGTCGATCTCGCCGGGGCAACGGTCATGCCCGGCATCGTCGACGCCCACAACCACCTGCTTTCCACTGGCCGCACCCTCCGTCAGGTCCAGCTCTACGGGTGCCGGACGATCGCCGAGATCCAGGCGCTGGTGGCCGAGCGGGCGTCGACAACGCCGCCCGGTACCTGGATCGTCGGCCGCGGCTGGGACGAAAGCCTCCTCGCCGAGGGCCGCCACCCGACGCGTCACGACCTCGACGCCGCCGCGCCGGACCACCCGGTGCTCCTCCACCGGGTCTGGAACAAGCTCTCCTGCAACTCTCGGGCGCTGGAGCGCGCGGGTGTCTCGGCCGGGACACCGGACCCGCCTGCGGACGTGCTCTACGCCGGCTCGTTCGAGCGGGACGAGGCAGGGTCGCCGACCGGGCTATTCCGCGACCGCGCGAAGGAGATGATCCTGGCTGGGGTGCCGGAGCCGACCGCCGACGAACTGGTCGAGGCGATCGCCGCCGCCTGCGCCGCCTACCACGCCGTCGGCATCACAGCCGTCGCCGAGCCGGGGCTCTACCCGACGGAGGTCCGTGCCTTCTGCCGCGCCCACCGGGAGGGCTCGCTCTCGGTGCGCACCGACATGCTCCTCGCCGGCTGGGGCTTCGGCCCGCCGGATTCGGAGACGGACCTGGAGGAACGTTTCTCGGCGCCAGGCCTGGAGGGTGGCCTCGGCGACGACCTACTCCGGCTGGAGGGGATCAAGCTGATGCCGGACGGGGGGATCAGCGACCGCACGGCGCGGATGTTCGCCCCCTACCTGGACGAGCCGGAAAACCGCGGGACGTGGACCGTACCGCCGGAGGAGCTGGTCGAGCTGATCCGCTGGACGCACGACCTCGGCTGGCCGATGGACGTCCACACCTGCGGCGACGAAGCGCAGGAGACGGTGGTCCGCGCCTTCGCCGCCGCCCAGGAAGCGAACCCGAAGCCGTGGCTGCGCCACCGCGTCCACCACGCCTACTTCCCGACCGAAGAGGCCCTCCGACTGATGGCGGCGCACGCCATCCCGGCCGTCGTCTCGTCGCCGTTCCTGGCCAACCTGGGGGAGGGATTCGTCAACAGTCTAGGCTCGGCGCGAGCAGCCGGCGCGATGCCCATGCGGACCTACCTCGATGCCGGCGTCGTCGTCGCTGGCTCCTCCGACTCGCCGATCACCGACTTCAACCCGTGGGTGGGCATCGCCGCGGCGGTTCAGCGGCAGACGGTCACGGGGCGGGAGCTGGGGCCGGGGGAGGCGCTCTCGGTCGAGGAGGCACTGCACTCCTACACCCTGGCCGGCGCCGCCGTCTCGGGCCGCGAAGGCCGGCTCGGCTCGCTCGCACCGGGCAAGCTCGCCGACCTCGTCGTGCTCGACCGCGACCCGCTGGGGATCGAGCCGGACGAGCTGCGGGAGGTGCGACCGGTGGCGACGATGGTCGGCGGGTCCTGGGTCTTCGGCGGGGTCTAGCGGTCAACGCCGAGGGAGCAGCAGCAGTGCAAGCCCCGTCGCCCGCCCGAAGTCAACGTCCATAGTGATAAGCGTCGTCCCGGGCTCGGTGGTGGTGGCATTCAGGGTGTCGGTGTCGCCGATGAGGCTGGGGCCGGACGGGGGCGGACGGCAGGGTGGATGGAAGCGTATCGCTCCCCGGCGGCAAGGCCGATCGAGTACACGTCAACGACATCCTCGCGCTTGACAAGCCGTTGTCGAGGCAGGGCCTCGTCCTCCCGGCCCAGCACCCATTCGGGTGCTTCACCCACTCCTACGATGCACGTCGTGGCGCTGGCCGATGGGATGGACTGCCGCACGAACGCGGTTGTCGTGGCTCCGCGGTGGAGCAGCTCACAAAAAATCGACGAATCGAGGAGGTGCGGTCTCACCCCTCATCGGGGAAGGTGTTGGGATCACCCCGGTGCGTCTGCGGTGGATCTCGTCGAGGTGCGTTTCCGATCAGAGGTGACCCCACGAGCCAAACGACGATTCAATCGCAGCAAATGTGCCGGCGTTGATCGTCGGACACCCGCTCGGTGACAAACTCGGTCGCTAGGTTGCCGTCTGGGACCAGATGCACGTGCGCGAGCAAACGAGAGGGAGCTTCCCGCTCATCTGACGCCTCACCTGGATGCCGACGGAGCGCGCTCATTCCCGACCTCTGGCTCTCCACCGGACGTGGGGTAACCAGATGCAGAAGGGATGGGCGCGGTTTTGATGCAATGGCGGCCTACCGCGGGAAGGTGAGCACCGCGCCGCGGACACCGACGACGACCCGGGAGTCCGGGCGGATCCCGCCGTAGGCGCCGACCCGGACTCGGAGAGTCTGGCCGGAGTCAAGCCGCACCGTCAGCAGTTGGTCGTGGCCGTAGAAGAGGCGGGAAAGTACCCGGCCGTTGCCCGACGCCGGACCTTGCGCCGGAGCCAGCCGCAGCGCCTCCGGCCGCAGCATGACCTCGACCGCCCCGGTCGCCTGGCCGTGCACCGGCAGATCGCCGAGGACGGTTGCGACGCGGCGGCCGTTCGCCTCGCCTGGGAGGAACTGGGCGTCGCCAACGAACGCGGCGACGGCGCGGCTGACCGGCCGGTGGTAGAGCTCTTCGGGCGGCCCCGCCTGGACGATCGCACCGCCCCACATCACCGCCACCCGGTCAGCCAGCGAAAGCGCCTCCTCCTGGTCGTGCGTGACGAGGACCGCGGTCGCCCCGGCCCCCCGGAGGATCTCGCGCACCTCTTCGCGGACCGCCGCCCGCAACTCGGCGTCGAGGTTGGAGAAAGGCTCGTCGAGCAGGATCAGGTCCGGGTTGGGTGCAAGGGCCCGCGCCAACGCGACGCGCTGCTGCTGCCCCCCGGAGAGCTGGTCCGGCATGCGTTCGCCCATGCCCGCCATCCCGACCGCCGAAAGCGCGGCCGCGACCCGACGGTCGCTTTCGCCGCGGCCGCCCCGCGGCAGCCCAAAGGAGACGTTGCGGGCCACGCTCAGGTGGGGGAAGAGGGCATAGTCCTGGAAGACCATGCCGACCCTGCGCCGCTCCGGGGGGTCGCACCGGCGCCGGCCCGGCCCGAGGTCGGCCACCACCCTGCCGCCGACCTCGATCCGGCCGCTGTCCGGTTCCTCGAACCCGGCGATGAGCCGGAGCGTGGTCGTCTTGCCGCAGCCTGACGGCCCCAGCAGGGCCAGCAGTTCGCCCCGGTGCGCGTCCAGGTCGAGCCCGGCCACGGGCGCGAGCGCGCCGTACCGCTTGAAAAGGCCGGTGCAGTGGAGGGCCAGCGGCATCTCGCCGGAGAGGTCGGGATGGGATGCCGCGGCACCAAGCTCCCGATCGGTCGGCGCGGCGGGGACGGATCGGGCCAGGGGGCGGATCACGCCCGAGGCCGCTCGCGCGTCGCCAACAGCAGTGTCGGCACCGCCGAGACGGCGACGAGCAGCAGCGCCGGCGCCGCGGCTTGGCCAAAGGCGGCGTCGTTGGCGGCAGTCCAGATCCGGGTCGCCAAGGTGTCGTAACCGGTCGGGCTCAGGAGCAGGGTCACCGGCAGCTCTTTCATCGTGGTCAGGAGCACCAGCGACGCGCCAGCCAACAAGCCTGGGCGGGCCAGCGGCACGGTCACCCGGCGGACTGCGGCGACGACCGTGGCGCCGAGGCCTCGCGCCGCTTCCTCCAGCCGGGGGTTGATCTGGAGCAGCGAGAGGCGGTTGGCGGCGACCGCCTCCGGCAGGAAGCGGACGGCGTAGGCGACGACGAGGAGGGCCAACGTCTGGTGGAACGGGGTGCGCACCCCGAGGGCGACGAAGGCGAGGGCGACGACGATCCCCGGCAGGGCGTAGCCGAGAACGCTGACCCGCTCGGCCAGCATACCCCAGCGCCCGGGGAAGCGGACCGCCAGGAGGGCGATCGGCAGCGACGCGGCCGTCGCCGCGATCGCGGTCCAAGCCCCGAGCGACAGCGAATGGACCGCGGCGATGCCCAGGTCGTCGAACGTGGTCCCCGAGCGAGCGGCCTGGACCAGCCAGCCGCCGAGGACGAGCAGCGGCAGCCCCAGCGCGAGGGCGACGGTCAGCGCGCAGAAGGCGACCGCCGGCGCCTTCCAGCGACCGAGTGGGACGGGCCGCGGGCTTCGCGCCGCGCCGCTACCGATGCGGTGGAGGGTAGCCGAGCCGCGCAGCCGCGATTCGACGAGGATCAGCCCGACCGTGACCGCGACCAGGAGCAGCGCCAGCACCGCCGCCGCCGAGCGGTCCATCGCCGAGCGGTACTGGACGAAGACGGCCCGGGTGAAGGCGTCGTAGCGAAGCAGGGTGGGGACACCGAAGTCGCCCAGGGCGTAGAGCGCGGCTAGCAGCGCCCCGCCCGCGATGGACGGGCGGAGCTGCGGCAGGGTGGTCGAGGCGAAGACACGCCAGGGGCCATGGCCGAGGCCGCGCGCCGCCTCGGCCAGCGCCGGGTCGATCCCCTGGAGGGCAGCTCGCACCGCCAGCAGCACGTACGGATAGGTGAAGAGGGTCAGCGTCAACCAGGTACCCGAGAAGCCGTAGATTGAGGGCAGCCGGTCGACGCCGAGTGGTTCGAGCACTCCCTGGAGGCTCCCCCGGGGACCGAACGCGGCGACGACGGCGAGCGCGCCGACGTACGACGGAACGACGATCGGGAGGACGGCCAGCGAGCCCCAAACCCGACGACCGGGGAGGTCGGTGCGGGTCGTCAGCCAGGCGAGGGGGACCGCCAGGAGCGCCGTCGAGCCGGCGACCGCCGCCGCCAGCAGCGCGCTGTTGAGGACGACGCGGGCCGTCTTCTCGCGCAGCACCGTTTCCCAGAAGAGGGGGCCAGCCTCGGCGGCACGGACGACGAGATACCCGAGCGGCAGCAATGCCAGCGCGACCACAAACAACGCCGGCAGCCAGAGCACGGTGGGGGGGGAGGCGAGACGACCGGTGGCCGGCCGCCGGACCACGACCGGACGACCGCTCCGCCCAAAGCCGGGCAGGACGGTTGGGCGCGCCGCACGGGGACGGAGCGTCTGCACGGGGCCTCCTCTATCCGAAGGGACCGGGCGCGAGTTCGCGAGCGATGGTCGGCGGCTCGGCGATAGCAGAGCGGCCCGGTCGGAATTACTCCGACAACGCTACGGGCGACAGGCGCCGCCTGTCAAGACCCGGATCGGGCAGGCTGCAACGGATACGGGTGGAAGATGGCTTGGCGACCAGGGCGGGGTGCCGTCGATGGAGTCGACAGAATCCATCGAGGGACGAATGCCCCACGGCGTGGTCGATCTTGTGCCCCGATCACTACCCCGCTGCGCCGGTCGTTGACGCTCCCGTATGCCGCTGCTACGGTCGGCTCGGAGCGACGCCGCGTCGAAGTCGGGTCGTGCGAATGGAGGAGTGGATGGCCGGAACCGGTTGGATCCTCGGTGGGCACAACCCCAGCCGCCGGGGCGTAATGCTCTTGCTGGTGCTCGCCTTCGCCACGTTCGTGCTCCCCAGTGCCGGGAGGACGCTGGCCCAGGTCGCCGACCCCCGGCTGGGCGACTCCGTGCCTTACTACGGGCCGGAGGGCGACGAGGTGGCGACGGTCGCCGTTGAGGAGATCGTCGACCCGTTCCGCGGCTACGACCAGAACAGCCCGCCGGTCCGGGGCAACCACTTCGTCCTGCTGCGGGTCGTCGTCGAGAACACGGCAGGACGCCCCCTCCAGGTCGACCCGGCGGCCGTCGCCCTCCAGGATACCCTCGGCTTCCTCGCGTTCCCGCTGTACGTCAACCGAGGCCCGGAGGCGACGGAGATCGACCCGGACCTGACCTACGGCGAGGTCCCCCCGGGCGGGACGGTCCGCGGCGTCGTGCTCTTCCAGGTGATCAACGGGGCCGAACTGGCGCGCGTCGTCTACCAGCCGAGCCGCGACCGGCTCGTCGTGCTGGCCGATCTCCGGCGGGAGACGGACGAGGGGCAGGCGGTGGGAGGGACGCTGGGGCCGTCGGATGCAGATCCTGGTTGGGCGACGGCGGTACCCGCCGGCGACGCCGCGGTCTACGAGAATGCCGCATTCGGATTCCGCCTGGCCTACGACGCCGGGTCCTGGGAGGCGTCGGAGTCGGCCGACGGTCTGACCCTCACGAACGGCGTCAGCACCGTCCAGATCACCGGCTCCGACGTGCTGCCCACCCAGGCAACGACCTGCGTCGACGAGGTCGCCGCCGATCTGGCCATGACGTCATCCCGGCAGAGCTACGCCCTCATCGAAGGGGACGACGGCCAGCCCGCCAGGGCGGGCAACGCCGAGGCCGCGTTTGCGATCTTCGGTTTCACCGGACGCTCGGGCGAAGAGCGGTTCGAGCAGATCACCTGCGTGGCCCTGCCCGGGGCGCGAGGGGTCGTCCTGTTCCTCCAGAACGGGCCGCTGCCGGCCATCGCCGCCGAGACGACCGCCGCCGAGGCGTTGCTGAACGGCCTCTCGTTCTCGGAGTAAACCACCCGGTTCCAGCATCCCGGCCGACACTTCGATGCCAGGGTGAGTGGCAACAACTCGTCTTCGGCTCGGCTTCGCCGCCCACGGCGGCGCTCAGAGAACGGGTCAGTTCTCGACGATGGTGCTCTTGAGGATCGGGTAGCCGCTGGCCAGGCAATCGGCTTCCGAGCGGATGGTGTTTGCCTCGTAATCCCGAGGAACCACGACGAAGTTGAACTGCCAGAGCGGGGAGTAGGCGTCCATCCCCGGCACCGAGTCGTAGATGTTGTACTGGCCGTCGACCCGTTCCGGCCCGGCGCCGTCGCGCAGCTTGCCCCGCTCGTCGAGGTCGACCCCGTAGACGATCTGGTACTCCTGGGCGACCTTGTTGCCGACCGCCGTCCGCTGCTCATCGAAGGCGATCTCGACCTCACCACTCTCGATCGCGTAGACGACTTTGCCGTCGAACCAGACGCGCTCGATGTCGAGGCGGTAGGGGTTGCTGTAGGTCAGATCCTCGACCCCGTCAGCGCGGAAGGTAGCGCCGGCGGGACGGGGCGCCGGGAACCCGCCCCGGATATGCCAGACCCCTTCTTCCTCGCCCGGACCAACGACCGGGGCTTGCTCCGACATGACGGCTCCCTCCCGATTCGAGTTGCGCGGGCCGGGCGAAGCGTCGCCCAGTCCCCATCGACCGTTCGATTTCAGAGCGCCCGTAAGGCGGGGCCAAGCTCGCCCGCGAAGAGGTCGCAGAAGGCGGCCTGGTCCTGTCCGCCCTGGACCAGCGCGACCTCGGTGAACCCGGCGTCTACGAACCCCTTGACGGACTCGACGATCTTCTCGGTATCCGGGCCGCAGGGGATCTTCTGCGCCACCTGTTCCTCCGTCACGGCGTCGACGAACGCCTCGAAGTTGGGGGTGTTCGGCAAATCCGCCTGGATCTTCCAGCCGCCGAGCGCCCAACCGAACTGCTCGTGGGCAAGCCTGCGACAGGCGGCTTCGTCCGGTCCCCAGCAAACGAGCGTTTGGCCCATCGCCGGCTTGCCGCCGCCGCCGGCTTCGCCGAACATCTTGACCAACTCGGCCTTCGGCTCCGTGGCGACGAGGAGATCGGCCAGGCGACCGGCGAGGTCGCATGACTTCCTGCCGCTGACGGCGATGCCGAGCGGTGGCGGCGTGGCCGGCAGGTCGAAGAGCCTGGCACCTTCGACGTCGTAATGCTCGCCGCGGTACGTGACGTATCCACCCGCCCAGAGCCGACGGATGATTTCTACTGCTTCCGCCAGCATCGCGTGGCGGATGTCGACCGCCGGGAAGCCCCGACCGACGACGTGCTCGTTGAGCGCTTCACCGGCGCCCAGCCCAAGCCGGAAGCGACCGTCGGCGAGCAAGGCCATCGTCGCGGCTTTCTGCGCGACGATGGCCGGGTGGTAGCGGATGATCGGAGCCGTGACGTAGGTCATCAGCGGCAGCCGCTCGGTTGCCTGGGCAACCGCGCCGAGGATCGACCAGGCGTAGCCGCTGTGTCCCTGGGCCTCGACCCAGGGGTGGAAGTGGTCGGAGATGACGGCGAAGTCGAACCCCGCCTCCTCGGCCAAAACCGCGTCCCGAACCAAGTCCTTCGGCGAGCGCTGCTCGCACATCAACGTGTACCCAATCGCCACCATTCAGAACCCTCCTGAGACCTTCCCACCCAGCGTGCTTGGGGCGAGGCCCCGCCGCACCCGCCTCGGTGGTCTCCGTCGCGATGCACGTGCCACGGCGGGGAGGCACTGGTTACCAGAGCGGTCCGGCCCATGGATCGCGCCATCACTCCCCCAGCAAGGTGGAGCAGGCCGTCCCCGAAGACAGGGCTCCGAGCGAGACGGCCCTGCGCTAGACTCCCGCGCCCAACGCCACGACAGTGCAGCTGCGCTGGCGCGGCTGGGTGCCCAGAACCGGCCGCTGTCGGAGCCGGACCGTGAGCGAGGGAGCCCCATGCGGATCGAGCTACGCCGCGTCGAACTGCCCGACTTCGCGATCCCGGCCGAACCACCGCCGATCCCGGCGGCCGAGTATGAGCGGCGGAGCGCCGCCCTTGTCGACCAGGCCGGGACCGACTGGGTGGCCGTCTACGGCGACCGCGAGCACGCCGCCAACCTGCTCTTCCTCTGCGGGTTCGACCCCCGCTTCGAGGAGGCGCTCCTGCTGCTCGGCCGGGGCGGCGAGAAGGTCCTGGTCGTCGGCAACGAGGGGGTCATCCACGCCGTCGAGGCAGGCCTGCCGCTGGGCGTCGTACTGGCGCAGTCCTTCAGCCTGATGGGCCAGCCGCGTGACCGAGCTCCGAGGCTGCTGGAGGTGCTGCGGGACATCGGGATCCGGCCCGGCCACTCGGTGGCAATCGTCGGCTGGAAGTACCGCGAGCGCGACGAGACGGACGAGCCCAACCGGCCGGCGTTCGTCGCAGGTGCCGTTGTCGACGATCTGCGGGTGGTCACCGGCGGCGAGCCGGTTGATGCCACGCGGCTGCTGATGCACCCGACGGACGGGTTGCGCGCCGTGGTCGGGGCAGCGGCGATCGCCCAGCACGAGTGGGCGGCGGCGCGCACCGGAGCCGCGGTGCTCCGGGTGGTCCGTGGTGCCGAACCGGGGATGACCGAGCGAGACGCCGCGGCGCGGATGGGCTACGCCGGCGAACCGCTCTCGATGCACCCGATCGTCGCCTCCGGCGCTCCCGGCGATGCGATCAACGGCCTGCGCTCACCCGGCGGACGCCGTTTGACCGACGGCGACGGGATCACCTGCGGCATCGGCTACTGGGGTTCTCTCTGTTGCCGGGCCGGGTTGCTCCGGGCCGAGCCGGACGAGGCGTTCGTCGACGGCGTCGTCCGGCCCTACTACGCCGCCATCGTCACGTGGTACCAGACGGTCGCGCCCGGCGTTGCCGGGGGCATCGTCCACGAGGCCGTCAACGCCGCGTTGGCCGAAGCCGGCGCCAGGTTCCGGCCGATGCTCAACCCCGGCCACCTGATCGGCGCCGACGAGTGGCTCCACTCGCCGATCCGCTCGGGCAGCCTGGAGCTGCTCGCCTCGGGCATGGTCCTTCAGTGCGACATCATCCCGACCCCGTTGCCGGCCGGTACGGTCCTCAACTGCGAGGACACCGTCGCGCTCGCGGACGGGGCCCTGCGGGACGAACTGGCCCGCGACTTCCCGGAGGTCTGGGGGCGGATCGAAGTGCGACGCACCTTTATGGCCGAGGAACTGGGGCTGACGCTCGCGCCGGAGGTGCTGCCCCTCTCGTTCGCCAACGCCTACCTGCCGCCCTTCTGGCTGGACGACGCGCTCGTGTGCACGGTTAGCTAACGATCGTTCCTCGGAGGATGGACATCATGCCGAGGCACGGACGGGGAGCCACTCCCCCACTCGTGGCAGAGGGCTCCGACGTGAGCAGTCTCCCGCATCTTATCCCTTGACGGCGCCGCTCGTCAGGCCTGCGAGGATCTTCCGCTGGAAGATAAGCACCAGGATGATCAGCGGCAGGGTGACGACCACTGAGGCAGCCATCCGGTTGGCGTAGGGCTGGTCGAATTGGGTGCGGCCGGCGAACTGGGCGATCGCAACCTGCACGGTGCGCGCGTTCTCGTTGTTGGTGAAGGTTAGGGCGTAGAGGAACTCGTTCCAGGCGGCGATGAAGGCGAGCAACCCGGTCGTAACCAGTCCCGGGGCGGCGAGCGGCAGGAGGATCTGCCAGAAGACACGGAAGGGACCGGCGCCGTCGACCAGTGCCGCCTCTTCGAGCTCGCCGGGCATCGCCTTGAAGAAGTTGGTCAGCACCCAG
>CADCWF010000002.1:13001-13427 GCA_902806345.1 uncultured Thermomicrobiales bacterium
GTGAAGGGGAGGGTGAAGGTCAGGTAGGTGACGATCAGGGCGATGTGGGTGTTGTAGATGTTCGGCGTGTTGAGGAACCAGTCGCCGCGGATCATCTGGAAGAGCGAGCCGAGGATTGCGACCGCCGGGAACATCGTCATCGAAAGGATGACGTAGAGGGCGACGGTGCGGCCTCGGAAGCGGAGGCGACCGAGGGCGTAGGCGCCAACGGCACCGAAGGCAAGCGCCAGGAGGACTGTCCCGAGCGAGACGATCGCCGAGTTCCGAAGTGCCTTGAGGAAGCTGTCGTCGCGGAAAATGTACTGGTAATGGCTCCAGTCGATCTCACTCGGCCAGTAGGAGGCCGGGGTGGCGAACAGGAGGTTGTCGAAGGTGAGCGACGAGACGACCGCCCAGTAGAACGGGAAGAGCGTGTAGAGCAGGATG
>CADCWF010000003.1 GCA_902806345.1 uncultured Thermomicrobiales bacterium
TCCGACCGGCCGGGCCAGGATCACGCCGGGGTTCGACCTGCCGAAGCCTTCCTAGGGGTAGTCGTGAAATGAGGGACGGTCTCGGCTCCATTGCTTCACACGCCGGGGATACTTCCTGTTCCACAGTTCGGTTCCCCCCCCTAGTCACGGAGCCAAGAATCCGCATCCGTACGAGGTTTCTCGTCCATCGTCGTGTGCCGTGCTCCACCGAGATGCATGGTCGTTGGGGTACGCGTTGGGGTATGCCTACCTCGATCAGTCCGCCCCTAAGCCCTCGATGTCCGAGTTGGTTCACCGGTTCGTCCACACGGTTGGCTGGGTTGAGCGAGGGGGGCGGGCTATCGCCGTCGAAACTTGTGCCGCCCCTGTCGACGTCTCGCCGGCCCCCGACTGGGGCACGCCGGGGGTCCGAAGTGGCGCGTCGGCACCTCGCGGTCCGCTGGATGCCCTACGGCTCGCTAGGATGGCCGTCGACTGAGCAGGCCTACCGAGGTCGTCGTCCGGCGTGACGTGCCCGAGGCGGTACGGGGGTCGCCGGCTGGGGGAGGAGGATGCGATGGAACGGGCTGACGCGGTCAAGCGCGAGGCGTGGGCGGCGATCGAGTCGTCGGCGGACGAACTGCTCGCGTTCCTGGGGCGCTACGTCCGGCACCGCTCCGTCAACCCTGGGCGGGCCACGGACGACGGCCCGGGTGAAACCGCGACCTGTCAGCGTTGGCTGCGAGACGAGCTCCTGGCCATGGGCGCCTTCGACGATGTCGATCTTTGGGAGGGGGCCCCCGGCCAGCCAAACCTCGCCGCGACGATCCGAGGGCGCGGCGGGGACGGAACGCCCCTCGTCTACAACGGCCACACCGACACGGTCGGCGTCAGCGCCGAGCAGCGAGCCGGTTGGACCGGAGGCGACCCGTGGAGCGGGCACGTTGTCGATGGCCGGATGTACGGCCGTGGGGCGACCGACATGAAGGCCGCCAACGCCGCGTTCGTTTGGGCGGCGAGGATCGTCCGGTCGCTCGGGGTTGATCTCGCCGCGGACCTCGCCGTGACGATCAGCATCGGCGAGGAGACCTCGGAGGCGCCGATCGGCCCGCTCAGCGTCCTCGAGCGAGGCTACCGCGCCCCGCTGGTCGTCAACGGCGAGCCGACCAACCTGCGGATCGCCCCGGCCGGCATGGGCTGGTTCTTCTTTCGCCTGACGGTCGCCGGCAAGAGCCTCCACCCGGCGGCGCGGTACGGCGCGGTCTACCCCCAGGCCGGCGCGGCCTCCCCGGCAGGAGTCGACGCCGTCGAGAAAGCCCGAGCGATCATGGACGCCCTGGCTCGCCTCGACCGCGACTGGGGCCTCCACGAGAAGCACCCCCTGATGCCGCCGGGCGGCATGAACCTTGGGCCGGTCTCGATCCAGGGCGGGGGCTACCGGGCCGAGATGCCGCCGTCCTGCGAGGTGGTCTACGCGGTGGTCGTCCGGCCCGGCCGCGGATGCGAGGAGGTCATGGCCGAGATCGGCCGAGTGGTCGACGCGGTGGAGACGGCTGATTCCTGGCTCCGGGTTCATCCACCCGCCATCGACTACCCGGTCATCCACATGGCGATCGAGCCGCTCGATCTGCCGCTCAACCACCCCGGGGTCGGCGCCGTCGCCCGGGCGTTCCGGGAGGCCCTCGGTCGGGAACCCGAGCTCGGCTGCTTCCCCGGCCCGTGCGACGCCAACATCATGGCCGCCGCCGGCCAGCCGGCCCTGATCTTCGGGCCCGGCGACCTGTCGTACGGGGCGCACGGGACGGACGAGTTCGTCCCGGTGCGCGACGTGGTTGAGGCGTGCAAGGTCTACGCGGGCTTGATCGTTGACTGGTGTGGACCGGCGGCGGCTCGTCCGGGGTAAGAGGCATCGCCGATACCCGCTCCCGGGAGCTGGGGGCCTTGTGCTCTTAGTATAACCCGTTATACTCGGCCTCCGATGGTGTTCAAGCCGACGGCCTCGACGTGGAGCCCGCCCGTGCTCGTCGACCGTGCGACGTCGACCCCGCTCTACCTCCAGTTGAAGGAGGCGATCGCGGCCGGTATCCGCGATGGTCTCCTGCGGCCCGGCGACCGGGTCGGCTCCGAGGCGGAGCTGGAGCGCGACCACGGGGTGAGCCGGATCACGGTCCGCCAGGCGATCAACGCCCTCGTCCAGGAGGGCGAGCTCTACCGGGTGCCGGGCAAGGGCACCTACGTCGCCGCCCCGAAGGTCGCCCCCCTGGCCGCGTTCACCAGTTTTTCCGAGAACATGCGCGCGCAAGGGCTAACACCCTCCTACCGCCTGATTGAAGCGACCAGCGTCGAGCCGCCGCCAACGATCCGCGGTGAGCTCCGCCTCGGCGAGCGCGAGCGGGTGCTGCGGATCGAGCGGCTCCTCCTGGCCGACGGCGAGCCGTTGGGTCTCCAGTTCGGCCACTACCCGGAGCGCCTCCTCGCCGCGGACGGGGCCTTCGACCCGGCGGCGCTGGCGTCCACCTCGCTCTACGGGCTCCTCGAGGATCGCCTCGGGCTCCGCCTCGGCAAGGCCGAGGAGACCGTCGAACCGGCGATAGCCAATCGGAAGGAGGTGCAACTCCTGGGGATCCCCGAGGACGCGCCGGTCCTCGTCGTGCGCCGGCTGTCGTTCCTCGCCACCGGCGAGCCGATCGAGGCGGTCAAGCTGGTGTTCAGGGGCGACAAGTACCGCTACCGCGTGGACGTGTACCGGGGCTCCCGATGGGACGGGGCCGTGGCCGAGTCATCGTGATCGGCGTGGATCGCCCGAGCGGGCGAGGAGGAACCGACCGTGGTTGACGACAGCAGGGCAAGGAAGCTCGACGGCTTGATCGAGGAGTACGCCCGCGGCCGGATCTCCCGGCGGCGGCTGGCCAAACGGGCGACGGCGCTCGGCGGCCTCGGGTTCGTCCTGGCCGCGCTCGGACCGGGCTTACGGTCGGCGGCGGCCGCCCCCCGGGTCCGACCGCTCTCCCTCGCTTCGGCCCGCCAGGACACGCAGCCGATCACCGAGATGACCAACGAGGAGTTGCTCGCCTTCTACGACGAGGTGCTGCCGTTCAAGGAAATCCTGGCGATGGAGGCCGGCGAGGTCGGCGGTTCCCCCTTGCGGATCGGCTTCTCGCAGACGGGCTTCAACCACCCCTGGCGGGTCGAGATGATCAAGTCCGCCCAGGCCGAGGTCGCCCGCCACCCCAACGTCGAGTTGGTCATCACCGACGGCAACGTCGACATCCGCAAGCAGAACAATGACGTCGACGACCTGCTGGCCCAGGAGGTCGACGCCGTGGTGATGAGCCCGGTCGAGTCCGCCGGCCTGGCGCCGGCGGCGTTGAAGGTGATGGCCGCCGGCAAGCCGCTGGTGCTGCTCGATCGCGACGTCGAGGTCGGCAAGACGGTGTTCATCGGCCAGAGCAACGTGACGATGGCCAAGGGCGTCGGCGAAGTCATGGTGAGGATGCTCAGCGGCAAGGGCAGCGTCGTCGAACTGACCGGGTTGATCGGTTCTTCCCCCGCCATCGACCGCCAGAAGGGCATGAACGAGGCGCTCGCGGCGGCACCCGACATCAAGGTGGTGGCCACCGGCGACGCCGAGTGGATCCGGGATCCGGCGGTGAGGCTGATGGACGACTTCCTCGTCGCCCACCCGGAGATCAACGCCGTCTTCAGCCACGCCGAGGAATCCTCCTGGGGGGCCCAGTTCTCGATCGCCCGGGCGGGGCGCTGTGCTGACAACATCCTCCAGTTCACCCACGACGCGTCCAACGCCGGGTTCCAGTCGGTGAAGGACGGGCTCTTCGCCGCCGACGGCAACTACAGCCCGTTTATCGGCGACGTCGGGGTCCGGGCGGCATTGATGACCCTCCAGGGCATGGAGATCCCGGATCTCCAGGACTACGAGTTCGAGGGCAAGCTGTACCGCCTGCCCGACCTGCCGGTGGTCACTGCCGAGAACGTCGACGAGTGGCTCGGCAAGGGCTGGGGCGACTCCGCGCCCCCGGAAAACCCCTGCGCCCAGTAGCCGCCAAACGGGGGGGCGGCGGGACGCCGCCCCCCACGATCGGACCCGGAGCCCGCCCCATGGGGGAGAACCAGCCAGTCCTCGAGGTGCAGGCGATTACCCGCCGCTACCCCGGCGTGACGGCCGTCGACGGGGTCGATCTGGCGCTCTTTGCCGGCGAGGTCCATGCCCTGCTCGGCGAGAACGGGGCCGGGAAATCGACCCTGATCAAGATGATCGGGGGGGCGCTCCGACGCGACGGTGGGAGGATCCTGCTCCACGGCCAGGAGGTTGACTTCCGCTCGCCCGCCGATGCCCTCGCCGCCGGCATCGCCGTCATCTACCAGGAACTCGTGCTCTGCCCCCACCTGAGCGTCGCCGAGAACGTCCTCATGGGTCACCTCCCGCAGACCCCGACGATGGCGGTCGACTGGCCTACGACCCGCAGGCTGGTCGCCACGCTGCTCGACCAGTTAGGCGTCACGCTGCCGCTCGAGGTCCCGGTCGCCCGGTTGAGCACGGCCCAGCAGCAGATGGTCGAGATCGCCAAGGCGCTCTCGCGCGACTCCCGGGTGCTGGTGCTCGATGAACCCTCAGCCGCCCTCGGGCGGCGTGACCTGGAGCACCTGTTCGCGGTCATCCGCCGACTGCGCGAGCGCGGCGTCGCCATCGTCTACATCTCCCACCGGCTGGAGGAGGTCTTTGAGATCGCCGACCGGGTGACCGTCCTCAAAGACGGCGCGTTGGTCGGCGCCTGGCCGATCGCCGACGTCACCATGCACGGCCTCGTACGGGCGATGACCGGGCGGGATCTTGGGATGCTCGCGGCGCCCGAGACGACGGTCGGTCAGCCGCTCAAGCTCGAGGTTCGCCGCCTCGGCCGGCGGGGCGTCTTCGCGGACGTCTCGCTCCGCCTCCACGCCGGCGACGTGGTGGGCATCGCCGGCCTCGTCGGGTCGGGCCGGACGGAGGTGCTGCGGGCCATCTTCGGGGCCGACCAGCCGGATGCGGGCGAGGTGCTCGTCGATGGCGAGCCGGTCCGGTTCCGCTCCCCGGCTCAGGCCCTCCGGCACGGCCTGGGGCTGCTGCCGGAGGACCGGAAGACGCAGGGGTTGCTCCTCGGTCGTGCCCTCCGGGAAAACCTGAGCCTCGCCAGTCTCGGCCGGTTTTCCCGGTTTGGCCTTCTCCAGCTGGGTGAGGAGGAACGGGCGGTTCGTGGGTTCATCCAAAGCCTGAACATCGCCACACGGGGGCCGAGCCAATCGGTTGTGACCCTGAGCGGGGGCAACCAGCAGAAGGTGGTGCTCGCCCGCTGGCTTGCCCGGCGCTGCCGCATCCTGTTGTTCGACGAACCCACCCGTGGCGTCGACGTCGGCGCGAAGGAAGAGATCTACCGGCTCATCCACGAGTTGGCCGAGCAAGGGGCCGCCATCCTCGTGGTCTCCTCCGAGCTGAAGGAGTTGTTTGCCATCTGCCAGCGCATCCACGTGATGCGGGAAGGGCGCCTCGTCGGGGAGTACGCCGGGGAGAGCCTGCGGGAAGACCGGGTCGCCGAGGCGATGCTGATCGGGGGTGCCAGCGATGGGGATGCAGCGGTCGTTGCCGGCTGAGCGGATCCTGGGCCGGGGCCACCCGAGGGTCGACGCACGGGAGATCCTGACCAAATACGGGACGGTGATCGCGCTGCTGTTGCTGGTGGTGGTAGCGTCCTTCGCGTCGCCGCGGTTCCTGAGCCCGGTCAACCTGATGAACGTGCTCCGCCAGACCGCGATCGTCGGCGTCCTCGGGATCGGCATGACGTTCGTGATCCTGACGGCCGGCATTGACCTCTCGGTCGGCGCGACCCTGGCGTTGAGTGCCGTCCTCCTAGCCGGTACCCTCGATGCAACCGGAAACATCTGGCTGGCAATGGCCGCGGCGCTCCTCGTGGGCGCCTTCGTCGGACTCGCCAACGGGCTGGGGGTCACCCTTGGCCGGGTCCAGCCCTTCGTGATGACGCTGGGGATGCTCGGGATTGCCCGCAGCCTCGCCTTCCTCTACACCAAGGGGGAGCCGATTCCAGTCCTGGAAATGGACTTCCTCAAGCTCGGCATCGGCTACCTTTGGCGGATCCCCGTCCCCAGCATCGTCTTCCTCGCCCTCCTCGCCGTCGCGGCGTTCGCCCTCCACTACACCCGGTTCGGACGCTCGGTCTACGCGGTCGGCAGCAACGAGGAAGCCGCCCGCCTGAGCGGGATCAGCGTTGGCCGCGACAAGGTGCTCGTCTACGTGATCTCGGGGTTGACCGCCGCCGCCGGGGCGATCTTGTACACCGCCCAGTTCGCCGCCGCCCCGGCGATCGCCGGTGAAGGTTACGAACTCGACGCGATCGCCGCCGTCGTTGTCGGCGGCACGTCGCTCTTCGGCGGTCAGGGCGGCGTCGTCGGCACCTTTATCGGTGCCCTGATCATCGGCATCCTCAGCAACGCCCTGAACCTGATGGGCGTCAGCCCGTTCGCCCAGCCGCTCGCCAAGGGCGCGCTGATCATCCTCGCCGTCCTGCTCGTCGGCCGGGGACGGCGGTCTTGATGGCGGGCGCCGTGGTCGACGTCGTGACAACCGGCTACCTGACCCTCGACGATCTCGTCCTCCACGACGACCGGGTGGTCCGCGATGCGCTGGGGGGCGGCGCCCTCTATGCCGCGGTCGGTGCCCGGATTTGGGGGGCCACCGTCGGGATCCACGCCTGCGCCGGCGGCGACTACCCGCCGCGCTACCTCCGCCGGATCGAGGGGGGCGGGATCGACACGTCGGGGGTCACCGTGGGCCCCGAGCGCAGCCTCCGGCTGTGGCTGCTCGAAGAGGACGAAGCGCGCAAGCAGCAGCTGCCGAAGCTGGCCTCGGCCACGGTCGTCGAGATGGACGCGAAGCGCGGTCCCCTGCCCGACGCCTACCGCGGGGCGGCGGGGTTCCATGTGGCGACCTCCTTGCCGGCGACCCAGTCGGCGATGGTACGGGCCATTCGGACAGCTGCCCCGACCGCGTCCGTCACCCTCGACGTCTGGACCGAGTCCTTCTTCGACGCCGGCCTCTACCGCGACCCGGCCTTCCTCGCCGGGGTCGACGCCTTCCTGCCGAGCGACAAAGAGGTCGAGGCGATCTGGGGCCTCGCCGATCTGTCGGAACGGCTGCGCTCCCTCGCCGCGCTTGGGCCGCGTACGATCGCGGTCAAGCGCGGCGGGCAAGGCTCGCTCGTGTTCGACCGCTCGCGCGACATGTTCTGGGAGGTGCCGGCGGTGCCCGTTTCGGCCGTGGACACGACGGGGGCGGGGGACGCCTATTGCGGCGGTTTCCTCGCCGGCCTGGTCGTTGCCGGAGACCCGTTGGACGCGGCCCTCCGGGGTACGGTTTCCGCGTCGTTCGTCGTCGAGGGTCACGGCGCCCAGGCGGCGCTGGGGACGGACCCTTCGGAGGCGGAGCGCCGACTCGCCGCGCTCCGCCCGCGCGTTCGCCAGGTGTGGCCATGATCGAGGAACGGGTGGTCGGGGACATCCTGACCGCGCTCGACGCCCACGACGGGCTCTTCGACCTCCTGCAAGAGGAGATCACCACCGAGCGCGCCTACGCCATCCTGGCGGCCCTCGAAGCGTCGCCGACGCCCTCCCAGACCGCGCAGTGGGCCCGAGTCCCGGTCGTTGAGGGGGTGCTGCGCGAAGGAGGGCTGCTCGCCGACCCGTCCGTCACCTGGGTCGCGGACTACGCCGGCAGCGGCAACGCGGTCCTCCTGCTCGGGCGGGAGCCGCGGGCGAAGAAGGTCTGGATGTTCGCCCACCTCGACCAGATCTCGTACCTCGTCGACCCGGGTGAGGACGGAAGCTACCCGCTGATGCCCTTCTGTTACCACATGCAGAAGGACGGGGCGCGAGCGGCGATCGCCCTCGGCCCCGACTTGGGGGGGGGCGGCCTGGAGGTCCGGGCCCGGGGCACGATCCGGGTCGCCGGTTCGGGGGTGACCTTCGAGGTGACGGAGGGCGGTCCGCTCGGCCCGGGAACGCGCGTGGTCTACGACTCCGACCTCCGGTGGGACCGGGCGACCGGACGGCTGACGGGCTACCTCGACGACAGCGTCGCCTGCTCCGCGATCCTGCTCGCCGCCGGCGTGCTGCGCCGGTTCCCGGTCGAGCTGCTGGTCGGGCTGACCGACGAGGAGGAGGGGCCACCGGGCGACGCCAACCAGTCGTTCGCCCGGGGCGGGCGCAGGCTGCTGCCCTGGTTCGACCCGCCGGCGCTGGCGATCGTCTCCGACGTCCACGAGTCGGAGGCGATGGTCCGCGGCCCGGGCCCGCGGAATCTCCGGCCGGGCGACGGGGCGGTGTTCGCCGAGCGGTCGAGCAGCGGCCGCGGCACGGCCACGCCCCCCCACCTCTACGCCCTCCAGCAGCACCTTGCCACGGCGCTGGACCGGCGAGGCGTCAGGTTGCGGGAGAACTGGGGCGGCTACGTGTCGCGCAGCGAAGACATCAACGCCACCGCCGCCACCCCCAACATCGCGCTCGTCGGGGTCCTCTGCAGCAACCGCCACTACGCCCTGGACGCCCCCGCCGCCAACCTCCTCGACGTGGTCGATCTGGCCAAGGTGCTGGTGGCCTACACGCTGCTCGCCCACGACCCATCCTGGCCCCTCGTCGGCCAAGAGCGGCCGGCGGCGAGCCGACCCTACGTCCTTGGAGGCCGCCCATGACGACGACGATCCTGCCGGTCCCGACGGTCCCCGGCCTCGGCCTGGAGGAGCGCAACCCGGGCATCCCGCTCGACCTCGGCTGGGTGCGGGAGGTGAGGGTCAACCGCCCCGCGGTCGAGCGGCGGGCGGCGACCCTGCCCGCTCGCCGCAGCGTCAAGCGCGAGTGGCAGGCGGCCTGGCTGCTGCGGGCGATCACCGCCATCGACCTGACGACGCTCGCCGGCGACGACACGCCGGGCAACGTCCGCCGGCTCTGCGCCAAGGCGCGCCGGCCGGTCCGTTCCGATATCCTCGAGGGACTCGGGGCGGCCGACCTCGGGATCACGGTCGCCGCGGTCTGCGTCTACCACAACCTGGTGTCGACGGCGGTCGAGGCGCTCGCCGGCTCGGGGATCCCGGTTGCCGCGGTCTCTACCGGGTTCCCCGCCGGCCAGATTCCGCACCGCCTGAAGCTGGCAGAGATCGAGGCGTCGGTCGGCGCGGGCGCGGCCGAGATCGACATCGTCGTCTCGCGCGCCCGCGTCCTCCGCGGCGAGTGGCGGGACCTCTACGAAGAGGTGCGGGAGTTCCGTGCCGCGTGCGGACCCGCCCACCTCAAGACGATCCTCGCCACCGGCGAGCTCGGTACCCTCCGCAACGTCGGGATGGCCAGCCTCGTCTGCATGATGGCCGGGGCCGACTTCATCAAGACCTCGACCGGCAAGGAGAGCGTCAACGCCACCCTGCCGGTCGGACTGGTGATGGCGCGGGCGATCCGCGACTACCACCGCCAGACCGGGCACGCCGTCGGCTTCAAGCCGGCCGGCGGGATCCGGACCGCCAAGTCGTCGCTCGATTGGCTGATCCTGATGAAGGAGGAGCTCGGCGACGGCTGGTTGCGGGCCGATCGGTTCCGCCTCGGCGCGAGCGGCCTGCTCACCGACATCGAGCGGCAGCTCGAGCACCACCTGACCGGGCGGTACGCCGCCGCCCACCGCCACCCGATGGTGTAGGGCCGGTCAACCGGGAGTCGCCGAACGCGCCCGAAGGTTGCGCGGCGGCACGTCTCGCGGAACACCGCCGGTCGACCACCGGCGGCAAGCGCCGCCCTCGGGCGCGGGCGGATCCGGGCGTGGGGGGAACGTGATGCAGATCGCCGAGATCTTCGAGACCATGACCTACGGACCCGCTCCCGAAGCGGCCGGTCCGGCACGCGAGTGGCTTGCCGCGCGGGCACCGGCGCTCGGGCTGTTCCTCGACAATCGGATGGTACCGCCGTCGACGGGCGAGCACATCGAGAGCACCAACCCGGCGACCGGGGAGCCCTTGATCGGGATTGCCCGCGCTGGGAGCGCGGACGTCGACGCCGCCGTTGCCGCGGCCCGCCGCGCCGCGGCGGACTGGCGGCGGACGCCAGGGCACGCCCGGGCGCGCCACCTCTACGCGCTCGCCCGCCAGGTGCAGAAGCACGCCCGCCTGCTCGCCGTGCTCGAGACGCTGGACAACGGCAAGCCGATCCGGGAGAGCCGGGACCTGGACGTGCCGCTCGTGGCGCGGCACTTCTACCACCACGCCGGGTGGGCCCAGCTCCTCGAAACGGAGTTCGCCGGGTACGAGGCGCTCGGCGTGGTCGGCCAGATCGTCCCCTGGAACTTCCCGCTGCTCATGCTGGCCTGGAAGGTCGCGCCCGCGCTGGCGGCGGGCAACACCGTCGTGCTCAAGCCGGCCCGCTTCACCTCGATCACGGCGGTCGCCTTCGCCGAGATCGCTGCCCGGGCCGGGCTGCCGCCGGGGGTGCTGAACGTCGTCACCGGTGACGGCCAGACGGGGGCCATGCTGGTCGAGCACGCGGGGGTGGACAAGATCGCGTTCACGGGCAGCACCGAGGTCGGACGGGGCATCCGCCGCTCGACCGCCGGCAGCGGCAAGCGGCTCTCGCTCGAGCTGGGCGGCAAGTCGCCCTTCGTCGTGTTCGACGACGCCGACCTCGACAGCGCGGTCGAGGGCGTGGTCGACGCGATCTGGTTCAACCAGGGACAAGTCTGCTGCGCGGGGTCCCGCCTGCTGGTCCAGGAAGGGGTGGCGGCGGGGTTCCTCGAGCGGCTGCGGGAACGGATGGAGACGCTCCGGGTCGGCGACCCGCTCGACAAGGGGATCGACATCGGCGCGATCGTCGCCCCCTCCCAGCTTGAAACGATCCGGGGTCTCGTCGACCGGGCGTGCTCGGAGGGGATCCAGATGTGGCAGCCCTCCTGGGCATGCGCGCTCCCCGACGGCTGCTTCTTCCCGCCCACCCTGTTCAGCGACGTTCCCCCGGCAGCGGAGATCGCCCGGGTCGAGGTGTTCGGTCCGGTGCTGGCGGCGACGACGTTCCGGACCAAGTCGGAGGCCGTGGCGCTCGCCAACAACACGGGCTACGGGCTCGCCGCCAGCGTCTGGTCGGAAAACGTCGGCATGGCCCTGGACGCGGCGCGGGCGATCAAGGCCGGTACCGTCTGGGTCAACGCGACCAACCTGTTCGACGCGGCCGCGGGGTTCGGCGGCTTGCGCGAGAGCGGCTTCGGCCGCGAGGGCGGCCGCGAGGGGATGTACGAGTACCTGAAGCCGCGCTGGCCGGGGCGCGTCCGAGCCGCGGTCACGGCCACGGCAACGGGGAGGGAGCCGATTTCGGAGGCGGCGGGGGACGGATCGCAGGACGGAGCGGCAAACGGCCATGGGGCGAGCAACGGGCGCGCGACCGGCGGGTTCGAGGCGACCGTGGCGAGCATGCCGCCGATCGACCGGACGCCGAAGCTGTTCGTTGGGGGCAAGCAGGCCCGCCCCGACTCGGGCTACAGTCGGCTCGTCTTCGCCGCGGACAGCACCGTCCTGGGGGAGGTCGGCGAGGGCAACCGCAAGGATCTGCGGAACGCGGTGGAGGCCGCCCACGCTTCTCCCTGGGGAGCAATGACCGGCCACGCCCGAGCCCAGGTCCTCTACTACCTCGCCGAGAACCTGTCGCTCCGCACGCGGGAGTTTGCCGAGCGGCTGCGGCGGATGGACGGCCGACCGGCCGAGGTCGCGACGACGGAGGTGGAACGGACGATCGAGCGGCTCTTCGCCTACGCTGCCTGGGCCGACAAGTTCGGCGGTCGGGTGCAGGGCACGCCGATGCCCGGCCTGACCGTCGCGGTCCACGAGCCGATCGGGGTCGTCGCGGTGGTCGCCGACGACACCTGCCCGCTCCTCCAGTTCGTCTCCCTGGTCGCCCCCGCCCTGGCGATGGGGAACGCCGTCGTGGCGGTGCCGTCGTCGCGCCACCCGCTCGCCGCCACCGACCTGTACCAGGTCTTCGAGACCTCGGACGTGCCGGCCGGGGCGGTCAACGTCGTGACGGGCAACGTCGATTTGCTGGCCGGCGTCCTCGCCGGACACGACGACGTGGCGGCCATCTGGTACGCGGGCAGCGATGACGGAGCGCGGCGCGTGGAGCTGGAGTCCGCAGGCAACCTGAAAAGGGTCTGGATCGTGTCCAGGCCCCGGCGCGACTGGTTCGACCCCGTGCAGGGGGAGGGCGAGGAGTTCCTCAGGGAAGCCACGCAGGTCAAGAACATCTGGGTCCCGGCCGCGGGCTGACCCACGGTTCGGGGACCGGCGGAGGGGAGCGGGGCTTCCCGATGGCCTCGCGCCGAACCCGCGCTCGGCCGGAGCACTTGTCCGCGGCGATAATGACCGCATCAAGGGGACGAGGGAGGGATGATCCGCGCGGCGGTGTTCGACCTCGACGGGTTGCTCGTCGAGTCCGAGGAGGACTGGGAGCGGGCACGGCGCGACGTGGTCGCCGGCTTCGGTGCGGCGTGGACAGTCGACGACCAGCGCGCCGTGCTCGGGACCAACATGCGCCAGTGCTGCCGCTACATCAACGAGCGGTACCGTTCCCCCCACCGGGACGAGCGCCTCGGGGAGCTGCTGGTCGCCCGGCGGATGGAGATCTACGGCGAGCGGCTGGTCGTCCTACCTGGCGCCGTCGAGGCTGTGAACGCCCTCGCCGAGACGTACCCGCTGGCGATCGCCTCGTCCTCGCCTCCCGCGGTGATCCGGTTCGTCGTCGGGCAGCTGGGGCTGGCCGACCGGTTCCGCGCCGTCGCCTCCTCCGACGAGGTCGAGCGGGGCAAGCCCGCCCCCGACGTCTACCTGCTCGCCTGCGAGCGCCTCGGGCTGGTGGGCGCCGAGGCGGTCGCCTTCGAGGACTCCGAGCCCGGCATCCGCGCGGCGGCGGCCGCGGGGGTCCGCGTGGTGGCAGTGCCCAACCCGGCCTACCCGCCGTCGATCGCGGCGCTCGCGCTCGCCGACCTCGTCCTCCCCTCGTTCGCGGCGTTCCGGCCGGAGGCCCTGGCCCAATGGTGACCCGTGACCCGGTCGCGGCCGTCGTCTTCGACATGGACGGCCTGCTGATCGACTCCGAGCCGCTCTGGCGGATCGCCCAGATCGAGGTGTTCTCCGCCCTCGGCGTCCCGATCGCGGAGGAGGACGCCCGGGCGACGACGGGGCTGCGTACCGACGAGGTGGTCGGCCTCTGGTTCGCCCGGCACCCCTGGTCGGGGCCGGGCACGGCCGAGGTCGCGGCGGCGATCGTCGGCCGG
>CADCWF010000004.1 GCA_902806345.1 uncultured Thermomicrobiales bacterium
GTGGCTCGATATGTGCAACCAGCCCCTCGCCGAGGTGACGGCGGCGTTCGCCGCCCAGACCCACCGCCGCTTCGTCAAGACGCACACGCCCCTCGACGGCCTCCCGCTGCACCCCGACGTCACCTACCTCGTGGTCGGCCGCGACCCGCGCGACGTCGCCGTCTCGTTCGAGCACCACGTCGCCAACCTGGACTGGGAGCACTTCCTGGCGCTGCGCGCCGCGGCCGTCGGCAACGGGGACCTCGCCGGGTTTCCGGAGGGCCCCGCCCCGTCCGAGGACCCGGCCGAGCGGTTCCGGGCCTTCGTCGCCGACGAGACGAAGGGCGGGGGCGGCCCGCCGACGCTCGCGACGATGCTGCACCACCTCGACACGGGCTGGCAGCGCCGGCGCGAGGCGAACGTCGCCCTCTTCCACTACGCCGACCTGACGGCCGACCTCGCGGGCGAGCTGCGCCGCCTGGCGGGCGTCCTCGGGATCCCCTGCTCGCCGCAACGCGCGCGCCAGCTCGCGCCGGAGGCGAGCCTGGCCCGGATGCGCGAGCGCGGCGCCGACCTCGCGCCGAGCGCGTCGCAGGGGACCTGGAAGGACGCGCGGGCCTTCTTCCGGACCGGCGGCAGCGGCGAGTGGCGGGCGCGCGTCTCCGCGGCCGACCTCGCCGCGTACGAGGCGCGGGTCGCGGCGCTCGTAAGCCCGGACCTCGCCGCCTGGGCGCACGGCGGCCGGCTCGCTTCGGGCGTCGATCCCGAACACGGTTGACACCGTCCTGCCCTCCGCGGACGCCCGGCGAACGGCCACAAGACGCCGGCAGGATGGGCGGAGCGGACCATCGGCTGTTTGGAGGCCGATCGGGAGCAGGCCACCGCCGGAACGCCCCAGGCGCTCCCCGGTCCCGTTCGCTCGAACGCCGACACGACCTCGTCGCCATCGTGTCGGTGCTCGAAGCGGAGGCCGAGCTGCGCTGCAGTCGGCGGGTAGGCCGGCGCCGGCCGAGCGGAGGGCGACCGCGGCGCCGAGGGCGAAGGCGGTCAGGGCGAGGCTCACCGGTCGCCGTCCGCCGCCGAGGCGTCGGGCTACCCCCACGGGGTCTGCAACACACTCTAATGCCTTCGCCTCGTCCTCCTGGCCGCGAACGGAGCCCCCGGCTCGGTCGTGCTTGGGCACCAACAGCATTTCGGGTGGCAGGAAGCCGCCGTGGTTGCCGCCGCGGTCGAGGTCCGCCGGACGGGGGGCGGGCTCCGGCCGCGGCCTCGCTCCGGCGTGCCCGACCCTCGAGCACGGATTGGCGAGGAGGAATCTCGCGGCCGAGGACCAGGGGTGCCGGCCATGGCAGAGCCGCGGTTGCGGGGTGCGCGGCGCCGAGGGTGGTCGATCGGGCGTGACGGCCGCGTCGGTTCCCGGGGGGATCCGGCTCTTCGGTGGCCTTCGTGACGGCCCTGCTTCCACTCCCGACGGCCGCTCGCGCCACGACCGGACAGTAGGAGGAAGGCGGGAAGAAGGTGGCGGCTGCGCGCCTGCCCTCACGCTCTCCCGCTGCGGCAGCGGAGACGGCTCATCCAACCGGGCTCGGGTCGTGGCCGCGTGAAATCAGGGTTAGGAAAGGCCGAGTTGCCAGATCGCGCGTTGCTCCAGGAGACTCAGAGGTCGGTCGTCCGCGAGTTGCCCACGCGTGACGCCGACACCTTCGAGTTGCTCTACGGGCGTGGCGGCCATCAAGGTGTTGAGCAGCGCGAGCGCCCGCGGGAGCAGCTGCTCGACGAAGCGAGCAGGTAGGAGGTGGAGGTCGGCGTCTGGGAAGGGAGCGACGACGCCCCACGCGGCCTCGCCGCCAAGGGCTTTCATCTCGGCCGTAGCCTTCTCGCGCTCCTCTGGTGGCAGCCTTACGAGCATCTCCAACGCGAAGTCGCCGACCACCGGGACCTCCCCCCCCTGCGGAGAGTGCAGCTCCGTGGATCGTGTTGCGGAACGCGGCGAGGATTTTCAGCAGGCGTTGGCCGTCGCTGTTGCCCGTCACCAGCGCGACGAGCGCTTTGCCGGGATTCGACTTCTTCACTTCATCCAACCATCGACCATTGCCGTGCCATTGGGCGTAGCGGAGCTCGGCTTGCACGGCTAGTGCGGCATGCGCGACCTTCGCGGTGATGTCGAAGGCTGCCATCACCCAGAGGAGGATCTGGTCGAGTTCGTTCCCCACGTCCTCGGCCGTGTCGAGGTCCTGCGGCACCGAGGGCGCCGCGATCAGGCGGTCGCGAGCCTGGAGAGCCTGGCTGACCCGCTGGTTCAACGCCGCCGGTAGCAGACCTACCGCGTCGTCGCCCGTGGCTTTGGCGTAGGACCGGCAGGCGATTGCCCAGCGGTTTTGCTCGGGGAGCAGGCGTTTCGCCGATTCCCACCAAAATGTGCTTCGGAGCATCCGCGTCTCACCGGTCCTGCCTCCGGCACTTCCGAGCGCGGGGGAGCGGCCAAGCACGAAATGGCCTTGTTGCCGGAGGTACAGGCCGACGACGGGTAAGGCCTCCTCGGGACGAAGCACCGTGACCCGCGACCAGGGATCATGGCCGAGCAACAACGGCAGGAGACGCTCGGTCACGACGAGGTCGGCGTGGATCGCCTTGGCCGCGAGCATGAAGAGCGCGTCAGCCTGTTGACGTACCTCAGCATCGGAGCCTATGCCGTATTCGGGCGGTATTGGGGCGTTAGCGATTCGCTCGTACGCTGAGTCGTCAGCCATTACGACCCGATGCGTCGGTATGCCCTCTCGAGCGAAGGTCACCAATATGCGGCCAACTCGTCCCTCAGGGCGCAGCTCGACCGATCCGGGCCTGACGGTTGTTTCCGGCTCGGCTTCCTTTGCTTGCCGCCTTTCATTCAACGGACCGTCGTCTCCGTAAAGGTGCGCTTCGACAACCGGCTTGGTCAGCAGTTCCAGGAGATACCGCACCTTGGATTCGGTGATGGCAACTGCTAGAAGCCTGCTATCCACAAGGACGATCATGGTCCGATAAGGAGCGGTTCGAGCAAACAAACCCTGCCCCCGAGGGATGGCAGTGGCAACGTCTGGTTCACCTCGAAGATTTGGATGTAAATAGGGCAACCAACTCACCGGGGCCTCCGGTTGCTTGACGGAAGAAATGCGGTCACGTCGTGTTTGGAGGAATTGATCGAATTCGGCAAGTTCGAGGATGATCCTAATCCGAACTGCCGTCGAAAACTGTCCCTTCGAGTGACGATACGCCGATTCGCGGGCAGCCCTCCCTTCTCCCGCGCATCGAGTCCCCGAGTAGAGAGGGGCTGGGGGTGAGGGCTCGCCGTCGCGGTGGTATCGTCCAGCTGCTATGCGGTTGGGAGGAGCGCACCGTGGGCGAGCGGATCAAGGTCGTCGTCTGGGACAGCATCGGCAACACGTTGCTCGGCGTCCGCCCCTGGGGGAGTTGGGAGCCCGCCGTCCAGGAGGCACTCCTCCGGGAGAACCCGAACGCCGAGGCGGTCGCCCTCCCCCTGCGCGACCTGCTCGTCGGCGTCGACCTCGACCTCCTCTGGTTCAACAGCGCCGACGCCCCCTACGCCCCGTTCGGCCAGCTCTACGCCGACTTCGAAGGCAGCCTCCGCTTCACCCGCGATGTGGCCGAGGTCATGGCCGCGGTCACGGACGCCGACTTCCTGGTGCTCCACAAGGAGACGCTCCCCGCCGCAGCAATCGAGCGGGCGCGGAATCTGCGGCTGATCCAGCACCTCGGGCAGGACCACCGCGGCGTCCCGGTCGAAGCCGCCAGGGCCCGCGGCATCCCCGTCGCCGCCACCCCGCTGGTCAACTACCTGACCGTCGCCGAGACGGTCTGGGCCTACATCCTCAACTGGGCCAAGCGCCTGCCCACCCTGCGGACCCACATGGCCGGCCGCGCCTACGCCGACGCGTGGCACCTCTTCCCGGGAACCGCTTACCTGCCCGACCTGACCCTCGGCCTGTTGGGGATGGGCGAGATCGCCCGCCCGGTCACCCGCGTCGCCCACGCCTTCGGGATGCCGGTCCACTACTGGAACCGCCATCGCCTGCCGGAGTTGGAAGCCGACTTCGGCATGGAACCCGTCGGCTGGGACGAGCTCTTCGCCACGTCCGACGTCCTCTCGCTCCAGATCGCCCTCACCCCCGAGACCGAGGGCATCGTCGGCGCCCGCGAGATCGGCCTGATGAAGCCCGGCGCCCTCTTCGTCAACACCGCCCGCGGCAAGCTCGTCGACCAGGCCGCCCTGACCGAGGCCGTGGCCACAGGCCGCCTCGCCGTCGCCCTCGACGTCTTCGCCGAGGAGCCACTGCCCCCGGACGACCCGCTCCTGGCCCTCCACGACGGCGCCGGGGAGCGGGTCACCCTGACGCCCCACAACGCCTGGGGCTCCCCCTGGACCTGGGTCCGCGACTCGCAGGAGCTGTGGCTGAACGTCCGCCGCTCGCTGGCGGGCGAGCCGATCCGGCACCTCGTCTGAGGCACCTCCTCGTTCGGTCGCGGGAGTGACGGCACGGGTCGACGTCGCGGGCTGCACGTCCGCCCGTGTCGAATTGCGTCTCCCCCGTTCGACCATCAAGCAGAACCGCGCCTCGGACGCGGCTGGCGGAGCGACGGCCGACTTCGGACGGTCCGGGCGGCCGGAAGGGGGATGGCGGTCAGCAACGGGGAACGCATCGACGCGTCACGCTCGATCGGCCCCGGTGAATCGAATCGATCGATGGGAGATGAACATGGCCAGCGTCAGCACCTACCTCAACTTCGAGCGGAGCACCGAGGAGGCGTTCACCTTTTACAAGTCGGTCTTCGGCACGGAGTTCGCCGGCCCGATCATGCGCCACGGCGACGTGCCGTCCCAGGAGGGCATGCCGGTGCTCAGCGACGAAGACAAGCACCTTGTGATGAACGTCGCCCTCCCGATCATGGCCGGTCATCTGCTGATGGGCACCGACATCCCGGCCTCGATGGGGATGGCGCTCAACAAGGGCAACGACGTCACCATCGGCCTCCACCCGGACTCGCGCGACGAGGCCGACCGGCTCTTCGCCGCCTTGTCGGCGGGGGGCACGGTCGGGCAGCCGATGCACGATGCGTTCTGGGGCGACTACTACGGCGATTTCACCGACAAGTTCGGCACCCGCTGGATGATCAACCACTCGACCCAATAGTAGGCCCGTCGCGGCGCCGGCGAGCCCTCGCCTCGCCAGCGCCGTGATCGCGGTCGCGGTCGCGGTCGCGGTCGCGGTCGCGGTCGCGACGGTGGGTCGCTCCGCCCACCGCGCCCCCATAATGGCGGCCGGCCCCTCGCCCCGTTCCGGAGGAACCGGCTGTGCCCCAGCTCCAGTTCGGCGTCTGCCTGCCGATCTTCGCCTGCCCCGGCATCCATCTCTTCCGGACCCCGGCGGCCGTCGCGCTCGACCCCGCCGCCGTGCTGCCCTTCGGGCGGCGGGCCGAGGCGCTCGGCTACGACGCGCTCTGGGTGGCCGACCACCTGATGCTCGGCAAGGACGAGGCGATCCTCGAGGGGTGGACGGTCCTCGCCGCGCTCGCCGGGGCGACGATCCGGCCGCAGCTCGGGATGATCCACATGGCCCACTACTTCCGGCACCCGGCCTTGACCGCCAAGATGGCCGCCACCCTCGACCAGCTCTCCGGCGGCCGCCTGATCCACTTCCTCGACGCCGGCTACCAGAAGCGCGAGTACGTCAACTACGGCCTCTTCTGGCGGGAGGAGATGGAGGACCGGATCGTCGACCTCGTCGAGGCGACCGAGCTGATCCTGAAGCTCTGGACATCCGACGGCCCGGTAACCTTCGAGGGGCGGACCTGGGCGGTGACGGACGCCGTCTGCGCCCCGAAGCCGCTCCAGCACCCCCACCCGCCCCTCTGGTTCGGCGAGGCCGCCCCCGGCGGCCTGGCGGCCTGCGCCCGCTACGGCCAGGGCTGGAACACCACGCCCGTCCCCCTGCCGGAGCTACGCCGCCGCCGCGGTTTGCTCGCCGCCGCCTGCCGGGAGGCCGGTCGGGACATGGCCGAGATCGAGCTGAGCCTGGAGACGCAGGTGCTGATCGCGCCCGACACCGCCGGCCTCCGCACCCAGCTCGGGGCGCTGCTGGCGCTCGGCGGCGACCAAGACCACCTGCCGCCGGAGATCCGCCCCTACGTCAAGGACTACGCCGCCGACCCGGCGAGCCGCGCCTTCGTCGCCGGCGAGACCGACGCCCTGCCCGAGGCGATGGCCAGCGACTGGATCGTCGGCACCCCGGACGAGGTCGCCGCCCGGCTCGACGCCTACGCGGCCGAGGGCATCTCCCATTTCATGCTCTGGTTCATGGACGCCCCGGGGCAGGCCGGGATGGAGCTGTTCGCCCGCCAGGTGCTGCCGCGGTACCGTTGATAGGCGCCTCGACCGGCACGGTGCCGTCGGCACCTGGCTGATGATCCCTTGGCTCCCGACCGGAGACCGTTGTCGTTCTGGCCCGGCCAAGCCGCCAACGCCGGAGGCATTGGCCCACCAAACCCGCCGGCAGGTGACCGGACGCCAAGGGCTCGACCGCGACCGCTCGCCAGTACCTTCCGGAACAGGCGTCACCCTCACCAAGGACACGGATGGAGCAACCCTTGCACGATCGACGGGGTGGCTTTATTCCTACCCGGGTGAACCGACGCAAGAACCTTCCGGGCTGGGCCCTCCTGACGCTCCTTGCCGTGCTGATGGCAGTCGGGGCAGGGGTTTCCTTGTGGGCAGCCGGAACCCGACCCGATCCCATCTGGCAGGGCTTCTGGAGCGGCATCTCGACGACGTGCATCGGCATCTTCGGGACCGTGTTTCTCGTCAACCAGCTGCTTGAGCGGGTAGAGAAGTCTCGGCGGTCGGGGCTCGATCTCCACGTCCGGCAACGGGTATCCAGAATCGCCTTCCATGAGACCGACATGATGATTGCGATGATCCGCGACCACCCGGACGGCGATGCGCGGCTCCATTCCAAACGGGACGAGGAGGGCATCAACCGGATCCCCGAAGGCTTTGCCGCCCGGGTTGATGACGCGATCGCCGGAATCGAGCGGCGGCTTTCGAATCTTGAGGCACGCGATTGGACGTCGCTCGGCAGGTCATTCGACAGGATGGCCATGGAGTATTCGAGATTGATCTCGCTTTTCGGGTACGAGATGGACGCCGAGGTTTTGCGATTGATGCTTCGGGTCGAGGAAAGCGCGCACCGGCTGGCGGGGATCATCGCCGATCGAGAGAGCCCGCTCGGGAACGAACGCGTGACAGTAGATCAAGCAGCACCGATCACCACGAAACAAACACTCGACATGATCGAACTCCACGTAGAACGAATCATGAAGGTGAACCTGGAGATTCTCCGGAAAGTTTAATGCTGGCCCGCCGAGGCCGGGCTGGGCTCCCCGTAGACGGCGACGTGCCCGCCCGGTACCCTCCCGGCCATCGACATCGACGGCAACCATCGCGGCGCCCATCGCCGTGCGCGGAGGAGTCATCCCGTGGCCGAGACGATCCGGAAGGCGTTCGTGCTTCGGCTCAAACCCGGCGCGCTGGAGCAGTACGTCCACTGGCACGACAACATCTGGCCCGACCTCCAGCAGGAGATCGCGCGGCAAGGGATCGCCCAGATCACGCTCTTCCACAACCCGGACGACGACACGATCCTGCTCTTCTCCCAGGTCGCCGACCCCGAGGCCTGGGACCGGCTGTGGGCGTCCGAGGTCCACCACCGTTGGGGCGAATTGATGGCGCCCCTGATGCACTACCGCGCCGACGGGATCGTCGAGTCGCGCGAGGTCCGCGAGATCTGGCACTTTGCGCCCGAAGCGGCGGGGCCGAACGGTGGCTGATCCGGCCGCCTACGACGTCGTCGTCGTCGGGGCCGGCTCGGCCGGGTGCGCCCTGGCCAACCGCCTCTCGGCCGACCCCGCCGTCTCCGTCGCCCTCCTCGAAGCCGGCGGCGCCGACGACCGCGAGGCGATCCGCGTCCCCCGCCGGTACTTCTCGCTCTGGGGCACCGACGTCGACTGGGGGCACGTCTCCACGCCGCAGCCCGGCACCGCCGGGCGCACCCACCTGATGCCGCGCGGCCGGGTCCTCGGCGGCACCAGCAGCCTCAACGGGATGGTCTACCTCCGCGGCGCCGCCTCCGACTACGACGGCTGGGCGGCGGCCGGCTGCCCCGGCTGGGAGTGGACCGCCGTCCGCGAGGCGTTCGCCGGCCTCGAGGCCTGGCAACGGCCGGCGGTCCTGGCCGAGCACAACCTGCTGTCCCAGGCGATGGTCGAGGCCGCGGTCGAGGCCGGCCTGCCCCACAATCCGGACTTCGACGACGGGACGCTCGACGGTGCCGGCTGGAACAAGTCGACCATCGTCGACGGCGAGCGCTTCAACGCCCACCTGGCGTTCATCGCCCCGATCCGGGACCGCCCCAACCTGCGCGTCCTGACCGGCATCCGGGTCCTGGGCCTGGCGATGGACGGCGCCCGCGCCCGCGGGGTGGTCGTCCGGCGCGACGGCGGCGGCACGGAGACGATCGCCGCCGTCGAGACCGTCCTCTGCGCGGGGGCATTCGACTCGCCGCGGATCCTCCTGTGCTCCGGCATCGGCCCGGCCGCCCACCTGGAGGCGCTCGGGATCGAGCCGGTCGCCGACCTGCCGGTGGGCGAGAACCTGATCGACCACCTCCTGATCGGCATCGTCTACGACTCCAGGCGGCCGATCTCGGACCTCAACGCCTACTGCACCGAAGGCTGCGCCTTCGCCCGCTCGACCCCGGACCGGCACGACTGCGACATCGAGATCTCCTTCGCCAAGGAGCCCCACTTCGCGCCCGAGACGGGCGACGGCGTGCCGCGCTTCACGATCATCCCCGGCATCACCCGCCCCAAGAGCCGCGGCACCGTCCGCCTCACGAACGCCGACCCCGACGCCCCGCTGGCGATCGACCCCAACTACTTCTCCCACCCCGACGACATGGCGACGATGATCCGGGCCGTCCGCCTCAGCCGCGAGATCGGCGCCCAGGCCGCCCTCGCGGACTGGCGCCTCGGCGAGCACTTCCCGGGGCCGGCGACCGAGACCGACGAGCAGATCGCCCGCTACGTCGCGCGCGACGTCAGTACCTGGTTCCACCCCGTCGGCACCTGCCGGATGGGCCCGGGCGCGGACGCCGTCGTCGACCCCTCGCTGCGCGTCCACGGCGTCGCGGGGCTGCGCGTCGCCGACGCCTCCGTCATGCCCGACATCGTCTCGGTCAACACCCAGGCCGCCTCGACGATGATCGGCTGGCGCGCCGGCGACTTCGTTCTGGGCTAACGTCGCACCGTCGCGCCGCCGATCCCGTTGCCCGCGCCCGAGGATCGTGCGACCGTCAAGACCCGTCACGTCCGTTTTCTCCGCCGGAACCGCCTTCTATGAGATCCGCTTGAATGCTTCTGCTGCTGGGTCGGCCAGAGCCCCCTCTCTGCGCGGGAACCCGCGCATCGGGCCGGGTCCCCGCGGAGCGGGTGGCGGTTGGGGGTGGGGGCCGGCCGTTTGGTACAGGAATCGTTCGGCCAGATTCCGTATCATCACCCGATCGTCCACCCGCGAAAGGCCAGACCATGGCGTCGTTGAACCAAGCCGCCCTCGGCGGGCTCGCCGCCACCGTCGGGACGCCCGGGTACGACCGGGCCGCCGTCTCGACCGGGATCGTACATTTCGGCGTCGGCGCCTTCCATCGCGCCCACCAGGCGATGTTCGTCGACGACCTCCTGGCGCGCGGCTCCACCGACTGGGCCATCTGCGGCGTCGGCGTCCTCGAGGCCGACCGGGCCGTGCGCGACGCCCTCCGGGCCCAGGACAACCTCTACACGCTCGTCACCAGCTCCCCGGACGGCACCTCCGTCGCCCGGGTGATCGGCTCGATCCGCGAGTACCTCTTCGCGCCGGACGACCCCGGCGCGGTCCTGGATCGCCTCGCCGACCCGGCCACCCGCATCGCGTCGCTGACGATCACCGAGGGCGGCTACAACGTCGACGACGCCACCGGCGCGTTCGACCCGCGCGACCCGCTGACGCTGGGCGACCTGCAAGCCGGTGAGCGCCTGCCGGCCAGCGTGCTGGGCTTCATCACCGCCGGGCTGGCGCGGCGGCGGGATGCCGGCACGCCGGCGTTCGCGGTGGTCTCCTGCGACAACATCCAGGGCAACGGGCACGTCGCGCGGACCGCGGTCCTGGGCTTCGCCGAGCGTCGAGACCCCGACCTCGCCGCCTGGATCGCCGAGCACGTCGCGTTCCCCAACTCGATGGTCGACCGCATCACGCCGGTGACGACGGCCGAGACCCGCGCCTGGGTGCTGGCCGAGTACGGCATCGATGACCGCTGGCCGGTCCGCTCCGAATCCTTCGCCCAATGGGTCCTCGAGGACGCGTTCCCCGGCGGCCGACCGCCGCTGGAGCTCGTCGGCGTCCAGATGGTCGACGACGTCGAGCCGTACGAGCTGATGAAGCTGCGGCTCCTGAACGCCTCGCACCAGGCGATGGGGTACCTCGGCCTCCTGGCCGGCGACCGGTGGGCCCACGAGGTGGGCCAGGATCCCCTCTTCACCGGGTTCCTCCTCGACTACATGCGCCGCGAGGCGATCCCGACGCTGCTCCCGGTGCCGGGCATCGACCTGGACGCCTACTGCCGCGAACTGATCGAGCGCTTCGGCAACGAGGCCGTCCGCGACACCCTCGCCCGCCTGGCCGTCGGCGGGTCGGACCGTTTCCCCAAGTTCCTCCTGCCGGTCCTGCGCCGGCAACTGGAGACCGGCGGCGAGATCCGCCGCGGCGCCCTCGTCGTGGCCGCCTGGAGCCGCTTCCTGGAAGGACGCGCCGAGAACGGCGACCCGACCCCCATCGACGACCGGAGGGCGGCGGAATTGGGCGAGGCGTTGCAGGCAGAGCGGGCCGAACCGGGGTCCTTCCTGGACTACCGGCCCGTCTTCGGGGACCTCGGGGCCAACCCGCGCCTGCGCGAGGCGTTCGTCGCCGGCCGCGCCTCGCTCGCCGAGCGCGGGGCGCGGGCAACCGTCGCGGCGCTCGCCGACTCCTGAGCGGCGGCCCTCCACCAGCGCCAGAAACAATCCCGGAACCCCGCCAGACCGGCCTCCGATCAGGATTGTCCCGCCCGCCGGCGATGCCGACTGGGCTTGGCTCGTCGCCCTATGGCACGCAGAATGGGGCGGCGAGGAGATGGTCACGCGCGACCGAACGCACCGGCTGGGCGACCTTGCGGCCCTGATCGCCTGGGCTGGCGCGGAGCGCGCGGGCGCGGCGATCTACCGCCTGGGCGGGGACGACGCCGAGTTGCTCAGCCTCAACACCGCCCCCGCCGGCCGCGGTGTCGGCTCGGCCCTGCTGGCGGCCATCGAGGAGACGGCGCTGC
Organism: uncultured Thermomicrobiales bacterium; assembly: GCA_902806345.1. Taxonomy (GTDB): domain Bacteria; phylum Chloroflexota; class Chloroflexia; order Thermomicrobiales; family UBA6265; genus CADCWF01. Next base: position 11,424 of record CADCWF010000004.1, read on the forward strand.
AGACCGGCCGCCGCCGCCTCTGGCTGGTCACGACCAACGACAACGTGGACGCCCTGCGGTTCTACCAGCGCCGCGGCTACCGCCTCGCCGCGCTCTTCCCCAAGGCCGTTGACGTGGCGCGGGCGGTCAAGCCCGGGATCCCGGCGATCGGGTTCCACGGTACCCCGATCCACGACGAACTCGTCCTCGAGAAGCGGCTGTGATGCCGTCCCTCGACCACGAGTCGCTGACGACGACCTCGATACGACGTTGGCCCGGCCACCGGGTTGTTAAACAACGAACTGCAGGAGCACGCGCGGGAGAGGACGCCTAGCCGTTGGTCCAAATGCCTCTTCGCTCGACCAGCGCCAAACCATCTCAAAACCCAGATGACTGGGTAAGCAGCAAGAGCTTGATTCCGCAACGGGTTTTGTGACAGGGGCGCCAAGTGGATGCGCTTCGCGACAGCCTCCCTTGTCGGTCGGCTCGCAGGCGTACCACAAACGGCCGTTTCCGACACAAGTGCAATCGGCTCCAACCCGGGGCGTGACCTAGTCGAGTGGCCCGTACGGCGGACGGTCCGAGGGCACATGGACGGTGTCGTTTTGCGCGCTCAGCGCCTCCAGCGCGGCCAGCGCCTCGGGCGTCACCTCGCCCGCCGCCCGCAGGGCACCGAGGGCGTCGAAATAGTCCTCGAGCCCCGACGGGGTGATCACGGTCAACTGCGTGGCCGGCTCGGTGCCCGCGTTCCAGAAGGTGTGGAGCACGCCGCGCGGCACGAACACGAACGAACCGGCCGGGGCGACGTGCTCCTCGCCGTCGATCTGGAAGGTCATCTCTCCCGCGAGAATGTAGAACGCCTCGTCCGCACTCCGATGGATGTGGGGGTTCGGCCCGGCCCGGCGGGGGGCGATCGTCGCCTCGTAAATGGTCAAGATCCCGCCGCTGTGCCGCCGTTCCGCCTTGATGATGACCGACGTCTGCGGGACCCGGCGGCCCTCTCCGGGACCGAGAACGACCGCCGCCACCGGGACGGGATCGCTCGTGCTCGTGGAATCCGTCATGGCGACTCCTCCTGGGTGACGTGGAGGCGAGCGCTGGCGAGCGCGAGCACCAGGTCAATGAACAGATGGGGATCAGGTGCTTCGTATCTTCTCACACCGGGTCACGCTGCGGCCGAATCCGACGAAGACCCCGACCAGCGTGTTGTCAGACCAGTCCATCGATTGCGCCTCCGGAGCTCAGAACGGCCGAAAACACCTACAGCAGCGCTTCCCTTCCCCGGGTAGCAGGTCGTCCCACCGGATCGACGGCAGTCCATAGCCCGCATTGACATCGTCGATGTATCACAAACGACCGTTTCTGCGACGCGACACCCCGGTGGCGTGACGGCGGTCTCGTGCCCGTGGCCGGGGGCGCCGGGGTGGAGGCCGTCCCCGAGCGCCTCCGGCTGCTTCCCCGCCAGCCGCCGCTGGCGTCCGGCGGCACCTCCGCGCCGACCCTCGCCGCGAAGACCACCGCGGTGCTGGTGGTGATGGGCTCCATCACCACCGCGGACGTCCTCGCGGCCGCCACGCCGGGGAGCGAAGCGGGGCCAGGGTGCCAAGCACCCCGGCCCCGCGTGGACTCGCCTGACGACGCCGGGTCCCTCACCGCGGGGCGCCGCCGGAACGGCATCACCGGTGCGGCGCGACCCCGGCCACCGGTGGGGCGCCTAGCAGCACGTCCCCCGGTGATTTTCGCCAGGGCAGCAGGCGCCCGAGGCGCAAACTGGCTCAAAGTTG
>CADCWF010000005.1 GCA_902806345.1 uncultured Thermomicrobiales bacterium
CACAGGGCCAGCACCGGGCAGATGATCCGGCGGACACCGCGGTCGGCCTCGTCGAGGGCGAAGTCGAGGGTGGCCGCCGCCCGGTAGTCCTCGCACATGGCCTCGATCGCGGCCGGGTCGCGGGCGCTCGCCAGGTAGGCCGCCAGCGCCTCGGGATCGAAGACCGAGCGGTCCACCTGGAGGAAGAAGGCGTCCGGGTCGTGCCCGATCAGGGTCTCGGGGAGCGGGGCCGGCGCCGCCAGGAAGAACCAGTGCCAGTAGCCGAGGGCGAAGGCGGCGTCCGCCCGCCGCAACGCTTCGCCGGTCGGGACGATGTCGAGCACGGCGAGCTTGCTCACCCGGTCGGGGTGGTCGAGCGCCAGCCGGTAGCCGACCCGGCCGCCCCGGTCGTGGCCGGCGACGGCGAAGCGGTCGAAGCCGAGCTGGTCCATGACGGCGATCTGGTCCAGCGCCATCGCCCGCTTCGCGTAGGGCGCGTGGTCGGGGGTGGCCGGGGGCTTCGAGCTGGCGCCGTAGCCGCGGAGGTCGGGGGCGACGACGGTGAACTCTTCGGCCAGGCGGGGGGCGACCCGGTGCCACATCAGGTGGGTCTGCGGGTAGCCGTGGAGCAGCAGGAGCGGCGGGCCGCTGCCGCCGTGGCGGACGAAGATCGTCGTCTCGCCGGTGTCGATCTCCGCCGTCGTGAATCCGTCGAACATCGCGCTGCCTCCTTCTCTGAGTCGGTACCTGGCCGCGTCGTCACGGGCCCCGGAGACCTTTTCGGGGCACCGGAACCGCCCCTGCCTACCGGTCCCCTGACGCCTTCAGCAGCGGCGGCGTCCGGACGCCGGACGCGCGGGTCGGGCTGGTTCCCGCCAGGACGCCGAGCCCCACGATATTGGTGCTTCAGCCGTTTCGCGGCGGGAACCGCTACGCGGCTGCCGGCTGCGGGATCGCGAGGTTGTCGCCGCACGGTCAGTGACCTCGTGGATCGGTTCGACGATCTCGGCCTGGACTGGGTGCGGCCTTGGGGAAGCCGCTGGATGATGAAGCGCTCGCCGCCGGTCGATTCCGTTCCTGCCGTCGGCCGAGCGCGGGGCGGGTCGTCAATCGGTGAACGTCGCCAGGGGCTGCCCCGTTTCGACGATATAGGTGGAGAGCATCCGGCCCGTCTCGGGGCCGATATCGCGCGCGTTGTGGGGCGTCCTGGGCGGGATGAGGAAGGGGTCGCCGGCGCTCAGGATGAGGGCGGGGTGCCCGCGGAACGCCATCTCGACCGTCCCGGCGAGGATGTAGCCGACCTCCTCGCCCGGGTGCTCGTGCCAGCCCGACGCGACGCCGGCCGGGATCTCGGTCAGCACCTGCACGATCTCCCGCCCCGGGATCGAGGTGGCGACGTGCTGGAGCTCGGTGCGCTTGAGCCTTCCCGCGAGCGCGTCGGTCGGCGGTTCGCGATTCGCGACGGGGTTCGGCGACATCTCCGGACCTCCTGGCTGTTTGGGTTCGCCGGTGGTCGAGGGTGATCGGCGGGGTGGGGGGTCGTGGCGAAGGGGACATCAGACGCTGGAGGAAGCGGTGAATGGGAGGGACCGGGGTCGGGTGACCCCGGTCCGGGACAGATGGGAGGCCGGTCGCGCCGTGGCTGGCGATGCGACCGGGGTGAGATCGCCGCGCCGGGATGGTGGCGCGGCGGGACGTTTGAGGACGGGGGCGCCGGACCCACTAGGAGCGGATGAACGCGAGCAGGTCGGCGTTGAACCGCTCCTTGTGGGTGGCGGTCAGGCCGTGGGGCGCCCCCTCGTAGACCTTGAGGACCGAGCCCTCGACGATCTTGGACGAGCGCTTGGCCGAGGCGGCGATCGGCACGATCTGGTCGTCGTCGCCGTGGACGATCAGGGTTGGCACGTCGAAGCGCTCGAGGTCCTCCGTCAGGTCCGTCTCGGAGAAGACCTTGATGCAGTCGTACGCGCCCTTGAGGCCGGCCTGCATCGACCACAGCCAGAACATGTCCAGGATGCCCTGCGAGACCTGGGCGCCCGGCCGGTTGGCGCCGTAGAACGGCACGGCAAGGTCCCGGTAGTACTGGGAGCGGTCGCCGGCGACGCCGGCCCGGATGGCGTCGAAGGCTTCGATCGGGGTGCCCTCGGGGTTGGCCGCCGTCTTGAGCATCAGCGGCGAGATCGCGTCCACCAGCACCGCCTTGGCGACGCGGGAGGTGCCGTGGCGGCCGATGTAGCGGGTCACCTCGCCGCCGCCGGTGGAGTGCCCGACCAGGACGACGTCGCGCAGGTCGAGCGCCTCGATCAGCGCCGCCAGGTCGTCGGCGTAGGTGTCCATGTCGTTGCCGTCCCAGGGCTGGCCGGAGCGGCCGTGGCCGCGGCGGTCGTGGGCGACGGCGCGGTAGCCGTTGGCAGCCACCAGGAGGAGTTGGTCGTCCCAGGCGTCGGCGTTGAGCGGCCAGCCGTGGCTGAAGACGACCGGCTGGCCCGACCCCCAGTCCTTGTAGAAGATCCGGGTCCCGTCCTGAGTCGTGACCGCGTTCGCGCTCTCGTTGATGCGGGTGGAGGTGATCACGTTGTGTGCTCCCTTGCAGCGATGGGGCTGTCGACCTGGAACGACGACCTGGGCGATCGGCGGTGGACCTCGGTGGCCCGGGCCGCCCCGCCGATCAGGCCGCTTCGATCGCGCTCATGATCGCGTCGACCACGACCTGGGGCTTGGAGACCATGATCACGTGGGAGCCCTCGACCTCGGTGGTCGTGGCCCCGGCGCGCTCGGCCATCGAGCGGACCACGTCGCTGCCGGCGGCGTAGTCCCCGCTGGCGACCACGGCCCACGAGGGAAGGGTCTTCCAGGCAGCGGCGGTCGTCGGCTCGGCGAAGCAGGCCTGCGCGGCCGGGCGCTGGGTCGCCTGCATCACGGCGGTCTGATCGACGGGCACGTCGGCGGCGAACGCCTCGTGGAACTTCTCGGCGGAGATGGCGAACTCGACCGCCGTCTCCGCGCCCTGCCCGGTCGGGTACCGCAACTCGACCAGGGCGGTGGTCAGGACGCTGTCGCGGGAATCGCCCTCGATCTGGAGCAGGGTCTCGCCCACCTCCGGGGCGAAGGCGGCGACGTAGACCAGCCCGACGACGTTATCGGCGTTGGCGGCGGCGTTGGTGATCACGGCGCCGCCATAGGAGTGGCCGACGGCAACGACCGGGCCGGGGATCTGCGAAATCGCGCTGGCGATATACGCCGAGTCGTGGGCGATGCCGCGCAGCGGGTTGGCGGGGGCGACGACCGGGACGCCGGCGGCGAGGAGGCGCTCGACGACGCCGTTCCAACTGGAGGCGTCGGCGAAGGCGCCGTGGACGAGGACGACGGTCGGAGAGGAGCCGGCGGCGGGGGTAGCGTCGGTCATCGGGGTCCCTTCCTGCTTGGCTGCCGAAGACGATTCCGGCCGGACGAGGCCGCCGGCCAATGCCGCCGAGCCGGCGGCGATACCCGAGATCACGGCGCGTCGGTTCACCATCAGCCGATCCTTTCCTTCTCGAACCACGGGGGCATCCCCGGTTGCCGTGCGCCGGGGCCCGGGGGACCGCCGGTCCGACCGGCTCTCGCCTGCCGTCCCGCCGAAACCCCCGGACAGTCGCCACTCTAGGGTGCGAGCGGCGCGGGGGCTTCCGTGGAAGCACCCATTCCGCAGCGGCGAACTCGGCGAACGGAGAGAAAGGCGGTGGCGGGGTCTACCCAATGCGCCGACGGGTGGGGGACCGCTGGTGTCGCCCGGCTACGTAGGCGGCGGGGGCAGCGGCTGGGCCACGGGGAGAACGGCGGGCGGCATCCCGACACGAACCGAGCGGGGACCGGCGGGAGACGGTGACTGCCCAAACGGCCGTGCCTCGTCTCGGTTCGGCGTGCCGGGTCCGGGGAGCGGCGTACGACCCCTCTCGGTTGGAGGCGCCTCAACCCGTTAGGCCGAACGACTCCGACCGCTCCGAGGTCCCGGTCCGGTGGATCAGGTGAGATTGCGGAGCGCGTAGGCGATGGCCGCCGTGCGGCCGGGGGCGCCGATCTTGAGGTAGGCGTTGGAAAGATGCCGCTCGACCGTGCGGACGCTCAACGAGAGCAGATCGGCCATCTCCTGGTTGCTGTGCCCGCCGGCGAGCAAGCGGAGCACCTCGAGTTCGCGGGCCGAGAGCCCCCGTTGGCGGGGCGGCTTGGCGGGATTCGCGGCGAGGGCGGTGACCTCCTCCGCTCGGGCCAGCGTGGGTTTGGCGCCGAGCGGGCCGCAGATTCGCCACACGTTTTCGAGGAGGCGCAGCGCGTCGCCGGAGCGGCCGGTAACGGCGCGCAGTTCCGCCTGCGCAAGAACCGTCAGGGCTTCCTCGAAGGGGATACGGCACGACAGCGCCAGGGTCTGGGCTTGATCCAGGAGACCGTCCGCTTCGTCGAAGCGCCCGTCCTCGGTCGCGATTTCGCCGAGGGTGCGGAGTGCCCGCAGGAGCGCGATCGGTTGCCGTGGCGCATCCGCCAGGGCCAGGGCAAGGCGGGCCCTCTCTCCCGCGAGCGGTCGCTCCCCGCGCAGGCGATGGTAGCGAGCCCAGAGCAGCTTCGCCTCGGCCAACCCGAGGACGGCTTCCATCCAGGCCAGCCACCGATCGTGCATGGTCAGCCAGGCCAGCGCCGTCGGAAAGTCGTGCTCGTCGAGCGCCAACTCGACCGCCAGGCGCTGCATCGAGAGCGTGAAGTAGACGCTCCTGGAGCCCGGCTCGGACGCCGCTCCCTCGGGCCACGTTTCCCGGATCAGGTGCCAGGCAATCTGGGGTTCTCCTTGCAACCGGGCGATCTCCGCAACCACGCTGGACTGAAAGTCGCGGATATAGACCGCGAGCGCTCCTCCCCCCGCGAGCGCGATCTGGCGGACCTCCCGCCATCGACCGTCGGCGACCAGCAGCGGCATCCACATGTATCGGGTGGAATCCAGCCCCGCATCAACGGACCGGGCCGCATCTCCCCGCGCCTCCATCAGCGCAAGTTCGGACGCCACCCGCTGCCGCTCCTCCAGGTCGTCGGTCCGGAACGGCAGCAGGAACCAAGCGAATTTGTCGCGGAGGACGTTGGCGTACCACAGGTGCGGATCGAGGCGGCCCTGTTCGGACCGGAGCACCTGAAGCCCGGCGAGGGCCCCGGCATAGGAGTGTTCGGCTTCCGGGACCCGACCGAGCATCGCGTTGGCAAACCCGAGCGCGTACCTCACGCCGGGGTGGGGAGGCGCCAGTCGAGTCTCCGGGTCATCTTCAAGAGGGCGGAAGTACCTTTCGCCCTCGGCGAGGGCTTCCCCGAACAGCCCGGAAAAGGCCAGGGTAATCACGAACATCCCCCGGCCGGCGGCGAACTCGATTTCGGATTCGAGGGAGGGATGGGTGCTCGGCGTGGAGGCAACGGCGTCGATTTCGTGGACGCCCGCCCGCAGATCGACGAGGCCTTCTCGGGCAGTTCCGGCGAGGCAGCAGACCATCCCGCGCGTGCCGAGGGCGCGGGCGGCCAGTCGACGGTCGCCGACGCGCCTCGCCTCGGCGAGGGCGGAACCCGCGTGGACGATGGCGCCGTGTGGATCGTGGTACCGCGTCAGGAAGGCGATCCGCAGGTGGAGCCAGCCGGAGTCCGCGTTCAGGTCCGCCGCGGCATTGAGGAGACCGACGGCCATCTCGTACCGGGTCGCGGCGGTCGCCCATGCGTCGACGCGTTCCGCCCGTTCGCCGGCCGTGACGAGCCAGTGGACGGCCCGGGGATCCCCGGCCTGGCGGAGGTGGTACCCCACCGGGTTCGGGTCGGGCGCGTCGGCTTCGAGCAACGCCTCGGCAACGAGGCGATGGAACCCGCGCCGCCGGAGCGGCAGGATGCCTTCGTAGATCGCCTCGCGCACCAGGGCGTGGTTGAAGCGGAACCCGAGCCCGTCGTCGGTGGCGTCGATCAGGCCAGCGGCGATCGCGGCCTCGACGGCCGCTATAAGATCGTCCTCCGAGCGGGCGGCGACCCTGGTCCAGAGCTCGAAGGGCACGTCCTGGCCGATGATCGCGGCCAACCCGAGGAGGCCCCGCACGTCGTCGGCAAGATGGGCCAGGCGACCCTCGATGACCTGGCGGACCAACGGTGGCACCAGCACCCGGTGAAGGTCCCCGAGGCTCCAGCCATCCTCCGACAGCCGGAGGATGCCGTTCTCCTCCAGGCTGCGGAGCAACTGAACGGCGAAGAAGGCGTTGCCCTCGGCCCGCCGGTGGAGATCCTGCGCGAGCCGGTTGGCGTCGTTCTCGGCAAGGAGAACCTGCCCGTCGACGAGGGTCCGGATCGCCGCCAGGTCGAGCGGCTGGAGGTGGAGGTGCATCGCCCCGGTTTCTCGCTCGAGCAGCGGGAGCAGGCGTGACAGCGGGTGGTCGCGCGGCAACTCGTCGCTGCGGTAGGCGCCGACGAGGAGCATCGGCAGGGTTGCCACGGAACGGGCCAGCGAGCGGAGGAGGTCGTTGCTGGCCGCGTCGGCCCATTGCAGATCGTCGAGGAAGACGACGAGCGGCCTCGCCTCGCTCGCCGACCCTAAAAACTCCCGCAGTTGGTCGAACAACGTGATCTGACCCGTGTACCCGTCGCGATTGCTCGCGCCGGACAATGCGGGCGGCAGGGGCGGCAAGCCGACCTCCCGAGACCTGGCCAGCAGCTCGATCCAGGGACCGTACGCCGGCGTGTCGGTGAGGTCGTAGCACCGGCCGACGAGGACGGCCGCGCCGTGATCCCTGGCCTCGATCAGCAGGGCCTCGGCGAGCGCGGTCTTGCCGATCCCCGCCTCGCCGCCGATGAGCACCAGCCCGCCCTCGCCGGCCAGCGCCGCCCGCAGGCGGTCCCGGAGCATGCCGAGCTCCTTCGTTCGCCCGACCAGGCTCGATCCGCTGTCCGGCGCAGGGTGAAGGGCCATCCGGCGTGCTCCGCCGCTAACCAGTCGATCGGATTGGCTCATCCGCCTTGCCGGAGGAGGTGGCTGGGATTCGCCTGGACTGGTCTTGCGCCGAATCCTCGTGGTCGGCGGCAGCCTGCCTCGGCCACAAGCATCGAGGCAGGGTGAACACCCCGAATCGGCGAGGATATCCTCGGTTCCTGGAATCCCGCTCTCTGATTGAGCAGAAGGCTCTGCTTGGGTGGTGACGCCGTCGTCGCAGGGGAGCCGGATCGTGACCGGATGGAATGAATGCTCGAAGGGCGGGCCGAGCGGGTGGAGTACCTCGTCGCCAAGCCGCTGGTTGCTCTCCTCGGTCCTGGCCGCCGCTGAGGCGCCGAGGATCGGCTACCGGGGGCTGGCTGCGGACGGGCTTGGTGACGGAACCGGCACCGGACATCCATAAGCGTCGGACGTGGCGACCCTGGCACGGTTCTCGAGTCCCCTCGGGCATCGTCCATGGCCTTCCCCGTTCGCGCAGCCTGGCGCTGAAATCCCCTAGATGGTACGCGGTCGGCAGAGCATCGGCCGGGGTTCTATGCCGAGAGCTCTTGGGTGGCAGCAACCGGCGCGGTTGGAGGTGGGCGACGAGTCGCTCTCGCAGCGGCCGGCCGCCGGCGTCACCGAGGCCGACGGCGTGAGCGACGAACGCGACGCCGTCGGCGAAGTCGGCCGCGACCTGAGCGGCGGCAAGGGCGAGGCGGGTCTTGCCGCCGCCGGGGCCGCTCAGGGTGACGAGCGGGACATCGTCGCCGCGGAGGATGGCGGCGACGGCAGCGATGTCCTCCTCACGTCCGATCAGTCGGGCACGGGGGAGCGGCAGGGAGGCGAGGACTTCGGCAACGTCGTCGGGAACCGACGGGACCGGGAGGAGGCGGAGCCGGGAACGCGCGTCCGGCGAGCCGTTGTCCATCGCGGGCACCGACTTGCCTAATCCGGGACGACGCAACCTTGGTCGATGCCTCCACTATACGCCCTTCCAGGGCGGCGACCGGTCGCATAGCGTCGGTCGGAAATCCGGCGACCGAGCGGCGGCCGGGTCCCCGGCGGCGCTCGACCCCGGTCGGACACCGGGTCGCCAACGGAGCCCAGGCCAGCCCGTTACCGACCCTCCCGCCGAACCGGCGGTGCTCGACGCCCCGGGTGGTTGGCACGGTACTATGCCGCCGCGACGGCAAGGAACGGGGCGGCCGAGGGGCGGGAGGAGCGCGCGTGGGCGTCTACGACGAGCGCCGGGTCAAGATCGTGGCGACGCTGGGGCCGGCCTCCTCGGCGCCGGAGACGCTGCGCGCGATGATGGAGGCCGGCCTCGACGTCTGCCGGATCAACACCGCCCACGGCTCCCCGGACGACCGCGCCAGGCTGATCGAGGAGGTCCGCGCCGCCGCCGCCGAGGTCGGCAAGATGGTGCCGATCCTGCTGGATCTGCGCGGACTCAAGATCCGGACCGGGCCGCTCGAGGGCGACAAGGTGCCGGTCGCCCGCGGCACCACGATGGAGATCGTCAACCGGCCGGAGCCGACCACCGCGACCCGGATCGGGATCGACTACCCGACCCTCTTCGACGTGGTCAAACCCGGCTCCCGGATTCTCATCTCGGACGGCCTGATCGAGCTGCTGGTCGAAGAGATCCGGGGCGGGGTCGCCATCGGCAGCGTCGGCCGGGGCGGCCTCCTGCTGAGCCGCCAGGGCGTCACCCTGCCGGGGGCCCCGATCAAGGGCGGCTCGCTGACCGATGTCGACCGGGTCGACCTCGAGTTCGGCGTCAAGTACGGGGTCGATTTCCTCGGCCTCTCGTTCGTCACCGACGCCACCGACGTCCGCCTGGCGCGGCAGGTCGCCAACTGGCAGGGCGGCACGACGCCGGGGCTGATCGCCAAGATCGAGCGGCCGGAGGCGCTGCACAACATCGGCGAGATCGCCGCCGTCACCGACGGCCTGATGGTGGCCCGGGGCGACCTCGGGGTCCAGATGGAGGCCGAGAAGGTGCCCCGCGCCCAGAAGCAGATCATCCGGGTCGCCAACGAGCGGGCGGTGCCGGTGATCACCGCGACCCAGATGCTGGAGTCGATGATCACCCAGCCAGTCGCCACCCGGGCCGAGACGAGCGACGTCGCCAACGCGGTATGGGACGGCACCGACGCCGTGATGCTCTCGGCCGAGACGGCGGTCGGCGCCTACCCGGTCGAGGCGGTGGCGACGATGGGCCGGATCATCCGGGAGGCGGAGAAGGAGGGGCCGGTGCGGACCGCCGCCTCCTCCCTGCCGCTGCCGGACCAGACCGAGACCAGCGCCGTCCTCGCCGACGCGATCGCCCGCGCCGTCCGCGAGCTCTCGGAGACGGACCCGGTCGAGCACCTCGTGGTCTTCACCCTGACCGGCACCTCGGTCCGCCGGGTCGCCAAGTACCGGCCCCGGCCGCACATCATCGGGGTCGCCGCCGACGAGGACGTGGCCCGGCGGCTGAACCTGAACTGGGGGGTGCGGGCGACGGTGGTGCCGCTGGAGGACGACCCGGACCACCTGTTCCGGGTGGCCGGTCAGCAGATCGTCGAGCAGGGGTTGGCCGAGTCGGGCGACTACGCCCTGATCGTCGGCTCGCTGCCGATGACCCGCGTCTCCGGCCGCACCAACATGCTCCACGTGCGGCGGTTGGGGACGTAGCCCAACCAGCATCCACGCGAATTGCCTTCGACGACGTGCCGGTCACCGCGGTGCACGCCGCCATGCCCGACATCCGCTCCAACCTGTGCCGATTGACGCGTTGCCGTCGGCGGAAGGTGAGGCGTCGGCGTCGTTTGATCCGGCGGGTTCGGAGCGGAAAACTAGTTGTCTTCTAGTCGGTTGCATCGCGAGGGGTCAACGTCGATGAAGACGGTCGGGGCGTTCGAGGCCAAGACTCACCTATCGAGACTGCTCGATGAGGTGGCCAGGGGCGAGACCATCACGATCACGAAGCACGGGACGCCGGTGGCCCAGCTCGGGCCGCCGCCGGAGGCGCGCCGCAAGGATGTCCGGGCCGCCATCGACAAGTGGCTGGCATACCGCAAGGAACACAACATCCGGCTCGACGGGCTGACCATCCGGGAGATGATCGAGGAAGGCCGTCGCTTTTGATGCTGGTCCTCGATGCGTCGCTGACCGTGGCGTGGGGCTTCGAGGACGAGCCAGGTTCGCTCGCCCACGGCGTACTGGACCGCCTCGAAGGCGAGTCGGCAGCGGTCCCGCCGATCTGGCCGTTCGAGGTGGCCAACGGCGTCCTCGTCGGGGAGCGCCGCCAGCACTGGTCCCGCGCCGACGTGGCGGGCTTCTTTGCGCTGCTGACCACGTTGCCGATCGAGATTGAGGCCGGTGGTGGCTCGGCCCCGGCGCTCGCGCCGGTATTGGCCCTCGCGCGGGAGCACCGCCTGTCGGTCTACGATGCAAGCTACCTCGAGCTCGCGTTGCGGCGGGGGCTGCCACTGGCAATGCTGGATCGCCGACTACAGGATGCGGCCACGCGGCTTGGCGTCTCCCTGGTCGCATCGGGATAAGCGCCCGCGGATTGATCGTCCACACGCGAGCATCGGTGCAGCTCGGCGCCGCCGTGCCTGCGGCTCGGGTACCGCCGCGCGATGGCGAAAGGTTTCCGACATCGTTCACCTCCCGGCGCGACGGGATGCAGCCGCCGGTGCCGAACGAGCGAACACCGGAGAAGCTGGCGTGGCGAATCGGACCGACCGAAACAAGGACCACCTCGTTCCGGCCGGCGACGAAACCGGGCTACTGGCGCTCGATCGCCGCCGCCGAGTTCCTCCGACTCCACCCGCAGCGGGACTGGCAGGAGGGCTGCCTCGGGAGCCGCCCGCCGCAACGCTGGACATTGTTCGAAGCGGATAGGTCTAGGGGATAGGAGAACGACGACCGGCGCGGGGGTGTTCTCCTATCCCCTACGCCCGGCGAGCCCGTGCCGCCGCCGTCTGCCGCTCCGCCAGCCGCAGCAGCCCATCGGCCAGCAGGGCGAGGGCGGTGATCGCGACGGCGCCGGCGAGGATGCGGTTTGGCGCGTTGCGGGAGATGCCCTCGAAGAGGAGGGTGCCGAGGCCGCCGGCGTCGATCCAGGCGGCGACCGTGGCCAGCGAGATCGTCGTCACGAAGGCGGTCCGCAACCCGGCCAGCATCACCGGCAACGCCAGCGGCCACCGGACCCGGGCGAAAACCTGCCACGGCGTCATCCCCTGGCCGACCGCCGCCTCCAGCGTGGCCGTGCCGACCCCACGCAGGCCGGCGACGATGTTGCGGACCAGGAAGAGCTGGGCGTAGGTGGCCAGCACCACCAGCGCCGGGGTGCGGCCGATGCCGAGGCCCGGGATCAGGAGGGCGAGAAAGGCGAGGCTCGGGATGGTGTAGACCACGCCGAGCAGGCTCAGGGTCGGCAGCGTCAACCGCTTGAACCGGGTGGCCAGGATGCCGAGCGGAATCGCCACCAGCAGCGCCACCAGGATGGCCGTCGCCGAGAGGCCGAGGTGCTCCAGGGTGAAGGCCCAGACCCGGTCCGGCCGCTGGAACAGGTAGTCGAGGCTCACCGGGCCGGCGCGGGACGAACGGGCACCGGAGCCACGTCGGCGCCGGTCGCTTCGTCGCCGTGCCGGAGCGGGGCGCTCGCGGTCTGGACATCGGACAGCCGCAGGGTACCGACCGGGTTGGCGTCCTCGTCGATGACGACGAGCTGAGGCGCGCCCCGCTCGAGCAGCAACTCCAGCGCCTCGCGCAGCATCGACCGCCGCGAGATCGCCGGCACCTCCGGCGAGATCGGGTCACCGGGGCGGAACGGACCGGCGACCGAACCGGTCTCGATCAGGCTCAGCCGGCGCAGCACATCGTCGGCGCCGACGAGGTCGGCGACGAAGGCGTCGGCCGGCTCCATGACGATGGCCAGCGGCGAGTCGTACTGGACGACCTCGCCGGTCCGCATCACCACGATCTTGTCGGCGAGGCGGACCGCCTCCTCGATGTCGTGGGTGACGAAGAGGATCGTCTGCCCAAAGCGGTTGTGGATGCGGCGCAGCTCGTCCTGGAGCCGGGTTCGGGTGATCGCGTCGAGGGCGCCGAAGGGCTCGTCCATCAGCAGGGTCGGCGGCTCGGCCGCCAGCGCGCGGGCGATGCCGACCCGCTGCTGCTCGCCGCCCGAGAGCTGCGAGGGGTAGCGTTGGCGGTACTCGGCCGGCGGCAGCCCGACCAGTTCCAGGAGGTCGTCGACGCGGGCGCGGATCCGGGACTTGTCCCAGCCGAGCAGGCCGGGGACGACGGCGACGTTGGCCTCGACCGTGTAGTGCGGGAAGAGACCCGCCTGCTGGATGACGTAGCCGATCCGGCGCCGCAGCTCCGGTGCCGGCAACGCGGTCGTCGTCTGGCCGTCGATCAGGATCTGACCACCGTCCGGCTCGTAGAGGCGGTTGACCAGCTTCAGGAGCGTCGTCTTGCCGCAGCCGGAGGGACCAAGCAGCACGACGAAGCGTCCCGGCTCGACCGTCAGGCTGACGTGGTCGACCGCCGGACGGGTCGCCCCCGGCCACGTCTTGACGACCGACTCGAAGGTGATGGCGGCCGCGTGTCCGCCGGGTTCGGTGGCGATGGCGGTTCTCCTGCGGGGCGCCGAAGTTCCGGGAGTGAGACTGGCGTAAGCGTAGAGGGAATCTCCGCACCCTGCGAGCACGGTGATCTGTCCAACCACGATTGGGGCACGGTGATCGAGACCGGCGGCCTCAGGCCCGGCCCAAGAACGCTTGGTGCGAACTGCGAACACCCGTGGCGAGGCGCCGATCCTCGGGTGGCGTCCGAGGCGGGCTCGGGCCGGGCGGAGGATCCGCGCAACAACGCGGAGCCTCCGCTATCGTGTCCCGCTCATTCACACCAAGCGTTTGAGGGCCGGGCTCGGCGGCGCAGCCGCCGGACTTTGCCCGCCCCGGTTGACTGGCGGGCGGCGGCCGGCGTCACGGAAGACCGCGACGCCGGCCAGGGCCGCTACGACAACAGCCCGTTCTCCTCCAGGAAGGCGCGGGAGACCTCTTCGGGCTCAAGCCCCTCCGGCCCGTCAACCTGCCAGTTCAGCGCCGACATCGCCTCGTCGGTCAGCAGCGGCGCGACCGCGTTGAGGGTCTCGGCCAGCTCCGGGTAGGCGTCGAGGGCGTCCTGGCGGACGACCGGGGCGACGTGGTAAGGCGGCCACAGCCCCCCTT
>CADCWF010000006.1 GCA_902806345.1 uncultured Thermomicrobiales bacterium
AGCTACAGCTCGCGCCCTACTCCTCGTCCGCGACTGGGGTGCCCTTCGGCACGTCGTCGGGCGACCCGACGTTGCCGGGGATGACCGGGTGCACGTCCTCGCCTGCCCTGTCTGTTTCGGTCTCCAAGAGCCCGAGCAGCTCGCCGCACGACAGGCACGTCCAGAAGAACGGGACGCGGTCCTCTCTCGGTTCGAGGGTCGGCCGGAACCGGCTGCCCCCGCAGCGCGGGCAAGAGGGGGGCGCGGCGGGTTGTGCGATTCCTGTCTCCTCGATCTCCATCGTCGCCCCCCCACGTTCACGGGTGGATACGCACCGTTTGCACCTGGCGTATGATGGCGCCGTCCCCACCCGACGCGAGACCGGCGGGTGGAGACGTGTCAAGAAAACGCGGCGACGACCGGGCTAGTCGGTCGCCCGGCTTTCCCCTCGTCTTCCCGGCTGCGGGCCCCGACGCGCTGCTACCGCCGCTCGATCCTGGTCTCGGCCTCGGGGTCGTGTCGACCTCGGTTCCGCCGTTGCAGTGGTCGTCACCCGCCCCCCCGTGAGCCGATCGTCGTCCGCCAGGCCCTGGATGTTGTTGTCGCCCTCGCCACCGTCGAGGATGTCGTTCCCGTCGCCCACGTAGAGGGGGTCGCCGCCGCTGAGGCGGTCGGCCCCGGCGCCGCCGATCAAGTCGTCGGGGACCTGCCCGCCGTACAGCCGGTCGTCGCCGTCGCCCCCGTCGGCGTCGCCGCCGCCCGCCCGGGTCGGCTACGCAACGGGCCCCACTGTCACCGCCTCCGAGATCAGGCAGCCGTCCGCGACGACGAGGCCGACGCCGCCACCCGGCAGAGGGCCGTCGGGATCCACCTCGTCGAAGAACTGCCGCCCGTCGATCGCACCGCGGAGGCGGTTCCCTACCACCTCCAGGGTTAGGTCGTAGGGTCGGTCGAACCCCAGGGGGAACGCCGCCTCGGCCAGGGTCCGGCGGCCGTCCGCGGCCTTGACGAGCCGGGCGGTGCCGTCGGCGCCGAGGAGCAGGCCGTACCAGCGGCGCTGGCCGCCGACGCGGACGGCAATCCCTCCCTCGCTCGCGAGCGGGACGGAGACGGTCGCCTCGGCCCGGTAGTCGACCCAGTCGGCCGTGCCCTGCGAGATGAGGGCGCAGCCCTCGTTCTGGACGATCCGGTACGCCTGGGGCCAGCGCGCCTGCCAGAGGTCAACGCCGTCGACCCAGGCCCGCCGCCACATCGCGCCTTCCCCGGCCGGGCAGGCGAAGGTGGCCTCGGCGGCGCCGGTCCAGGCGAGACGGTCGAGCAGGATAGACACGGTTCCAGCGGCGCCCGCCGTTGCTTCCAGCCCGATCTCGGCGATCGGGTTGCCGCCCGTGTCGGGCACGCGCCAGGCAAGCTCGGTCGTCGTCCCCGGCTCCAGCATCGCCTCCGGCCCGAAGATCGTCGCGAGCGCGTCGTCGGCCCCGTAGACGCGCAGGTACAGCTGGCACGCCACGGGCGACGGGTTGGCGTCGCCGGCCATGACCCTCGCCGAGACCTGCTGGCCGGGGTAGAGCGTCGGCGAGGCGAGCAGGGTGTAGCCCGGCATCGCGATCGCCTCCTCGGGGATGAAGGTCGGCGTCGCGGCGCGCGCCGAATCGCCGGCGGCCGTCGCCTCGAAGCCGAGTTCCAGCATCCGGTCGTCGCCCCGCTCGACGTTGGCGACGGCGGCCCCCGAGTCGCCGGTCTGGAAGCCCTGGACAGAGCCGGACCGCGAGAAGTGGAACCGGGCGCCGCCCTTCGGCGTCAGCGGCCCTTCCCCCGCCAGCGCCCGCCCGATGTTGACGATCTCGTCCGTCTCGCGGACGGCGTCGGAGATGGCCCGGCCGCCGTCGGCCGTCGCCAAGTAGAGGCGGTCGGCGACCGGACCGCGCCAGTCGTAGGGCGACCGGTCGATCCCAGCCAGGCCGTTCTTGATCCCGAGCAGGCAGCCGACGTTGCCGGAGTTGCAGTCGGTGTCCCAGCCGCAGGTGTTGACGATCATGAGCGACCGTCGGAAGTCGTCCTCGCCGTGGAGCAGGGCGTGGACGATCAGGGCGTGGTTGGGGACCATGTGGCAGGCGCCGCGGTACTTGTCGTACCCGTAGTTCGCGGCGATCTTCTCTCGCGTCGCCCGCCAGTCGGGCTCGGCGGCGTGCCAGCCGCGGACGTCGTCGATCAGGCGGCGGATCGTCGAGTCGGCCGGGATCAGGCCGACGGCGGTGTCGAGCAGCGCGTCGATGTCGGACTCGACGAAGGCCTGGGCCTCCATCGCGGCGACGACCTGGGCGCCGTAGATCGCCTCCCCGTCGTGGCTGACGCTGGCGGCCCGGCGGGCGAAGTCGGCCGCCCGCTCCGGGTCGCCGGGGCAGATCATGCCCCACCCGTCGATGAAGATCTGGGAGCCGATCTGCTCGGAGATCGTCTTGCCGTTGCGCGCCCGCGAGCCGCTCTCCGGCGCCTCGATGCCCTGCTTGAGCCGGACGTAGGCGGTGTGCTCGGTCGAGTTGCCGACGCCGCCCCACCAAAGGATCGTCCGCTCCTCGATCAGGTAGTTCAGCCACGTCTCGCCGATCTGGGCCGGTGTCAGCGCTGGGTCGTTGCCGCGGTCGGGCAGCGCCCGCAGGAAGATGAACGTCCCCGAGATGTCGTCGTCGGTGAGGACCAGTGGAGCGCCGCGGGGGTCCGGCACGTAGCGGTCGAGTTCGCCGTGCGTGGCGACGATCTTCTCGTGGCTCCAGCCCTCGACCGGGCGGCCGAGGTAGACGCCGACGATCTTGCCGAGCACCCCGGCGTAGACGCGCTCCGCGTAGTCAGGTGGCAGCGCCACGGTTTCCCCTCCCCTTCGCCTTGCCTGTCTGGCGGGACCCTCGGCGCCCGCCACATCCGTAGGGGCAGGACGGGTCCTGCCCATGGCCCGCAGTGCCACTCCCGCGACAACACGGATACGGTCCTTCGGACCGCCGGCGGCACAGGTGCCGCCCCTACGCGATCGCCTCCGGCGTCAACCGGTCGCCATCGGGGTCAACCCACGGCCTCCCGCGCCAACTGCCCGAACACCAACGCCCGCTTCTCCGCCTTGGCGATCTGCAACTGCTGTAGATGGACGGCCAACCGCGCGAGCCCCTCGGCCAGGGGGTCGAGGTCGACCCGGTTGGCCTCGTCGATCCGGGCGATCCACTCCCGCCGGATCGCGCCGTCCCCGTGGAGGGCTCCGGCGATGGCGCCGGCCATCCCCGCGATCGAGTCGTTGTCGCGGCCGTAGTTGGCCGCCCCGAAGACAGCCGGCTCGAACTCGCCGCCGGCGACGACCAGGAAGCCGAGCGCGACCGGTACCTCCTCGATCGATTTCAGCCGGCTCGGTCCCCAGTCGTCGGTGCCGTTGCCGCGGTCGCGGACGCCGTCCTCGGCGCTGCCGTCGAAGGGCCGGATCGCGTCCCGTAGCACCGGGATCGCCTGCCGCCAGTCAGCGCACCCTCGGGCCGCCGCCACCGTCGCCGCGATCGCGTCGTGGGTGCCCTCCTTGGCGAGGTCGAGGGCGACGGCGACGACCGACTCGACCGAGGCGCCGGGGCGGAACGCCTCGGCCACGCAGGCGGCCATCACCGCCGCCGCCTCCAGCCCGAAGCTCCACTGGTGGGCGGCGAAGATCTCGGCAGCCTCCTTGTAGGCGCCCTCCGGGTCGGCGGCGTTGACGATCCCGACCGGGGCGGCGTACATCGCGGCGCCGCAGTTGACCATGTTGCCGACGCCCCCCAGGCGAGGGTCGGCGTTGGCCAGCCGCAGCCGCATCAGCAGCCACTTCTCGGGGTAGAAGAGCCGGTCGACCAGGAGCATCTCCTGCCCCCGCTCGGCGACCCAGCGCCGCTCGTCGGCGATCGGCGGCACGATCCGGCGGGCGAACGAGAAGGCGTCGAGGTGGCCGCCGTGGTCGAGGTAGACCTGGGCGAGCACCCGTGTCATGTGGGTGTCGTCGGTGAAACGGCCGTCCCCCTTGCCGACCTCCGACGGCCCGTCCCACGGCTCGGGGAATCCCTCGATGGCGCCGTAGCGCTCCCGGATCTGCTGCGGCGTCTTCCATTCCGCCGGCGCCCCGACGGCGTCGCCGACGGCGACCCCATAGAGACAACCGCGCGCCTTGCGGTACAGCTCGCTGTCGGTGATGGCCATCTCCCCTCCCCTCCCCAGCCGCCTCGTCCCCCCCGTCATCCCGAGCGGAGCCGAGGGATGACGGACGAAACGCGCCGTCCGTAGGACGCCTCAACTCCGTGACTCACCCGTCCCTTACCCCTTCAGCCCGCCCTGCGTCAGCCCGTCGATGAAGCGCCGCTGCAGTAGCAGGAAGATCGCGACGATCGGCAGGATCATCATCAGCGCGGCCGCACTCGTCAGGCTCCAGTCGCGGCTGAAACGGGTCGCGAAGTTGGCGTAGGAGGTGACGATGGTGAAGAGGTGTTGCTCGGTCAGGAAGACCGTCGCCAGCAGGAACTCGTTCCAGACGCTGAGCGCCACCACGAGGCCGACCGTCAGGAAGCCGGGCCAGGAGAGTGGCACCACGACCCGGGAAAAGACCTGCCACTCGCTCGCCCCGTCGACCCGCGCCGCGTCCTCGAAGTCCGACGGGATCTGGAGCATGTAGGAGCGCAGCAGGAAGACCGCGAAGGGCGCGTTCGTGGCCACATAGATGAGGATCAGGCCGAACAGGTTGTTGACCAGGCCGAGCCGCTGCCAGGCGAAGAAGAGCGGCACCAGGTAGAGCTGGATCGGCAGGCTGGAGCCGATCAGCAGGTACATCGTCAGCGGCCCCGCCCCGGGCAGGTTCAGCTTGGCCAGGCTGTAGGCGGCCATCCCGCCGAGGAAGAGCACGGCCGCGACGGTGCCGGCGACGAGGACCGCGCTGTTGCGGGTGGTGACCGCGAAGTTGCCGACCTCCCACGCCTCGGCGAAGTTGGCGAAGTTGAGCTGCAAGGGCGGCCCGAGCGGGTTGCTCCCCAGTTCGGCCCGGTCCTTCAGGGCGTTGAATGACAGGATCAACAGCGGCCCCAGGGCGAAGACGAGCAGCGCCCCGAGGACGGTGTAGTTGGGCGCCAGGCTCTGCTCGCGGCGCATCCGGCCGCGCTTGGGCGGAGGCAAGACCGGGGGCGTCGTGGTGGTCGTGGTGGTGGTCGCCATCGGATCAGATCTCCCAGCCGCGGCGACGCAGGACGACGAAGACCGAGATGACGATCCCGACGAAGAAGGAGAGCGTCAGCCCGAGCGCCGAGGCATACCCGGCGTTGTAGTTGCGGAACGCCTCCTTGAACACCAGCACCGCCAGCACCTCCGACGCGCCGGCCGGACCGCCCTGGGTCAGGATCCAGATGTAGTCGAAGGTCAGGAACGACCAGATCGTCGTCATCAGGATCATGAAGACGAGGGTCGGCCGGATGCCGGGCAGGGTGATGTCCATGAACTCCCGCCAGCGGCCGGCGCCGTCGAGCCGGGCCGACTCGTAGAGCTCCCGCGGGATGTTCTGCATCGCCGCCAGGAAGAGCACCATCAGGAAGCCCCACCAGTGCCAGTTGTCGACGAAGCCGATCGCGGGGAGGACCGTCTGCGGGCTCCCGAGGAAGGCGCGGTCGAACCCGGGCAGGCCGAGATCGGTCAGCGCCGCCGGGATGCCCCGGTCGGGGCTGAGCAGCGCCCGCCAGAGGTTGGCGGTGATGACGCTCGGCAGGACATAGGGGATGAAGAGGGCCATCCGGAAGAAGAGCGAGCCCCGCTTGACCGGAGCGAGCAGGCTGGCGGCGCCGAGCGCCATCCCAACCGGGATGGTCAGGAACATCGCCAGCCAGACGACGTTGTTGGTGAAGGCGTGGCGGAAGGCTCCGTCGGCGGCGAGGCGCTGGAAGTTGGCGAGGCCAACCCATTCGGCCGGTCCCAGGCCGCTCCAGTTGGTCATCGAATAGTAGACCGCGCTGAGCGCCGGCCCCAGGACGACGGCGACGTTGATCAGCAGGATCGGCAGCACGAAGAGCCAGGGGACGACCTTCTTGCGGAAGAAGACCTGGCGGCTCTGTGGCCGCGTCCGCGACGCCGGGGACGCCGGCAGCGCGACAGAGGTTCGCATCGTGCCGCTCCCTTTCGCCTAACCTGCGCCGGTCGGCGATTTCCCCTCCCCCGACATCGGGGGAGGGGCTGGGGAGGGGTCCACTCGGTCCGCCCCCTCCCTTCGCGTTGGCGAGGCAGCCGAATCGCCGGCTACCGGGCCGGGATCGGCGGCACCGCGCCCGCCTCGCGCTCGGCGTCGAACCGCTCCTGGTGCCCCTGGAGGTACTGCTCGGCGGTGACCTCGCCGGCCCAAACCTTCTCGACCTCTTCGTAGAGGTAGGTCTCGGTCTCCGGCGGCCAGAAGGTCCAGGTCGTGTAGCCGTAGTCGTTCGCCGCCGACGCCTCGTTCAGAGCCCCGAGCAGCTCGGCGTGGCGCGGGTCGAGGTCGGCCAGGTCGGCCGGATCCAGCTCGACCGGGGCCGGCGGCAGGCCGCACTGGGTGACCAGCGCCGCCTGGGTGTCGGGCGAGAAGAGGTAGTCGATGAACTCCGCGACCGCCTCCGGGTTGGCGCTATTGCCGTTGATCGAGTAGGTCTGGCCGATGCCGAGGGTGTAGCTCGGCTCGCCGTCGGTGGAGGGGACGGGAGCCCAGCCCCAGTCGTTCTCGTTGCCCGCCTCCTCGCCGAAAAAGGCGTTGACATCCTGCATGAACCAGGAGCCCTCGATATTCATCGCCGCCTCGCCCTCGCCGAAGGCAGCCAGGCGCTCGTCGGTCGTCGCGGTGTAGTAGCGGTCGAGGCCGCCCATGAACCAGCCGTTCTGCTGCATCTGGTTCAGCATCTCGATCGCCGCCACGAAGTCGGCGTCGGTCCACGGCAGTTCGCCGGTCAGCGCCTGGTAGACCTTCTCGGGGCCGGCACCGTGGTTGAGGAACTCGCCGACGAACCACTCGTTGGCGGCCCGCCACTCGGCGTTGGCGTGGGCGAACGGAATGATCCCGGCCTCGTCGATGGTCTGGGCCAGGGTCATCAACTCGTCCATCGTCCGGGGGACTTCCCAGCCGTTCTCCTCGAACAGCGTGGCGTTGTAGTAGAGGACCAGCGTCTCGATCTCCGACGGCACGCTGTAGAGCTCGCCATTCACCCGGCCGAGATCCAGCGCCCAGGGCACGAACCTGTCCGCCCAGCCGTACTGCTCGGCGAACGCCGACAAGGGCACGAGTTGGCCGGCCTGGGCGAGCTGCGCGACGAAGGACGGGCCGGGGGTGCCGACGATGTCCGGCCCGGCGCCGCCGGCGATCGCGGTCCGGGTCGCGTCCCAGTTGTTGGCCTGCATCGTCGCCCGGACGCTGACGGCGCCGCCGCGGGCGTTGAACGGGTCGACCGCGTTGGCGACGATGCAGTCGGCCGTCTCCGAGCCGCCGGTGGTGTCGAACCACATCTGGATCTCGGCCGGCTCCTGGGCCCGCGTCGGCAGGACGGCCGCCAGCGGCGAGAGCGCCACCAACCCGGCCACGGCCAGCCAGCGCAACGGGCGTTCGATTCCCACGTTCATCCAAAACCTCCTGGTCGGCCCGCCGACATCGGCGGGACGGGTTCCGGTACCCCGCGTCGGGTCACAGCCCGCGGTTCGTTCGGTCGCACCTCCTCCGGCTGCGGCGGTCGGGAGCACGCGGCATCACGCCGACTCCCGCACGACGAGATCGAACGGTAGTACTTCTTGGCGGCCGCCGCTCGGCCCCGATCCGGACAAGCGCTCGGTGACCATTTCGGCGGCGCGTCTGCCAAGGCGCTCCGGGTGTTGGGCGACTGTCGTCAAGGCAGGGTGGACGAGCCTCGCCGCCGGGATGTCGTCGAACCCGGCGACGGCGATCTCGGCGGGCACCCGCAGCCCCGCTTCGCGGAGGCGGATGAGCGCCCCCATCGCCATCAGGTCGTTGGCCGCGAAGAGGGCGGTCGGCCGCTGGGAGAGCTTCAGGAGTTCGCCGGCGCCGGCGTAGCCGCCGTCGACGGTGAACTCGCCGTGCCGGATCAAGACGGGGTCGAGCGGGATGGCCCGTGCCTGGAGCGCCCGGATATAGCCGCGGACCCGGCCTTCGCGGGGAGGGGTCCCCGCCTCGCCGGCGATCATCCCGATCCGGGTGTGGCCACGGTCGATCAGGTAGTCGACGAGAGCGGCGGCGGCGGCCGCGTTGTCGACGCTCAGCTGGTCGATCCCGGACGGGATCGGGTCGAACCCGATCTCGCCGGTGACGACCAGGGTGATGCCGTCGGCGACGAGCGGTGCGAGGTCGTCGAGTTCGAGGTGGAACGGGGTGACGATGACCCCCTCCACTCGCCCCTCCCGCGCCGAGCGGAGGGCCTTCCGCTCCTTGGCGCCGTCGCCGTCGGTGTTGTAGGTGATGAGGTCGAGGCCGTGGAGCTCGGCGACATCCTGGACGCCGCGGACGAAGGCGGGGTAATAGGGGTTCGTGATGTCCGGGATGATCCCGGCCAGGGTCGAGGTCCGGCGGCGGCGCAGGTTGCGGGCGGTGCGGTCGGGCACGTAGCCGAGTTCGGCGATGGCCGCCAGGACCCGGTCGCGCGTGTCGGCGGCGACCGGGGCGTCCGCGGCACCGCCGAGGACGTAGGAGACGACCGGCTGGGAGACCCCCGCCAGGCGGGCGACGTCGGCCTGGGTCGGTCTTCGGGCGGTCAGACGGGGGGTCGTCACCGCGGGCCTCGTCGCGCTCCGGGGTCTGATACGTATAAACGCTGTGGTGCCAGCTTGCCCGGTAGACCTCTCGTTGTCAACCGAGCGGAGGAGAACGGTTTCGGAGCGGATCGCGCCATCGTCAACCGCATCGCCGCTTGCCGGCCCGAGTGGGCGGCAAGCGGATGGGCCCTGCCCAGGTTCGCCTCGGGCCGTCGGGCGGCCAATGCCTGGCTGACCTGCCGGAACGGGCCGCGCCCGAGCTGTGCCGGCGTCGAGCCCGGGGTGTTGTCGCTTTCGCGACGGAGGCGACGAACAGCGATTGGGGCGCGTTCCCGGCATCCACTCGGTCTGCTAGCGTTCGGGGGTAGACCGCTGACCAGCAGGGAAAGGTGGAGATCACGCCGTGACCGAGGCGAAGAACCCGCTGTCGACCGCCCTTGGAACCTACTACCCGAAGCACTACGTCGTCGCCGTGATCGACGACCCCGCCGGCGCGGCCGGGGCGTTGGCCGACCTCCGGGCGGCCGGGTTCGCCGAGGCCGTCGCCGAGATCTGCCCCGGACCGACGTTCATCGCCAACTGGCGCGATTTCGCGGCCAACCGCACCTTCCTCCAGCGGGCGGCGGACCTGTTCCCGGCCGAGGAGCAGGCCGCGGTGGAGGAATACCTGGCCGAGGCGGAGCGCGGCGCGTCGTTCGTCACGGTGCATGCACCGGGGCAGGCGGAGCGGGACCGGGCGCGGGCGATCCTGCACGATCGGGGCGGCCACGCGATGCGCTACTACGGGGACCGCACCATCACTGACCTGTAACCGGGACAAGGAACGGTGCCCGGCCAGCCCGCCGCCACCCCCTGCCGGCAACACTCGGGCGTCGGAACCGCGAGCGGCCGTTGTCCTGCCGGGATCGCTACGTTGGCGCACCCGCGGCCGCGCATGATTGCGTATCTGCGTGCGCGGCCCTTCTGGCAGAATCGGCCACGGCGGCGCCCGACTTGCCGGTCCAGCAGTCAGGGAGCTCCCATGTCGCCCATGCCCACCCCTGCTCGTCGGTCTCAGGCCGCTTCGTGAGGGTTGCCGCCATAGGCCTCGCCTCCTGGGACCGGCTGCTGGTAATCGACCGCTACCCGGCGTCGGGCGAGCAGTCGACCGTCCTGGAGGAACTCGCCGCGCCTGGCGGCACCACCACCAACACCTGCGTCGCCCTTGCCTGCCTCGGCGCCACGGTCAAGGTCGTGACAGCGCTCGGCGACGACGCCGAGGGGGCGTTGGTTCGTACTGGGCTCGAGGCGGCCGGGGTCGACATGTCGTGGTCGGTCGTCCGTCCCGGCGAGCGGACCGATCAAGCGACGGTATTGGTCAGCCGGGAGCCGCCGGATCGCACCATCCTCTGGCACCCCGGAGCGCAGGTCCGCAAGGGGGACCGCCTCGACATCCCGGCCATCTTCGGCCACGACATCGTCCTGCTCGACCTCTGCGACCCGCCCCTGCTGCGCTTCCTGACCGACCTCCCGGCCCACGTTTCGCCGCGGACCCGCCTGCTCGGCACGGCCAACTACCTGGCCGACCCGGCGATCCCCGACCGCCTGGAGCTGGCCCTCCGCCACGACGTCTTCGTCGGCTCCGAGAAGGACATCCGGGACGTCGTCGGCGCGCCCGACACCGCGATCGCGCTCGACGCGCTCCAGGAGCGCATCGCCGGGGCGAACCTGCGGGCGGCCATCGTCACCGCCGGCGTCCGCGGCTGCACCGTCGTCACCGAGAACGAACGCTGGCGCATCCCAGCCTTCGCCGTCGACGCGGTCGACCCGACCGGGGCCGGCGACGCCTTCCTGGCCGGCATCGCCTGGGGCATGGCGCGGTTTTGGCCGTGGCCGGAGACCGCCCGCTTCGCCACGGCGATGGGCGCCTTGGCAACGCGGGCTCTCGGCGCCCAGGCCGGTCTGCCGACGTTGCCCGAGGTCGAGGCGTTCCTGGCCGTGCGGGGCGAGGGTGTCGCTCCGTCCACCTGACCGATTCGGGACCAACGTCCTCTTCTCTGGTGCCGGTCGAAACCGCGGCCGCTCTCCGTTCGTCCGGAGGGGCACGGGCGACCGGTGAGGCGGTCATCCGGCCGGAGGGCGGCGCAGCGGATCCGTGACCCTCGGGAGGTTGCCCCGGGGGTGTACGGACGCTAGGCTGGCGGTGTCGTGTTGCCCACCCGCATCCGGCAGCAGGGGCGTCCCCGTGTGGGGACGGGAAGGGAAACTGCCGATGGTGCGGCTGGTCCGCGTCTTCTTCGTGATCGCCGCCCTGAGCGTAGGCTCCGTCCTCGGGGTGCCGTCTGCCGCGCTGGCCGCTACCACGGTCACGGCGGTGACGCCGCTGCTGGCTGAGCCGACCGCCGGCGCCGCGACCGTCTCCGTACTCCCGGTCGGCACCGACCTCGCCATCCAGGGCGCGCCGCGGGACGGGTTTTACCCGGTCCTGGCCGGTGGCGTCTCCGGCTGGGTCGACGGCGCCGCACTCGCGGTCGACAAGCAGGCCGCCCCGGCGGCGTTGGCCGCAACGGCGGCTCCTCCGGCCGCCCCCCCTCCACCGACAGTGCCCGCCGCACCGAGTCCACCTGCCGAGGTCGCGACCTCGGACGCCTCCGGAACGGACGGGAGTGCGACCGGCCCGGTCGGTGGGGCGGAGCAGTCCCCGGCGGCGGGAGTGGCCGCCGAGCTCCCCCGGGATAGCGTCGCCACAGCCACCCCGACTCCAGCCACCGACACCGCCTCCGAGGCAGCACCTTCCGCCGCGGCCGATCCCGCCTTGGGCGCCGATCCCGCAGACAGTGCCGAGGCGCCAGCCGTGTCCGGAGACGCCGCACCGCCGGCCTCGACCAGTCCTGCCACAGCCACGATGGCCTCGGCTGACCCCTCACCGACCGCGAGCGCGTCGCCGACGCCCGTTCCCGAGACGGTCCCGGCGACGGCTACCGCCACGGACGACACTGCCACGGCGACCGTGACGGCGACGACCGCAACCGTGGCCCCGGCCTGGACGGAGCCGGCGGCCGCACCCGCCTCCGAGACGCTTCCCCCGACCGCGACGCCGGAGCCCACGCCGAAGCGCGAGACGCGGACAGGCCCGGCGACGGCCAAGTGGAACTCGCCGCTGCGGGAGTGGCCTGGAGAGGGGTCCCCGATCGTCTTCACCGTCCCCGCCGGGGCCACGGTCGAGCAGCTCGGCGACGTCAGCGACGGCCACGTCTACGCGACCTACATGTGGATGTGGGGCTGGATCCCGATCGAGGCGCTCGGTCCCGCCGCCCCGGTCGCAGAGGAGGTGGTGTCCAAGAACGTCGAGGAGGAGGAGGTCCGCACCCCGCGCCCTGGTGCCGGCGAGGCCCGCACGACGGTCGACATGAGCCTGCGTGCCGGGCCCAGCGCGAGCGAGCGGGCCATCGCCTCCGTCCCGGCCGGGTCGAAGGTGGAGCAGACCGGGGTGATGGAGAACGGGTTCCAGCGGGTCGTCTGGGATGGCCAGATCGGCTGGATCGCCAACGACTACCTCGAGCTGCCGGCGACGCCGACGCCGGAGACCGGCAACGGGCGGCCGAACGGTAACCCGGAGTACAGCGAGCAGGAGATCATCCGGATCATCCACGCCGCGGCCGACCGCTACGGACAGGACCGGGAGGACATGCTCCGGGTCGCCCGGTGCGAGTCGAACCTGGACCCCTACGCGGTCAACCCCTCCGGCTCCTACGGGCTCTTCCAGTTCATCCGCTCGACCTGGGAGTCGACGCCCTACGGCGGCGAGGACATCTTTGACCCGCGGGCCAACGCGATGGCCGCCGGCTGGATGTGGGCCGAAGGGCGCCGCAGCGAGTGGGTCTGCAAGTAACCGGGACGCGCAAGCGGCCGGCTGCGGACCCCAACCGCTCCGCGGGACGGGCAGCCTCGGAGATCGCCGTCGACCGATTGCTCGAACCACCTTCGGTATTTTGTAGCTCGTGCGACAATCGAGGTCGCGACGGAGCCGTCCGAGAGCGTAGCTTGGGTGGCGGGGACGGCTCGTGAGCCTTCCCCGCCGGGCGCTCCAAGCGCGCTCGAGCCGCATCGTGACCGGAGACGCAACGATGAGTTTTCTGCAGCGCCTGTTCGGCGGCTCCCCGGAGCCGGAACCCCAGCGCCGGCGACCGAGCCGCGCTCCGATGTCGGAGGACGAGCGGGCGCTCGCGCGCTACCGCTACCTCCTCCAGTCGGCCCCCCCGGAGACGATCGAGGAGGCCCACGCCGAGGCCTTCGCCAAGCTCACCCCGGAGCAGCGGCAGATGGTGCTCCAGGGGCTGGCCGACGACGTGCCGGCCGCCGAGCGGGCAGCCTACTCTGACGACCCGCGCTCGCTCGCCCGGATGGCGACGCGGGCGGAGGCGCGGCAGCCCGGCACCCTCGAGCGCCGCTTCGGCAGCATGGGCGGCGGCATGGGCATGGGGGCGGGAATGCCGGGCATGGGCACGATGCTGGCCGGCTCCTTCCTCAGCACGATCGCCGGCGTCATGGTCGGCAGCGCGATCGCGGACGCTTTCCTCGGTGACTCCGGCTTCACCGGAGACGCGGCCGCGGCCGAGGGCGACGGTGGTGACGCCGGAGCCGACGGCGGCGACGCCGGCGGGGGTGACTTCGGCGGCGACATGGGCGGTGGCGGTTTCGGCGACTTCGGCGGCGGCGACTTCGGCGGCGATTTCGGAGGCGGCGACTTCTAGCTCCTCGCAGATCCCGCTCCATCCGCACGGGCGGCTCCCGATCGGGAGCCGCCCGTTTCTTCGTCCCGACGACGCGATGGTCAGATCCTCGCCCGCCGGCCATCCACGTTTGGCCCGCGCTGCACCAGCTCGCGATCCTGGCGGTCCTGGCATCGTGCGGCAGGCCGGTTATCCTCGGCCCTTGCAGACCGCGATGGTGCATGGTGTGGACCGCTTGTCACAGACCGCCTCCGCTGCTATGCTCCGGGCAAGGACTGTACGTACATGCATGTGCCGAAGGGCCTTCCCCGCTCGACCCGCCGCGGCCCTGATCGCTCCGGGAGGGTTGTCCCACGCCATGACCGACGGATCCCGCCAGCCACGACCGCTCGCCGCCGTCGAGCACGGCCTCGTCGCCCTCTACGCCGAGCGCGCCCTCGACCGCGGCGCCGATCCGCGCGCCTTGGTCGGCGCCTCGCGCGCCGCCCGCTGGGGTGGCGATCGGGGGCCGGTCGTCACCGGTCCCTCCCCGGCCGCCCGCTCGATCGGGCGCGGGACGGTTCTCCACCGGCACGCCCTCGACTCGGGACGTCGGCCGCGCACCCGGCTCCTGGACGGAGCCCCGCGCCCGTTGGCCGGCTCCTGGCAGGCGACTCGGGTGCCGAAGCCGGCCCGACGGATGGCGATGGCGGGGCTGGTCGCGCTGCTCGCCCTGCCCCTGGCCGCACTCGTCGCCGGCGCCCAGGAGGCCCCACCGGTCGGCCACTTCCAGGCTCGATACGTGGTCCAACCGGGCGACACGCTGGCGGAGGTGGCGACGGAGTTCGGCGTGGCCGCCGAGGCGATCCTCGCCAGCAGCGCGGTCGCCAACGCCCCGGAGTTGACCCCGAGCGAGGTGATCGTGATCCCCGCCCCCGGGCAAACGCCGGAGGACGCGGTCGAGGACGCCGCGGCGCGGGTCGGCACCAGCCCCTACGTGCTCGGCGCCCACACGGTGGCGGAGGGCGAGACCCTCGGCCAGATCGCCTTCTGGAACACCGTCGACCCCATCTTCCTGGCCGAGTTCAACGGCGTGGCGGATGTCGAGGATTTGCGTCCGGGCCAGCGGCTGCTGATCCCGGTCTCGTTCGGGCTGCCGGGACCGCTGCCGGTGGATGCGCTCGGCGGCCAGACGGCGGCCGAAGGCGCACCGGTAACGTTGGCAGCCGAAACGGCGCCGGGGACATGGGCTCCCGAGTCCGAGTCGGTCGACGCCGCCCCAGAACCTTGGGCAGCGGAGCCCGCTGCGGCGCCGGAGGAGGCACTCGTCTGGGAGGAGGCTGCCGCAGAGGCCGAGGTGGCGCCCGCCCCGACGCTGCTCGAGCGCGTCCCGACCTATGTCCAGCGGTACGGGCTCAGCTGCGAATACGCGGCGGCCTATATCGCCACGGCCGCCTTCGGCAACGGCATCGACGAGGACGTCTTCCGGGCCAACATCGGCCAGTCGGCGAAT
Source organism: uncultured Thermomicrobiales bacterium (assembly GCA_902806345.1). Taxonomy (GTDB): domain Bacteria; phylum Chloroflexota; class Chloroflexia; order Thermomicrobiales; family UBA6265; genus CADCWF01. The sequence goes on from CADCWF010000006.1 coordinate 14,941, forward strand.
CCGCATTGGGGCTACCGCGGCTGGATCGACGGCGCCTGGGGCGGCACCGACGACTACGGCGTCTACCCCGAGGCGATGGCGCCGACGCTCCAGGCCAACGGCTTCGTGGCCGATGTCTTCTACGCGGGCGGCGACGCGAGCGAACTGACCGCCCGCCTCGACGGCGGGATGCCGGTCGCGGTCTGGCTCGGCTACTTTGGCGACACGGCGGTCACCCTGGAGGACGCCGGCACCTACTCGGTGGCGCCGGGCATGCACGTCGTCGTCGCCTCCGGCTACGACGAGGGCGGGGTCTACGCCTCCGACCCGGGGACCGGTTCGTACCGCTACTTCGGGTGGGACGAGTTCATGGCGATGTGGGGCGTGCTCGACGGGATGGCGCTGGGGATCGCCCCAGCGTAGGGGATCGCTCTACCGAGGGGATCGAGCGGGGTGGGGGTTCGGCGGCAGCCAGCCCCCTCTTCCGCATTCGGCCCGGAGATTCTTCGTTCGTCCGGCCGGAGACGTCTGCCCGGGCGACCACTGCTCCGCCGGCAAACGGTCGACATCGACGAGGAGTCGTTCGCGGCGGCGACCGCCGCGACTGAACCGGACCGAGAACAGGACGTTGCAGGTCGTGCAGCCCCCCACCTAGACTCCGGCTGGTTCGCTTCCCGGCGCCTCGGCCGGGCCGACGGCGGGCGATCGCGGCCGGCGATGAGCGCGACGCCTCGTCCGGCACGTCTTGGCGGGAAGGCGGGGAGCCGCCGTGAAAGCCTTCGGCGACGAGGTGGTGCGGCTGCTCGAACGGGCGGGGCCGGATGCCTACGCGCACGTCCGATACTGGACCGGCGACGTGACGCGTCACCCCGGTGGTGGGCGTGAAGCCTTCCACGCCCGCCTCGTCGACCAGGACGGGGCGCCGAGCGGTACCGGCTGGGGCGCGACGCCGCACGAGGCGTTCCTGGCCGCCCTCGCCGACGCGATCGAGCAGCGCGGCACAGCCTGAACCCGGCATCTCGTCGAAACCGAAGGCCGTCGGTCTCGAATCGTGCCCGTCTCGGCCAGCGCGATTGCGACGTCGGCTCGTTCCCTGGCGCCCTCCCTTTCCCTTGGTTTACTCCGACGGCCAGTCGGGGCGGCCGCCGGCGCGGCACCCCATCACCGGTCCGGTTCCCTGGCGCATCCTGGCAGACAGCCAGGGGACCGGATCGGAGCGATGACCGCGGCCTGGACGGCGACGATCAGCACCTGATCCGTCGACCCCAACCCGCTTGTGGCGACCGTCCGTGCCTCGGGCATCCCCTCCCCGTCCGAGCCGCAAGCCCCCCCGTGGCGCCGTCGTCTCGCCTATACTTACGTCAACCCGCAACCGGAGTTGCTCGATGGTCGGTCGGATTCGCGTCCCCGTTTCGCTGCCGCTCCTCCTCGTCGTGCTCATCGGCTGGGCGTGGTCCGCGCTCTCCCCGATCTCGACGCAGCGAGCGAGCGGGCAAGGCACGGCGGCGCCGGTCGTGGTCGTTCCCCTGGCAGGGGCCATCTCGCCGCCGACGGCGCGGTTCGTCACGGACGCCCTGGCGGACGCCGAGCGCCGGGGGGCGTCCGCGGTCGTCATCGAGCTCGATACCCCTGGCGGCCTGTTGACCTCCACCGACGAGATCGTCCGCGCGATCCTCGCCAGCGAGGTGCCGGTCGTCGTCTGGGTAGCGCCGGACGGCGCCCGCGCCGCCTCCGCCGGCGTCTTCGTCACCTACGCCGCCCATGTCGCGGCGATGGCCCCTTCGACCCGGATCGGTTCCGCCTCGCCCGTCTCGCTCGCCGGAGAGATGGACGAGACGATGGAGCGCAAGGTCACCAACGACGCCGTGTCCCAGGTCCGGACGCTGGCCGACCTCCGGGGGCGCGACGCGGCGTGGGCCGAGGCGTCGGTCCGGGAAGCCGCAAACGTCACCGCCGCCGAGGCGGAGCGCCTCGGCGTGGTCGATTTCCTGGCGCCCGACCTGCCGTCGCTCCTCGCAGGGATCGACGGGCGGACGGTGGAGGTGGCCAGCGGCCCGGTCACGATCGAGACGAGCGGCGCCGAGACCGTCCGCGCCGAGCCGGGCTGGCTCGATCAGGTGCTGGCCCTCCTGGCCGACCCGACGGTCGCCTACATCCTGCTCTCCCTCGGCGGCCTCGGTCTCTTCCTCGAGCTCTCGAACCCGGGCGTCACCTTCCCGGGCGTCTTCGGCGGCATCGCCCTCCTGCTCGGGCTCTTCGGCCTTGGCTCCCTGCCGGTGAACTGGGCGGGCGCGGCCCTCATCGGCTTCGGCTTCCTGCTCTTCGTGCTCGACCTGTTCGTGCCCTCGTTCGGCACCCTCACGATCGGAGGCCTCGTGTCGTTCGTGCTCGGGTCCTATCTCCTGCTCGGCAACGGGGCGCCACCGGCCCTGGCGATCGCGCCAGCGGCCATCTGGACCCTTGCCCTGCTGCTGGTCGCGGTGTTTGCCCTGCTCGCCGTCCTCGCCGGGAGGACGGTGCTGCGACGGCCGGAGACCGGCCGCGAGGGACTGGTCGGCGCGGTCGGCACCGTCCGCCGCGGACTTGACCCCGACGGGGTGGTCTTCGTCGATGGCGAGCTCTGGCAGGCGACCGCGAGCGACGCCGGCGGCGACCCCGCCGCCATGATCCCCGAAGGGACGGCGGTTGCGGTCGCCGCCGTCGACGGGCTGCGGCTGCTCGTGCGACCGGCGACCGCGGCCGAGACCGCCGGCGCTGGCGTCGCGATCCTGCCCCCGCCCGACCACGCCGTCCGGCGACCGACCGCCACGGGCCCGGTCTCGACCGCCCCGGCGGACGTCACGTGATGCGCCACGCGACCGCTCGACTCCCCGACTCCCCGACTCCCCGACTCGTTAGGAGGTCCCCATGCTCATGCTCGAGTCCCTGATCGTCATCGCCGTCGTCGGCTTCTTCCTGCTGATCGTGCTCTCGTCGACCGTCAAGGTCGTCCAGGAGTACGAGCGCGGCGTCGTCTTCCGGCTCGGTCGCCTGCTCGGGCCGCGCGGCCCGGGGCTGATCCTGCTGATCCCCTTCATCGAGCGGATGCAGAAGGTCGACCTGCGGACGGTGACGATGGACATCCCCGCGCAGGAGGTCATCACCCGGGACAACGTCACGGTGCGGGTCAACGCGGTCGCCTATTTCCGGGTGCTGGACCCGAACGCGGCGACGGTCAACGTGGCCGACTTCGTCCGGGCCACGTCGCAGATCGCGCAGACGACGCTGCGCTCGGTGCTCGGCCAGTCGGCGCTCGACGATCTGCTCTCGGAGCGCGACAAGATCAACATCCAACTGCAGCAGATCATCGACGAGCAGACCGAGCCCTGGGGGATCAAGGTCAGCATCGTCGAGGTCAAGGACGTCGAGCTGCCGCAGTCGATGCAGCGGGCGATGGCCCGGCAGGCGGAGGCGGAGCGGGAGAAGCGGGCCAAGATCATCCACGCCGAGGGCGAGTTCCAGGCCAGCCAGCAGCTGGCCGAGGCGGCCGAGGTGATCAACCGCAACCCGGTCACGATCCAGCTCCGCTACTTGCAGACGCTGACCGAGATCGGCGCCGAGAAGAACACCACCGTCGTCTTCCCGCTGCCGATCGACATCGTCCAGGCGTTCATGGGGCAGGCGGGTTCGCGCCGACCGGAGCCTGCCCAGCCGCTGCCGACGCCGGCCGCGCCGTCGAAGCCGGTCGTGCCGGCGCCGGCCGCTGCGGACGATTAGGACGGCTTACCGCGGAGTTGTTGACGGTCGGGGCGAAACCGTACCCGGTCGGACCCCGACGGGGACCGATGAACCGATTTGGCCAGTCGCGCTGGCCGACCCTGGCCCTCATCCCCAGCCCCTCTCCCTCGCGAGGGAGAGGGGGCCTTCTCGACGTTGTTGATCGTAGCGACCAATCATCCCGATTTTGGGAGTTCATTGGACGCTGGCGACGGCTGTCGGCCCCCGTCGTTCTGAGCCCGTAGGCGGAGAATCTCTCTCCGATCACGGAACCAGCCGAAAGAACGATGCCGCTGTGGCGGGCGATCCTTCGCCTCCGCTCAGTGGTCCGTTCAACCTCATCTGTCGGGTCCCGACCAGCGGCTCCGCCGCCGAGCCCAGCCATCGATGGCCGGGCTGAAGCGACGAAGGACCCCGAAGGGCCCTGAGAACGGCATCCGTCGACCGGACGAATCAGGCCGCTCGATCCACTCAGGAAAGCGGGGCGGGGCGGGCCAACGGGGTAGGCAACCCGATCATCCGGATATTGGATCAGGCGCGGGGCTTCTCCGGGGCGTCGAGGAGGAGATCCTCGGCGAGGGCTTCAACGGCGAGGGCGTCAACCGCGTCTGTGACCTCGACCACCCGCTCCTCGTCGCCGGCGGCGAGGGCGACCCGCGCCTCGTGGATCGCGCTAACGAGCCGGAGGCGGGCGAGCCTGTCGTCGTTCTCGAAGTAGAGGTCGGTCATGGCGGGCCTCCTTGCCGGCCTGAACGATCCCCCGTTCCGGGGTAGCTTGGCGTCCTCAGCAAATAGCCTGCCGCGCCACACCATCGCCGACGCTCAGGTTCCGGCGGCCGGGGGCGATTGGTCGGGAACCCGGTGCTGCTCGATGGCACGCCGCTCGGCTCATGCCGCCCGGCTCTTGCACCTTTGCCGAACTCCCCTCTCCCGCGCATCGGGAGAGGGGTTGGGGTGAGGGCACGGAGTCGCTAGCCGAGCGAGGCCGCGGCGCGCTCCAGCGCCCGCCGGGTGTAGACCCCGAGCAGGTGGGCACGGTACTCGGCCGAGGCGTAGTGGTCGCCGTTGAGCTCCAGCCCCTGGTTCGCCACCGCAGCCGCCGCGGCGATCGAGTCGGCCGAGAGCGGCTTGCCGACAAGCGCCTGCTCGGCGGCGGTGGCCCGGGTCGCCTTGGAGGTGGCGCCGGTGACGGCGATTCGGGCCTGCGCGACGGTGCCGTCGACGCCGACCGAGACGACGGCGGCGACGCCGACAACGGCGTAGCCCGAGGCGGGGTGGCGGAACTTTTCGTACGCCATCCCGGTCCGGCCCGTCGCCGCCGGGATGTGGATCTCCGTCAGTACCTCGTCCGGCGCCAGCGAGGTCGTGAACAGGTCGACGAACAGCTCCTCGGCCGGGATCGTCCGGTCGCCGTCGGCGCCGACGGCCTTGACCGAGGCGTCGAGGGCGAGGGCAACCGCCGTAAAGTCCGCCGACGGGTCGGCGTGGGCGAGCGAGCCGCCGAGGGTGCCGACGGCTTGCACCTGCGGGTCGCCGACGTGGTAGGCGGTCTCGGGGACGATCGGCAGCGCCGCCTTCAGCGCCGCCGAGTCGCGCAGCTCGGCGTAGGTCGTCATCGCGCCGATGACGACGCTGCCGTTGGTGCTGATGCCCGTCAACCCCTCGACCTTCGAGAGGTCGACCAGGGCGGACGGCGCCGCCAGCCGCAGCTTCATCGCCGGCAGCAGGGAGTGCCCACCGGCAAGCACCTTGGCGTCCGGGTTCTGCTGGAGGACGCCGACCGCCTCCGCGACGGTCGTCGGCCGGTGGTAATCGAACTGGTTGGGAAACACGTCTCGTCCCTCCGTTGTCGCGTCTCGCGTCCGTCGCGGCCTCGGCAATCCCCGACCGCCCGATTCCCTACGTCCTCGTCGCTATCGCGTAGTCCCTACCCCGTCTTCGGGGCCATCGCCCGCCACAGCTTCTCCGGCGTCAGCGGCATGTCGAGGTGGCGGACGCCGAGGTGGGCCAGGGCATCGATGACCGCGTTCGCCACGGCGGGCGTCGAGGCGATCGTGCCGGCTTCGCCGGCGCCCTTCGCCCCCATCGGGTTGACCGGCGACGGCGTCACCGTCCGGTCCAGCTCGTAGGTCGGCACCATCCGCGCCCGCGGGATCGCATAGTCGTTCATCGTGCCGGTGATCAACTCGCCCGAGTCGTCGTAGACGGCGCCCTCGTAGAGCGCCTGGGCGAGCCCCTGGGCGATGCCGCCGTGGACCTGGCCGTCGACAATCAGCGGGTTGATGACGTTGCCGACGTCGTCGACCGCGACGTAACGGAGCAAGTCGATCTCGCCGGTGTCGCGGTCCACCTCGACCACGCAGACGTGGGTGCCGAAGGGGAAGGTGCAGTTCGGCGGGTCGTAGAAGGTGGTCGCCTCCAGCGTCGGCTCCATCCCGGGCGGCAGGTCGTAGGCGACGTGGGCGGCCAGCGCCAGGTCCTGGATCGTCTTGCTCGCGTCCGGGGTACCCCGGACGAACGCCTTGCCGTTCTCGAAGACGATGTCCTCCGGCGCCGCCTCCAGCAGGTGGGCCGCCAGTTCCTTCGCCTTCTCGCGGACCTTGGCGACGCTCTTGTAGATGGCGGTGCCGCCGACGGTCAGCGAGCGGCTGCCGTAGGAGCCGAAGCCGAACGGCGTCCCCTGGGTATCGGAGTGCTCGATCTGGATGTCGTCGTAGGGGACGCCCAGCTCGTCGGCGACGAGCTGGGCAAACGTCGTCTCGTGCCCCTGGCCGTGCGGCAGGGAACCGGTGGTGACGACGGTCTTGCCGGTCAGGTGGACCCGGACGTTGGCGCTCTCCCAGAGCCCTGCCCCCCACCCTTCGCCGGCGAGGCCGATCCATTTCGATGGGGCGACGCCGCAGACTTCGACGTAGGACGAGAGGCCGACGCCGAGCAGCTTGCGGCTCCCATTGGCGCGGCGGGCCGCCTGCTCCTGACGGAGCGCGGCGTAGCCCACGTTCTCCATCGCCCGGTCGAGCGCGAGCTCGTAGTTGCCCGAGTCGTAGGGCAACATCCCGATCCCGGAGTCGTAGGGGAAGTCCTCCGGCTGGATGAAGTTGCGCCGGCGGACCTCGGCCGGGTCGAGTCCGGTTTCCGCCGCGACCAGATCGCAGACCCGCTCGATGACGAAGGCCGCCTCCGGCCGGCCGGCGCCGCGGTAGGCGTCGACCATCGCCGTGTTGGTGTAGACCCCGGTGACGTCGACGTGGATGTTCGGGATCTTGTAGCAGCCTGCGACCATCCGACCGTAGAGAGTCGTCGGGATGCCGGGCGCGATCGTCGAGAGGTAGGCGCCGAGGTTGGCCCAGGTCTTGACCTTGAGCGCGGTGATCCGGCCATCAGGCTCGGCGCCGACCTCGATGTCCGTGATGTGGTCGCGCCCGTGGGTGGTGTGCAGGTAGTTCTCCGAGCGGTCCTCGAAAAACTTCACGGGGCGGCCGGTCTGCTTCGACAGCCAGAGCACCAGTGGCATGTCGAAGTAGAGGAAGATTTTGGAACCGAAGCCGCCACCGACGTTCGGCGCGATGACCCGGATCTTCTGCTCCGGGACGCCGAGGACGAACGCCGCGGTCAGGAGGCGGTGGACGTGCGGCGCCTGGGAGGTCGCCCAGAGGGTGTACTCCCCGGTGCCCTCGTCGTACCGCCCGATGGAACCGCGCGGCTCCATCGCGGTCGGGATCAGCCGCTGGTTGACGACCCTCTGGTTGACCCGCACCGGCGCCGCCGCCAGCGCGGCGTCGACTTCGGCGGCCTCCTTGCCGCAGGTCCAGTTCATGACCACGTTGTTCGGCGCGTTGTCGTGGAGCTGCGGAGCGCCCGGCTCCGTCGCCTTCCTGGCGTCGACGACGACCGGCAGCTCCTCGTAGGAGACCTCCACCGCCGCCGCGGCGTCGGTCGCCAGGTACGCGCTCTCGGCGACGACGACGGCGACCGGGTCGCCGACCTGGTGGACCTCACCGAGGGCGAGCAGGCGGGGGGTGTTGACGTTGTTCTGGACGTTGCCGGCCTGCCAGGCGCAGGGGAGCGGGTTGACCTCGGCGAGGTCTTCGCCGGTGAAGACGGCGACGACGCCCGGCATCCGGCGCGCGGCTTCGGCGTCGATGCCGACGATCCGGGCGTGGGCGTAGGGCGAGCGGACGACCGCGGCGTGGCAGAGACCGGTCAGCTTCACGTCGTCGAGGAAGTTGCCGGCACCGGTGATCAGCCGGGGGTCCTCCCGCCGCTTGAGCGGCTGGCCGACGAGCTTGGCCGGGGCTTCCTGGGCTGCGACCATCGGGGTCCTCCCGTCTCGTTCGGGCAGTCGTTGCCCGGTGCGACAGCGTCGTCAAGCGTTGAGAACTGCCTCGGCGCCGGGTGGTCGGGTGGCACCGAGGCGCACGGCTAGGTCGATTCGCCGGCGAGTTCGCCCTTCCAGTCGCCGACGTCCTGGGGATTGTGGGTACCGGCGCCGCTGCCGTTCCCCGAGACTCCCGCACCGCTCATCTGGTTGGCCGCGTACTGGATCGCCTTGACGATGTTCTGGTAGCCGGTGCAGCGGCACAGGTTGCCCTCCAGGGCGTGCCGGATCTCCTCCTCCGAGGGGTTCGGGGTGCGCTGCAGCAGCGAGTGGGCGCTCATGATCATGCCGGGGGTGCAGTAGCCGCACTGGAGGCCGTGCATCTCCCAGAAGCCCTGCTGGACCGGGTCGTAGACGCCGTCCTTGGCGAGCCCCTCGATGGTCTGCACCTCGCCGCCGTCGGCCTGGACGGTCAGCACGGTGCAGCTCTTGACCGACTTGCCGTCGAGGTAGACGACGCACGCCCCGCACTGGCTGGTGTCGCAGCCGACGTGGGTGCCGGTCAGCCCCAGGTTGTCGCGCAGGAAGTGGACGAGCAGCAACCGGGGCTCGACCTCGGCCGCGTACTCGGTGCCGTTGACCGAAATCCGGACGGGAATCCGTGTTGCCATCGGAACCGCTGTTGCCATCTCGCTTCGCTCTCCTCTACCGCTCCGCCGGCGCGGCCATCCTGCCGCTCCGACCTCCTCCGGACCGCCGCTCGACCGCGCCCCCAGCCGCCGGCCGCGGCTGCGGTCCAAGGCGGGGAGGCGAACAGGAATGGCCACGCGCAGGGGCGCGGTCCGGCGAGCGGCGCGAGTATATCCGAGCGTATTTTCGCTGTCGTCGGCGGAAGTCGGCGTCGGACTACGAGGGCGCGAGAACGTGACAGATCGGCGCGTTGGCTTTGGGGGGGAGGGTCCCGTGGTGGGCCACCAGCCGCATCGTGCTGGATGGTGCGCCCCATCAGAGACCGTCCGCGACGCGGCCGAGCCTAACCCTAAAGGGAGCGGGCTGAAGCCACGAAGGACCTTGAAGGGTCCCGAGCACCGGTGAGACTGCGCGGGGGATCGGTGTCGCAAACCAATCGGGATAACGAGAGGGTGGCGCCACCGTTACCCCATCGACTCGCGTGCGGGCGAGCGGGTTCTCGTTCGGCGGCGTGGGCGGCGCAGGGTGGCGACGGCCAGAAGCAGGTCCTGGAGCCCAGCACGCTTCCGGGTGTCGAGAACGTGGCGCCGGCTCCGTCCCAGGGACGCGAGTGGCCACGATGGGCCGCGTGACGGAAAAGGAGAACCACCATGACGATTCGGCGGATGGACAACGTCCTCATCGTTGTCGACGATCTTGAGGCCGCTACCGCGTTCTTTGCCGAACTTGGTATGGAGCTGGAGGGCAAGGCGCCCGTCGAGGGAGGTTGGGTTGACCGTGTCGTCGGGCTCGACGGCGTCCGTGCCGACATCGTCATGATGCGGACCCCGGACGGCCACGGACGGGTCGAGCTGACAAAGTTCCACACGCCGTCGGCGATCAGCAGTGAGCCGCAAAACGCACCAGCGAACACGCTGGGCATACGTCGCATCATGTTCGCCGTCGAAGACATCGAGGACGTCATTGCCCGCCTGCGCTCACACGGCGCCGAACTCGTCGGCGAGGTGGCGCAGTACGAGGACAGCTACCGACTCTGCTACGTCCGCGGCCCCGAGGGGATCATCGTCGGACTGGCCGAGCAGCTCAGCTAACAGCCCGTCGCGGCCGACCTACGACCAACCAGAACGATCCGCCGGGCGGACCAAGAAAACGACAATAGGAGGAATAACCGTGCAACCGAACGAGATCACCGAGGTTCTGAACCGACCGATCAGTCGGGAACTGTTGGCCCGCGACGTGACCCGCTTGGCCTACGTCGCCAAGGACGGCACACCCCGGAATGTCCCGATCATCTTTACCTGGAACGGCTCGCAGATCGTCATGTGCACTTCGAAGAACGCTCCGAAGCTCCCGGCCCTGCGGACGAACCCGGCGGTTGCCCTGACGATCGACACCGAAGTGCACCCACCCAAGATCTTGCTCGTCCGGGGTCGGGCCGAGCTGGACTTCGTCGATGGCATCCCGGACGAGTATCTCCAGGCGACCAGCACCTACGAGATGACGCCCGAGCAACGGGTCGAGTGGGAGGCGGAGGTGCGTTCGCTCTACCACGACGGCATGGTCCGGATCGTCGTGACCCCGACCTGGGCGAAGCTGATCGACTTCGAGACGACGCTGCCGAGCGCGGTCGAGGAGCTGGTCCGGCAGCGGGAGGAGCGTCAGGGCGCCTGAGCACCGCGCGGTCGCTCGCATTGAGTGGATCACCCACGCCTCAACCCCACTGCGGTACGCGGAGTCTGTGAAGTCCGCCAGGAAATGTCTCGATGGGATGTCGAGAACCCGCGCGGCTCCGTCCCCTGAGTGAACACGGCCACAATGGGCCGGACGCGTAAGGAGAGCATGATGGCCAAGTACCTGCTGCTCAAGCACTACCGGGGTGGCCCCGCCCCCGCCGTGGACTGGGCGCCGATGGACCGGTGGACGCCGGACGAGGTCGACGCACACGTGCAGTTCATGCGCGACTTCGCGGCCCGGCTGGAGGAGACGGGCGAGTTCGTCGACACCCAGGCGCTGGCGCCCGACGGCGCGTTCGTGCGGTACGCCGGCGAGGGGCGGCCACCGGTGACCGACGGGCCGTTCGTCGAGACCAAGGACCTGATCGCCGGATGGTACATCGTCGACGTGGAGTCGTGGGACCGCGCGGTACAGCTGGCAGGGGAGCTGTCGGCGGCCCCCGGGCCCGGCGGCAAGCCGATCTACGAATGGCTGGAGGTTCGGCCGTTTCTGGCCGCCTCGCCCACGGTCACCGAGTGAACGAGCCGCTGCTGCGGGATCTCGTACCCGCGGCGATCGGTGTCATCGTCCGGCGCGGGGCCGACTTCGCGGCGGCCGAGGACGCCGTGCAGGACGCCCTGGTCGAGGCCGTGCGCGTGTGGCCGGATGATCCGCCGCGGGACCCCAAGGGCTGGTTGGTCACCGTGGCCTGGCGGAAGTTCCTCGACGCCGCCCGCGCCGATACCTCCCGGCGGCACCGCGAGGCACGCGTCGAGCGCGAACCCATGCCCGGGCCGGGCGAAGAGGCGGACGACACGCTCCGGCTGTACTTCCTGTGCGCGCACCCGTCCCTGACGCCGGCCTCGGCCGTCGCGCTCACGCTGCGCGCGGTCGGCGGCCTGACCACGCGGCAGATCGCGCAGGCCTACCTGGTGCCGGAGGCGACCATGGCCCAGCGCATCAGCAGGGCCAAGCGGACCGTTGCGGGCGTCCGGTTCAACCAGCCCGGTAACGTCGCCACGGTGCTGCGCGTGCTCTACCTGGTCTTCAACGAGGGCTACTCCGGCGACGTCGACCTCGCCGCCGAGGCGATCCGGCTCACGCGGCAACTGGCGGCCAAGACGCTCCACGAGGAGGCCGCGGGTTTGCTCGCGCTCATGCTGCTCCACCACGCACGGCGCCCGGCACGGACCGGCGCCGACGGCAGGCTTGTGCCCCTCGCCGAGCAGGCCCGCGGCCTGTGGAACACCCGCCTGATCGCCGAGGGCGTCGACGTGCTCCAGACCGCCCTCGCCCGCGACCGCCTGGGCGAGTTCCAGGCCCAAGCCGCCATCGCCGCGCTCCACGCCGACGCTCGGACGGCCGAGGAGACCGACTGGGCGCAGATCGTCGAGTGGTACGACGAACTGGTGCGCCTCACCGACAACCCGGTGGCCCGCCTCAACCGGGCCGTCGCGGTCGGCGAGGCCGAGGGCCCGTTGGCCGGCCTCGCCGCCCTGGCGGGGCTCGACCCGGCGCTCCCCCGCCACGCCGCCGCCGCGGCGTACTTCCACGAGCGTGCGGGTGACCCGGTCGCTGCGGCGCGGCTCTACGCCCAAGCCGCCCGATCGGCGCCTAACCTCCCCGAACGCGACCACCTCACACGGCAGGCCGCGCGGCTCAACGCGCCGTTGCGCGGCTGAGCGTCAAGCGGCGGGCATCCACCGGCCCCATAGGGACGGTCTGTCCGCCTTGGTGGCTGGCCGGATCGCGTCGCTTGACTGTCGCGAGCCCGAAGATCCCGTGCTCCTGGCCCCTGCCCGGCGATCACCGCAAGCCGATCGCGCCGCGGACGAGATCCCAGGAAAAGGGGGTGCCGTTGGTGACCGTGATGCCGGCGTCGGCAAAGGCGACTCGCTCCTCGTCGGAGGCGTCGTAGCGGCGGGTCGGGAAGTTGAGCAGGGTCGCCGGCGTCTCGCCGAGGGCGACCAGGCCGTGGAGGGTACCCGGCGGGATCGTCACCATCGCCGGAGCCGGCGCGTCCTCCCCGGCGGTCAGATCGATCAGCAGGAGCTTTCCGCGCGCCGGGGACTCCGACCGGGCGTCGGCTACCGCCACCACGAGCCGCCCGGCGAGGCAGACGAAGCGGTCGGTCTGGCGGCGGTGGAGGTGCCAGCGGTCCTCGTCGCGGGCGGTGCCGGGGACGGTGACGCTGGCGTAGGCCTGGGCGAAGGGTAGATCGTCGCCGAAGACGTCGGCCCAATCCTCGCGCAGCAGTTCGGTCAGCGTGCCGCGCCGGTCGCGGTTCACCGTCAGGGGGCGAACCACGACGCCAGGGATCGGCGTCTCGCCACCGCTCGTGAGGGCGTCGCCGGCGAGGAGGGCGTCGCCGAACATGGCGCGGAGGGCCGCCGAGCGCTGAGCGACGTGGAGGCTCGTCATTTGGCGGCCCCGCTCGCCCCGGCGCCGGACCCTGCCGTCGCCAGGCGCCAGCCGTACTGCCGCTCGTAGTAGTCCCGGAACCGCTCGTCCCGCTCCCGGATCGCCTCCCACCAGCCGGGGTTGGCGACGTACCAATCGACCGTCTCGGCCAGCGTCTGCTCGAAGGTGCGGGCCGGGGACCAGCCGAGCTCTTGGCGGATCTTGGCCGAGCTGAGGGCATAGCGGCGGTCGTGGCCGGGCCGGTCGGGGACGTGGACGACCAGCGACTCGGGCTTGCCGAGGCGGCCCAGGATGCCGCGGACCACGTCAAGGTTGGGGCGCTCGGCGCCGGCGCCGACGTTGTAGGCCTCGCCGCTGCGGCCCTCCCGCAGGACGAGGTCGATCGCCGCGGCGTGGTCGTCGACGAAGAGCCAGTCGCGCTCCTGCCGGCCGTCGCCGTAGACCGGCAGCGGCAGGTCCTGGAGGGCATTCGTGACGAAGAGGGGGACCAGCTTCTCCGGGTACTGGCGGGGACCGATGGTGTTGCAGCCGCGGGTGATGACCACGTCCACATCGTAGGAGACGTGGTAGGCGCGGCACATCAGCTCGCCGCCGGCCTTGGCGGCGGCGTAGGGCGAGCGGGGCAGCAGGGGGTCGAGCTCGACCGAGGCGTGGCCGGGCTCGACGTCGCCGTAGACCTCGTCGGTCGAGACCTGGAGCAGCCGCTTGCCGTGCTGCCGCGCCGCCTGGAGGAGGGTCATCACGCCGACGACGTTGGCGCGGGCGAACGCCTCGGGATCGAGCAGCGAGCGGTCGACGTGGGTCTCGGCGGCGAAGTTCACGACCGCATCGCACCCGGCCACGAGGGGGTCGACCGTGGCGGCGTCGGCGATGTCCCCCTGGGCGAAGCGGAAGCGCGGGTCGCCCCGCACCTCGTCGAGGTTGGCCGGGTTGCCGGCGTAGGTCAGGGCGTCGTAGGCGACCACCTCGTCGGCCGGGTGCTCGCGCAGGACGCGGCGGACGAAGGCGGAGCCGATGAAGCCGGCGGCGCCGGTAACCAGGATGCGCACAGATTCCCTCCCCCGATTCGTGTCGACGCCAATCGTCGCCCGTCTCGCGCTCCCATGTCGAGGGTTCGGTGACCGTGGTCATGCCGCAGGACCATCCTTGGATTTGCCCCTCCATTGGCCGCCGGGAGGGGCGCTGCGTCCAGTGTCTGGGGCCCCATCACCTCATCCCGCTCGCGATGACGACGGCCAATCGTTCTGCCAACCGCTCTCCCCCTGGGAGCAGGACTGTTGGCGGGGAGCGGCGGGCCCTGTGCCCGCCGCTCTGACGCTGACTCAGATTGACAGGTCTGCGAGCCGCCCCAAAACCGTTGTGCGTTCTCTCAGGTTCCAGGGCGCAGGTGGTGGTCAAGGAAGGCGAGAACCGCCGGGCCGACCCGTGACCACCCCAGGTCGTCGTGGCCCGCGTCGGCGAGTTCAAGGTAGGACGTCTCGATGCCGGCGCGGCGCAGCGCGGCGACGAGCCGCCGCGACTGGGCGAGCGGCACCACCCGGTCACGGGTCCCGTGGACCACCAGAAAGGGTGCCGAGCGCCGGTCGATCCAAGAGAGCGGCGAGGAGTCGCGATAGAGCTCGAGGACCTCATCGGGCGTGCCGCCGAGAAGGGCAGCGACCTCGTCTGAGGCCGGTGGCTGGGTGTACGCCGCGAGGTCGACATCCCCGGCGAGAACGACGACGCTGGCAACCCGACTGGACAGGGCCGCCAGTCCCAGGGTGGGATCGCGGGTGTCGCGCGTTCCGAGCAGGGCCGCCAGCTGGCCACCCGCCGACCAGCCGTAGGCGGCGAGGCGGTCCGGGTCCACCCCGAGGCGGGCGGCGTTGGCGCGAACCCAGCGGACTGCGAGCTGGACATCGTCCAACTGGGCCGGCCAGCGGTGGCGCCCGGCGGCGGCGTCGACGAGGCGGTAGTCGATGGCGAGGGCGACGTAGCCGGCCTCGGCCAATTGCCCGCCTGGCCCGGCCATGTCCGCCCGGGAGCCGGTCCACATCCCGCCGCCATGGATGAGGACGACGGCCGGCCGCGGACGGAGGCGTTCCACGGGCCGATAGAGGTCGAGCACAAGGGGCTCGTCAGGCTCGCCCCCGAAGATAGCGCGGCGCTCAACTTCGATAGGTTCCCGCCCGCTTGGAGACACGGTCGTCCTCGTCTCGGCGCACGTGGCGAATGACCGGATCGACCCCGCGGCGGCTGCGCCCGAGTGGTAGGCCGGCCGGGGCTCGGGGATGTCGCCCTGGGTTGCGGGTCGGTCTCAACCGTTCACCGCAGCTTGGGGTGTCTCCCCGGCAGGGTTGCGGCAGTCGCCTAGTCCGTCCCTTTGCCCTCAGCGGCAAGGCCCGGGACGTAGGCCGTCAGTGCCTCCTGCCATGGCCGCAGCGTGACGCCGAGCGCAGCGGCCCGCTCGTTCCGCAGTTCGCTGTCCGTCGGGCGCTTCGCCGGCAGCGGGTACTTCTCCAGGAACGCGGCGCTCGTCGTCGGGCGCACCGTCTCGGGGTCGAGCCCCGCCAGGACCGCGACCGCCCGGGCCAGTTCGAAGCGGGTCGCCCGCCCCGCGTTGGCGAGGTGGAAGATGCCGCCGGCTCCGGTGGCCGCGAGGGCGACGAGCGCTTCGGCGAGGTCGCCGGCGAAGGTGGGCGAGCCCGCCTCGTCGGCGACGACCTCCATCGACCCGCGGCTCCGGAGGGCGGTCAGCACCGTCCTCGGAAAGTGCTTGCCGGGGCCGCCGTAGAGCCAGGCGGTGCGGGCGACGGCGAACGAGGGGGAGACGGCCAGGACCGCTTCTTCTCCCGCCCGCTTGGTCCGGCCGTAGGCGGAGACGGGGTCGGTCGGGGCGTCCTCGGCAAAGGGCGCGCCGCCGGTGCCGGAAAAGACGAAGTCGGTCGAGACCGCGACCAGGTGGGCGCCTCGGGCACGGGCGGCCTCGGCAACGTTGCGGGCGGCACCAAGGTTGACCGCCCGCGCCCCGGCTTCGTCGCGCTCGGCGCCGTCGACGTCGGTCCAGGCCGCGGCGTGGATCACGAGTTCCGGGGCCGCGGTCGCGACGACCTCCTCGACCGCACCCCGGTCGGTCAGATCGGCGGCCAGGTCGATCCCCGGCCCGGGCCGGCGGCCGAGGCCGACCACGGTTGCCCCGGCGGCTTCCAGCGCCGGCCGCAGGTAGCCGCCGAGCTGGCCGCCGGCGCCGGTGACGAGGACCCGCCGGCCGGCGAGCGGCGGCCCCATCAGACGACCCCGACGACCGAGTGGTCGCCGAGCATGAGCCGGATCGCCTGCGGCTTCAGCGGCGACCGCTCCAGCACGACCTCGCGGCCGATCAGCGAGTCGGCGATCCGCTGGGGGACGCCGCGGATGGTCGAGCGGTCGAGCACGATCGAGTGCTCGATCTCGCAGGACGAGAGGTCGCAGTCCTCGCCGATCGCGGTGAAGGGGCCGACGTAGGAGTCGACGATCTTGGTGCCGGCCCCGATGATCGCCGGCCCCCGCACCGTCGAGCCCCGGACCTGCGCCCCGGCCTCGACGACGACCGCGCCGACCAGCGTCGTGTCGGGGTCGACGTCGCCGTCGACCCGGCGGCGGAGGGTCGCCAGGACGAGGCGGTTGGCCTCCAGCACGTCGTCCTTCTTGCCGGTGTCGATCCACTCGGCGGCGACCAGGCTGGAGCGCACCTCGTGGCCGGCGTCGATCAGCCCCTGGATGGCGTCGGTGATCTCCAGCTCGCCGCGCGCCGACGGCACGAGGTGGGGCGTCACCGCGTGGACCTCGGGGCCGAGGTAGTAGACACCGATGACGGCCAGGTCGGAGAGGGGTTCGCGCGGCTTCTCGACCAGCCGCTCGACGCGCCCGCCGCCGTCGAGGACGGCGACGCCGAAGGCGGCCGGGTCGGCGACCCGCTTGAGGAGGATCTGGCCGGCCCAGTCGGCCTCGGCGAACCGCCGCGTGTGGTCGGCGATGCCGCCCATCAGGAAGTTGTCGCCGAGGAACATGCAGAAGGCGCTCTCGCCCAGCCAGCCGCGGGCGGTGACGATGGCGTGGGCGAGCCCGAGGGGGGCGGCCTGCGGCAGGTAGGTGACGTTGGCGCCGAAGCGTGCGCCGTCGCCGACGGCGGCCTCGACCTGGGCGGCGGTGTCGCCGGTGACGATCCCGATCTCGTCGATGCCGGCCTCGACGAGCTGCTCCAGGGCGTAGAAGAGGACGGGCTTGTTGGCGACCGGGACGAGCTGCTTGGCGCCGGTCGCCGTCAGCGGCCGCAGTCGCGAGCCCTTGCCGCCGGCGAGGACGAGTCCCTTCAGTTTCCGCATGCCTCCCCCTCCGCCACCCGAAACCGGGGGGATGGTAGCAGGGGCCGGGAGGGCGGCGTCCGGTAAACGTCGCCGGCAGGAGGCGGCGACGATCGATCCCCGACGGGGGGGTCGGACCGGGCAACCCCTGCGGTGAACGCCCGCGCGGGGCGACTGCGCCCCACCCGATCGCGAAGGTCGTGGGCGGATCACTCCTCGCTCGCGAACGCCACCCAGAGCAGCGCGAACGCCGCGAGCAGCGCCAGCCCGGCGACTCCCCAGACGAACACCCGGGCGGCGTCTCCCCATCCGGTGGCCGCCAACGTCCGGTCGAAGGAGCGGAGGACGGCCGGGAGGCGGACGGCGTCGCCGACGTCGTCGCCCGCGCCGAGCGTCACCGGGAAGACGAGGAGCGGCCCCAGGATCGCCACCATCACGAGCGCCCAGAGGGCACGGCCGAGCCAGGGCGGTGGTCGCCGCGCCTGGCGGTCCTGGTCCTCGACCCGGGCGGTCTCGGTCCGATCGCCGCCGGCTACGGCGGCTGCGTCCCGGCCGCCGGAGACGACCGCCGACTTTCCGTCGTCGATCGAGGGTACACCGCCCGGCATCACCGCCCGAACTCCCCAAACGGGTTGTCCTGCCCGCCGCGGGTACGGACCGTCGGCAGATCGTCGGCCACGACGGTGCCGTCCGTCAGCCACGGCATCTGGGCGACGATGCTCGCGTGGAACGGCAGGACGTACCCGACGAAGAGGGTGACGTTCAGCGCGACCAGCGCCGCCACCACGATCCCCCGCCCGATCGGCCGCCAGACCGCCGGGATGAGCGTTCGCAGCCCGAGCATCGAGAGGATCGCGGCGGCGATCACGACCGGGAAGTAGTAGCGGGCCTGGGTCAGTGCGAAGCGGGTGCCGAATTGGACCACCGCCAGGTAGCCGACGACGCACGCGGCGAAGAGCACGACCAGCGCCTTGACCTGCCAGGCGCTGGGCCGCAGCGTCGAGTCGTCCCAGGCCGGTGGGGCACCGCGACGGGCAAGGACGGCATAGGCGACGAGGCCGACGACGCCGAGGATCGAGACGACGGCGATCGCCCAAAGCAACCGGTCGTCGAGGTGGATCTGCCGCCAGCCGTACTCGCCCCAGGTCTCCTTGAAGCGCAGCAACACGAAGTCGCGGTCGACCAGCAGTTGGAAGAAGCCACCGAGCGGACGGTTCCACCACTGGAGCGCGGCGATCTGTTCGAAGCCGTCGATATTGCCGTAGGTCCGGTAAAGAAACCAGTACCACGGCGCCGCCAACGCGGCCGTCGGCAGCCCGATCCAAACCCCCCGCCGGGCAACGCCGAGCGGGTCGCGCCAGCCTACGCCCAGGAGCACCGCCAAGCCAACGACGGGGATTGCCATCAGCGAGGTGCCCTTCGCCAGCAGCGAGAGGCCGACCGCCACCCCGAGCGCGAGCGAGAGCCGCCGCGAGAAGCCGTCTCTTAGACCGAGGACGCAGAGGTAGAGCACGAGCGAAAGGAGGGCGATGCCGAGGATGTCGTTGTTGACCATCGCCGATTCGTAGGAGATCTGGGGCTGGAAGGCGACGAAGGCGGGCACCGTGATGGCGAGGAAGGAATCGTCCGGGAAGAGGGTCCGCGCCAAGCGGTAGGCCAGGAACACGGTCGCGACGCCGAACGGGATCGTCGCCAGCCGCAGGAGGGCCTGCTGGGTCTCGAGCGAGAAGCCACGCCCGAGGAGATAGACCGGCGACATCAGCGCGTAGTAGAGCGGCGGGTGGTTGGCGGCGTACTGGAAGCCGGATGGGTAGAACGATTGGCGCACCGTAACGACCCGCGGCGGGTCCGAGCCCCATCGCGGGTGGTCCGGCTCGCAGTACCAGTCCAGCGTGAATCGGCACCAGGGGTACAGGTCGGTATCGAAGAAATCGCCCGCCGGTTCCTGGCCCAGTTGGCGCGAGGTGCGCCACGCCTCCAACTCGGGCAGCACCGGGACACGGGCCTCGGTCGCCAACGTCCGCACGTAGGAGAAATGGGCGACCTCGTCGTGGCCGCTGAAGGCAGGGAAGGCGGCAACCGCGAAGAGCTGCTTGGCAACAAACGCAACCAGGAGGACGACGAACATCCGCTGGGCGAGCGATCGGACGCGCTGCCGGGCGACGGGCTTGGCTGGGGCCGCCGCGTCGCGCTCGTCGAGTTGGGCGCCGCCCGGAGCGAGCGGCACGGCGGCCCCCGTGCCGGGGGCCGCCACCGATTCGGCCAACTCGGCCACCCCAAGGGCTCCCGGCTAGCGGGCGGCGGTCACGGCCGGCTCCGCCGCGACGCGCTTGATCTCGTGGTATTCCTTGTCGGCGTTGACCTGGTCGAGGTCGTGCCGCTCGCCGAGCAAGTTCTTCGCCGCCAGCAGCCCGGTCTCGATCGAGTGGTCGGTGTTGTTGTAGCGGAAGGTGCCGTAGCGCCCGATGATCTGGAGGTTCTCCAGGGTGTCGACGAACGCCTTGATCGCCTCGAGCGGCTTCTCGTAGCCGATCACGTAGGAGGGGTAGGCGCGAGGGGCGCGGATGGCGAAGCCGCCGATCACCTCGTCCCGCGTGATGAAGCCCATATCGTCGATCAGGTGGCGGGTCGTCTGCTCGACCAACTCCTCGTCGCTCATCGACCAGATGTGGTCGCCGAAGGAGCAGAAGTACTCGACCACCAGCGAGGTGTACTCGTCCCCCGGCACCATCTCGGGGCTCCAGTTCTTCGGCTCGTGGAAGCGCCCGAACAGGATGTTGCGGTCGTGGACGTAGAGCCAGGTGTCGGTCGTCACCTGGCGCTTCTTCAGCATCAGGTTGACAGTGATGATGTTGCGGAAGGTCAGCTTGTCAGCGGCGGCCAGCACCTCGGCCGGCGCCGCCGGCTCGACGATCTTGGCGAGCATCGTCAGCGGGATCGAGGAGATGAAGTTGTCGCCCTCGACCACGTCGACGGTGCCGTCGGCGCGGCGGACCTGGAGCCCGGTCACCCGGTTGCCCTCGCGCAGCACCTTCTCGACCCCGGTGCCGAGCTGGATCTCGTTGCCCTTGGCCCCGATCGCGTCGGCCATCCGCTCCGAGAAGCGGCCGAAGCCGCCGGCGGGGTACATGAACTCGTCGATCAGGCTGACGACCTTGCCCTTCGAGGGGACGATCGCGTCCTTGACCGCGGTGACCAGGCTCATTCCCTTCGACCGCTGCGAGACCCAGTCCCCGCTCATCTGGTCGCAGGGGAGCCCCCAGACCTTCTCCGAGTAGCGCTGGAAGAACATCTTGTAGAGCGTCGGCCCGAACTGGTCGATGTAGGCGTCCTCCATCGACACGACCGGCTTCGGCGACACCTTCCGGCTCGCCCGGGTGCGGGCGTAGTCGGCCATCGCCAAGGCCGACGTCCCCGTCCCCATCGCCTTCAACGCGTTGGAGATCTTGAGCGGGTAGTCGACGTACTTGCCGTCGAAGTAGATCCGGCTGGTCCGGTTGACCCAGAGCAGCTCCTCGCCGATCACCTCGCGGAACAGGTCGTTCAGCTCGTCGTTCTTGGTGAACCAGCGGTGGCCGCCGATATCGAACTTGAACTCGCCGTGCTCGGTCTGGCGCCGGATCGTCCGAGCCAGGCCGCCGACGAAGGGGGCCTTCTCCAGGACGACGGCCGGGTAGCCTGCCTTGCTGAGGACGTACGCCGAGCAGAGGCCGCCCGGCCCCGCCCCCATGATCACCGTCTTGCCCTGGGCGCCTATCGCCCCGTCCGTCGCGCGTCCGTTGCTTGTGGCCGGGTGGCCGTTGCGGGAAACGTCGGTCACCGTCGGTCCCTCTCTGGTAGGCCCGGGCGGGTCGGCCCGGTTCGTTCGGCGGGTCGAGGGAGGTCGCTTTCGATGCTCCGGGCTACACCCGAGCGCGACGGCACGCCACCAGGAGACGGCGCACCTTGTCCCTCCGACTATATAACAATCGCGGTGCCATGCCCGTACCCGAACGTCCCAGCCTCTCGGCCGGTGACGATGAAATTCTTGCGAACGCAAGCGCTGGCGGCGGTTAGCCCTCGCGCCAGGTGATCGCGTGGTTGAGGGCGAAGTTCCACACGGCGGCGACGCCCGCCCCGAACAGGTTGGCCACGGTGTAGTGCATACCGTGGCCGTGGAGCCAGACGAGCAGCCCCCAGTTGATGAGCAGGCCGCCCGAGTTGATGGCACCGTAGAGCATCGCCCGCTGGGCGATCTGGCCGGTCCCGCGGTCGTGCCACGTCCAAGTTTCGTTGAGGGCGAACGTCGCGATCATCGAGACGAAGATGGCGATCGGCGACGCCACCGCGACCGGGACGCCAAAGGTGCCGGCCTGGACCATCAGGAGGCCCTGGTTCACGGCCAGGCCGACGACACCGACGACGAGGAACTTCTGGAACCGTTGGGCGATGGTCCAGACCCGCGAGATTCCTCCCGTGGTGGCCCGCGCCTGTAGGTTCGCCTGCTGCATCGTCCCCCCCCATCCACCCCAGGTTGCGATCGAACATCGCCCAACCCGAGGCAACGGGCGGGGCAATCGAGCGTACCACGCGCCGTTCGCGGGTCCGGTTACGCCTACGCAAAACCTGGGCCGCGCCGGGGCACCGTTCATGCAGGCGGGCCAGCACGACTCGCCGATGCTTGGGCCGCCCGTTGGTGGTGAGTCCCATTATAAGAGGAGGATCCGATGGACGACCGCGAGCAGCGAGGGTTCGTGCCGGTGCCGGAGGCGGGTGAAGGCATCCCCGACTTCTCCGGTGAGGTCGAGTCCGGCGAGATGACCAGCGACCAGGCAGCTGAGGCGATGCAGCAGGCGGCTCGCCGCCAGGTGGCCGAGCACGGTCCGTCGCTCGATACCGACGCCGAGGGCACGGTCACGACCGGGGGGTTCGGCTCCGGCCAGGGGATGCAGCCGCAGCGGACCGGCCAGGGGCCGAACAAGCGGTAGCGGCGCGTGCGTCGTTGCAACGCGCGCGATCTTGACCCGCGTTGAGGACGTTGGAGGGGCTGGCCCTGTACGACTCTGGGACCCGCCCCTACGATTGACGGGAGAGCGGCGAGCGGTACCAAGCGGGTCGCCACCTACCGGTGGCCGTTTTGCCCGCCTCAAGCACCTCGCCGCCGACCAACGCCTCGACCGCGGCCTCCAACTGGGGATCGTCGACGCCCGCCCAGTCGGCGGCCGACAGCTCGGCGTCGTCGGCCGGGCGGCTCGGGGTGGCGTCGAGTGGCATCTCCACCTCGCGGTCCGGCTCGACGCCCTCCTTCCAGAGCCGCTCGCCCTCGGCCGAAAGCCAGAGCGCGGTCCCGAGGAGCACGGTCGAGCCGTCCGGCTGGGTGAATGGCGTCAGGACGGTGCCGGTGCCGAAGGTCGTCTCGCCAAGGAGCGTCGCCCGACCGTTGTCGCGCAGCGAACCGCCGACGATCTCCGCCGCCGAGGCGGAGCCGCCGTTGACCAGCACGACGAGGGGATCGTCGAGCCAGACGCCGTTTTGACCGATCGTCTCGACCGGCAGTGGCTCCGCGTCGCGTCCCTGCTGCTGGAAGATGGTGGCGCCCTCCGCCATAAACTGGCTGGCAACCCCGATCGCCTCCGAGACGAGTCCGCCCGGGTTGTCGCGGAGGTCGAGCACCACGCCGCCGGCCCCGGCCTGGCGGGCGGCCGCGAGCGCCGCCTTCAACTGCTCCGTGGCGCCGACCGAGAAGTCGGCGATCCGGACCTGGGCGATCCCGCCCGGCACCATCCGCCAGGAGACGGGCACCAGTTCGATCCTGCGGCGGGTCAACGTCACCTCGCGGGGGGCGCTCGCGCCCCTGCCAAGGAGGGAGACGGTGACGTCGGTCCCCTCGTCCCCCAGCAACAGGTCCGCCACGTCCTCGGGGTCGAGCCGGTCCGTCTCGGCGCCGTCGATGGTCAGGATGGTGTCGCCGGAGCGGACTCCGGCCTCCGCGGCCGGCGAGCCGTCGATCGGGGCGACGACGACCGGTTGTTCCTTCCGGAAGTCGATCTCGACGCCGATCCCGGTGTACTCCCCGCTCGTCGCCTCCTCGAACTTTTTGGCGTCCTCGGGGTCGAGGAAGCGGCTGTGGCCGTCGTCGCCGAGGGCGTCGATCATCCCCTCGGCGGCGCCGTAGATGAGCGCCGCGTTGTCGACCTCATCCGGCAACGCCCACTCGTCCTGGACCAGCTCCCAGGCCTGCTCCAGCGTTGCGAACTCCGGCGCCGCCGTGAGCGAGGAGTCGGCATCGGCGGTACCGCCGAACCGTTGGCCGACGCCGACACCGGCCCCGAAGACGGCGGCGACGGCCAAGGCGGTGCGGACGCAGCGTCCGCCGGCGGCCCGTCGCGGGGAACCGGACCTGGAGGCACGGCGGCCGGCTGGTCGCGGTGGTTGATCGGAGGGCGATCCGTTCAAGGGGTGGCTCCGTGGCGATGACGAGGGCTCGATCGTCGACGGTGAGAGAGTGTTCTTCCAGACCGAACACCCATTGGAACGGCGGACCTCGGCCTTCGTCGGTTAAGGCTACGCAGGATTCGGACGGCGTTTGCCCAAACGGCGCGGATACCGGCGTCAAGCGGCGGCCTGGATCGTCGGCCATGGGCTCGAGCGACAACGCCCCTTGGAAGCTCGATTGGCGGAGGCGCGACCGGGTCTTAGCCTCGGAGGGGCTTCGACTTTTCAGCCTTGAGCAGGCGCAGTGTCCGCTCCAGTCGGCATAACTTCCGTCAGGGCTTTGGGCCCGGCCATCGCAGCCGCGACCGACCCGTCGCCGCACCACTAAGACTACGTCCCCCGAGCCACGGCGGACCTCCCAAGCGGGCAACCGAGGGAGTGATGCCCGATCCGGCCGATGCTACCCGCTTTCGTGCCGCCGGCCCCCTTGAGACGAGCCGCCTCCCCGCTCGGCGCCATCCCGATCCGCGAGCGCTCGCTCGAACGCGGCGGCGGCGGCGAGCACCGTCCCGTCGGAACCGGCGCGGCCCATCAACTCCAGGCCCGTCGGCAGCCCGAGCCGCCCGGCGCCGTTGGGCACCGTGGCCGCCGGCAGGCCGCAGAGGTTGCCGGCGGCGCCGAGGGAGCGCGTCTCCGAGCCCTCGGCGAACGAGTCAAACTGCTCGGCGAGCGGCGGTGCCACTTTCGGCTGGGTGGGCGCGACGACCGCGTCGAACGGGACGAGGGTCGCGTCGAGGGCGCGGCCGGCGACGCGGCGCACCCGCAGGGCGCGGAGGTAGTCGACCGCCGGCAGGGTCAGTCCGTCGAGCAACCCGTACCGGTCCTCCGGCGCGGTGAGGCGCCGCGCCGCGCCCGAGGCGATGAACTCCTCGAAGGCCGCCGCCGCCTCGGCCTGGATCACGACGGCGGCCGCTTCGTCGTAGGGCAGATCGGGCAGGTCGATCTCCTCGATGTCCCCGAAGGCGGACAGGAGGTCGACGGAGGCCCGGAAGTTGGTGGCCACCTCCAGCTCGACCCCCTCCGTGGCACCGCGGAGGACGGCGAACCGGAACCCCGACCGCCGCTCGTCGGGTTGGATCGGGCGGGCGAGGAGGGTCGTCGGGTCCTCCGGGTCGGCCCCGGCGATGGCGACGAGGACGCTGCGGCAGTCGTCGGCGGTGCGCGCCAGCGGCCCGATCTTGTCCATCGTCCAGGAGAGCGCCATCGCGCCGCGGCGGCTGACGAGGCCGTAGGTCGGGCGGAACCCGACGACGCCGTTGAGGCAGGCCGGATTTGTGATTGAGCCCCAGGTCTCGGAGCCGAGGGCGAACGGGACGAGCCCGGCGGCGACCGCCGACCCGGAGCCGCTGGAAGAGCCGCCCGCCCACCGCTCCGGGTCGCGGGCGTTCCTGCCGGGGCCGGTCCAGGCGGCGTCCGGATGGTTGTAGCCGAAGCCTCCGGCGAGCTCAACGGTGGCAAGTTTGGCGACCAGGACGGCGCCGGCCGCCGCCAGCGCCTCGACGACCGCGGCGTCGGCATCGAGCACCCGGTCCTTGAACGGAGCCGCCCCCCAGGTGGTTGGGGCACCCCGCGCGGCGAAGAGGTCCTTGGCGCCGTAGGGGATGCCGTGGAGCGGTCCCCGGTCGATCCCGGCTCGGAGCTCGGCCTCCGCCCGCCCGGCCTCGGCGGCGGCCCGCTCCGGCAGCAGCGCGGCGACCGCGTTGAGCGCCCGACCGGCCGTCGCGAGCCCCGCGAGGGCGGCCTCCGCGAGCGCTGGCGGCGAGGTCTCCCCCGCCCGCAGCAGACGGCCGATCTCGGCGAGTGGCAGCGTCAGCGCCTCGGCGGCCGCCCGGCTCATCGGTCCTCCTCACCGCCGTCGGCGCGGAAGGGGACGAAGACGATCTCCGGCTCGTCGCCATTCGCCAGGGGCACTCGGCGGAGTGCCGCCGCCCGCGCCCTCGAGCCGGCGAGCTGCCGCCGAACCGCCGCTTCTTCGGCCGGCTCGAGGTTAAGCCCGGTGCACTCCAGGGCAAGGGTCAGCCGTGCCTCCACCGCCGCCCCGTCCTCCAGCTCCCCGCGTTCGCCGCTGCCGTCCCCCACCTCGTCCTCCGCTCGGGCCGCGTCTCCAGCCCGGCGTCGCGCTCCGTCCCCAGCGCCGCCTCCCCTGGGCTCGCCGCCCCGCCGCGGGCCCTCGCGACCGGACGCTGTGGTAGACTACTCCGTCGCGGGTGCGTCACGCACCCGCCTTCGTGTTGCGCGGCATGCGGGCCATTTCGCCGGCCGATGCTCCAGCGATAAGCGGGACGAGAGAACCCATGAGCGAACGAGACGAGCAGGCGCTGAACGCGGGAACCGTGCCGGACACTTCCGCCGCGCCAGAGGCCGACGAGGTCCTGACGACCACCGCCGAGGCGAGCGCGCCACCCGTGGGCGAGGCCGTCGTTGTGACCGAACCCGAGACAACCAGCGAGGCGACCGCGTCGCAAGCGCCCGCCGGCGAAACCGTCATCGAGTCCGTGGCGGTCGTGCCCGCAGGCTCCGCGCCCGCCGCCGCCGAGGCGCCGCGCCGGAGCAAGGCGCACCCGGTCAAGCCGTCCACCCTGCAGCCGCTGCCGCCCTACGCCATCATCGAGACCGGCGGCAAGCAGTACCGGGTCAGCGTCGGCGATGTCGTCTCCGTCGAGAAGCTCCCGGTCGAGGCTGGCTCAACCATCACCTTCGACCGGGTGCTCCTGGTCAACGGCGACGGCGAGACCCGCGTCGGCACCCCGACCGTCGCCGGCGCCAGCGTGGCGGCCACGGTCGAGGAGACCTACCGGGGCGAGAAGCTGATCATCTTCAAGATGAAGGCGAAGAAGGGCTACCGCCGCAAGACCGGCCACCGCCAGTCGCTGACCCGCCTCGCGATCACCGCCATCAACGCCTAACCGGCGTCACCGCCGAGAAAGGATCATCGACCATGGCCCACAAGAAAGGCGTCGGCAGTTCCCGCAACGGCCGCGACTCGGAGGCGAAGCGCCTCGGCATCAAGCGCGCCGACGGCCAGATCGTCCGCGCCGGGACGATCATCGTCCGCCAACGCGGTACCCAGTTCTGGGTCGGCAACAACGTCGGCATCGGCAAGGACCACACGATCTACGCCAAGATCGACGGGGTCGTCTGCTTCGAGCCGATCAGCCGGGCGAAGCGGAAGATCAGCGTCTACCCGCCGGACGTCTACCCGATCGGCGGCGCCAAGGGGTTGCTGATGAACCCCCACGAATCGTCTGGCTGGACGATCGAGCGGTTGCTGACCGACCGCCTCGCCGCCGAGGCCCCCCAGGCCCAGGCGCAAGACCAACTCTCGGCCCCGGCCGCCGACTAGATCGGCGGCTCCGACTCACGACTCACGACTTAAACCCAGGCCGGCCGATGGAACGGCCGGCGCCCAAGGAGAACCCCACCGATGAAGCCCGGAATCCACCCCAACTACGTCGAGGCGACGGTCACCTGCGCCTGCGGCAACACCTTCACCACCCGCTCCACCAAGCCCAACCTGCGGACCGACCTCTGCGGCGTCTGCCACCCCTTCTACACCGGGGAGCAGCGGATCGTCGACAGCGCCGGCCAGGTCGAGCGCTTCATGAAGCGGATGGAGAACGCGGCCGCCACCGACCGCCGCCCGTCCAAGCGCAAGCTGCGGATCGCGGCGCGGACTGCGCCCCAGCCGGGCCAGGAAGAGGCGGAGGACGAGATCGCGGAGGCCAGCCCCGAGGCCACGCCGGCGGCCGCCCAGGCGTAGACCGGTTCGCAGTCCGGACGAGCGGACGAGGCGGGCGGATCGTGGGTGATCCGCCCGCCTCGTCGTATCCCGGCCCCGGCAAGCCGGATCGACGCCTCGTGCCTCCTGGCCGGCCGGCTCGCTGGCACCGGCCGCGATTCCCCGCGGGTTGCTGCCTGCCGGTTCGTGCGAACATGACCCCGGCAGCGGTCGGGCGTGGAGGAGGTGCGGAGCGTGGCACGCGTCAGCGGGATCCTGGCCCACCCGACGTCGTTCCCCGGTCCCCACGGCATCGGGGACCTCGGGGACTCGGCGTTCCGGTTCGTCGACTGGCTGGCCCTCGCCGCCCAGCGCCTCTGGCAGGTCCTGCCGCTGACCCCGGTCGGCTCCGGCAACTCCCCCTACGCTGCCCCCTCCGCCTTCGCCGGCAACCCGCTGCTCGTCTCCCTGCCGTGGCTGGCCGGCGACGGTCTCCTCGAACCGGGCGACCTCGCCTCCCCCCCGGACTTCTCTCCCTACGCGGTCGATTTCGGCGCCGTCGCCGCCTACAAGCTGCCCCTCCTCCGGCTGGCGTTCGACCGCTTTCGGCGGGGCGCCGCCGCCAACCTCAGGCCGGCGTTCGCCGCCTTCGCCGAGAACCAGGCGTTCTGGCTCGACGACTACGCCCTCTTTATGGCCTTGAAGGAGGCCCACGGCGGGGTCTCCTGGCTCGAGTGGGAGGTCGGCCTGCGGCTGCGCGACGAAGAGCCGCTGGCCGAAGCCCGCCGCCGGTTCGAGGCCGACATCCGCTTCCACCAGTTCGTCCAGTTCCAGTTCCGCCGCCAGTGGTCCGAACTCAAGCGCTACGCCAACGACCGCGACATCCGGATCGTCGGCGACATGCCGATCTACGTCTCCCACGATAGCGCCGACGTCTGGGGCAACCGGACGATCTTCCGCCTCTTCCCGGACGGCAACCCGGCGGCGGTCGCCGGCGTCCCGCCGGATGCCTTTTCCGCCGACGGCCAGCTCTGGGGCAACCCCCTCTATGACTGGCCGGCCAATGCCGCCGCCGGGTACGCCTGGTGGATCGACCGTGTCCGCGCCTCGCTCGATCTGGTCGACCTCCTCCGGATCGACCACTTCCGGGCCTTCGCCGCCGGCTGGGTGGTACCGGCCGGGGCGGCGACGGCGGCGGAAGGGCGCTGGGAGCGGGGACCGGGCACCGAGGTCTTCGCCGCGATCCGCTCCGCCCTCGGCGGCCTCCCCTTTATCGTCGAGGACCTCGGCGTGATCACGCCGGACGTGGTGGCCCTCCGCGAGGCCCTAGACCTGCCGGGGATGAAGGTGCTCCAGTTCGCGTTCGGCGGCGAGCCGGACAATTTCTACCTGCCCCACACCTACGAGCCGCGCTGCGTCGTCTACCCCGCGACCCACGACAACCAGACCACCATCGGCTGGTTCGCCGGGCTGCCCGAACGGGACCGCGAGCAGGTCCAGCGCTACCTCGGCAAGGACGGTTCCGACATCGCCTGGGACCTGATCCGGCTCGCCCTCGCGTCGGTCGCCGAGTCGGCGGTGCTGCCGCTGCAGGACGTGATGCGGCTGGGCGACGAGGCGCGGATGAACACGCCGGGGCGGGGCGAGGGAAACTGGGGATGGCGCTTCGGCGGCCACCAGCTCCACCCCGGCCTGGCCGCCGGCCTCGCCGAGCTGACCACCTCCTACGGACGACGGCTGGCCCCCGAGTTGCCGCGCGGGTACGACCCCTACGACTACACCGCGCCGGAGACGGCGCACCCCCTCCACGGAGCCGGCGAGGGCTGACGCCGGGCGGGCGACGGGATGGAGGGTAGCGCCGGTGCGCAGCGATCCCCCAGAATGACGGAGATAGGCGCGGGCAGGACGGGCGGGGTCGTCGGGCCGCCCGATCAGGGAGCAGTGGCGTGACCACCAACGGAGCCTTCACGTTCGTCCTCCACAGCCACCTCCCCTACGCGCGGATGGCGGGGATGTGGCCCCACGGCGAAGAGTGGGTCCACGAGGCGATCGCCGAGACCTACCTGCCGCTGCTGCGGGCCTTCGACGAGCTGGCGGAGGAGGGTGTCGCCTGGTCGCTGACGCTCGGCATCACGCCGATACTCGGCGAGCAGTTGGCCGACCAGATGATCGCCGCCAACTTCCGCGTCTACGCCGCCGAGCGCGCTGCCTGGGCGGCCGAGGATGTCGACCGCTTCGACCGCGCAGGCGACGCCACGATGCGCGACCTCGCCCGCCACGCCCACCACTGGTACGCCCGCGCCCTGACCGACTTCCGCGACCGTTACGGCTCCGACCTCCTGGCCGGGTTCCGCCGCCACCAGGACGCCGGCAACCTCGACATCTCGACCTCGGCCGCGACCCACGGCTACCTGCCGCTGCTCTCCCGCGACTCCTCGGTCCACGCCCAGCTTCGGACGGGCGTTCGCGCCTACGAAAACCGCTTCGGCCGCCAACCGAGCGCGATCTGGTTGCCCGAATGCGCCTACCGTCCCGCGCAGGAGACGCCCGCGGGCCGGCGACCGGGGATCGAGCGGTTCCTGGCCGAGGAGGGGCTGCGGGTGTTCTTCAGCGAGACGCACACCGTCGAGGGCGGCCGCCCGGTCGGCAAGGCCGCCGGCGAGGCGATCGGGCCCTACGGCGGCCAGACCCGCTACACCCTCGTCCCCGACGCCGAGGTCTACGACGAGGGGACGACGACGTACCGCCCCTACTGGGTCGGCGAGGCGCTCGGCGAGGTCGCCGTCCTAGCCCGCAACAACCGGACCGGGCTTCAGGTCTGGTCGGCCGCCTACGGCTACCCCGGTGACGGCGCCTACCGCGAGTTCCACAAGAAGGACACGACCTCGGGGATGCGCTACTGGGGCGTCGGTGGCCGGGATGTCGGGCTCGGCGACAAGCCGCTCTACAACCCCGCCGTCGCCGCCGATCGGGTCCAGTCCCACGCCGACCACTACGCCCGGTTGGTCGAGGATCTGTTGGCGGGATACCGCGGCGCCGGGGGCGAGTCCGGGGTCATCTCCGCCGCCTACGACACGGAGCTGTTCGGCCACTGGTGGTTCGAGGGGGTCGAGTGGCTGAAGGGCGTGCTGCGGCGGCTGGCGCGGAGCGAGACGGTGGAGCTTTCCAACGCCAGCCGGATCACCGAGCAGCACCCGCCGGACCGCCTGATCGAGCTGCCGGAATCGAGCTGGGGCAGCAACGGCGACCACTCGACCTGGCTGAACGACGAGACCGCCTGGATGTGGCCGCAGATCCACGCCGACGAGGAGCGGATGGAGGCGCTGGTCGAGGCCAACGCCGACGCGGTGGGCGACCGCCAGCGGCTGCTGAACCAGACCGCCCGCGAGCTCCTCCTCCTCCAGAGCAGCGACTGGCCGTTCCTGATCACCACCGGCCAGGCGAAGGAGTACGCGATCGAGCGGTTCACCGAGCACCGTGCCCGGTTCGACCGCCTGGCGGCCATCGCGGAACAGGGTGCCGCCGACCTCGCCTTCCTGGCCGACCTCGAAGAGCGGGACAACCCCTTCCCCAGCATCGACTACCGCGACTGGGCACCCCGGCAGGGCGTCGTTTTGCCCGCGCGGGCCGAGGCCGGGGAGCGGGCGTAGGGCGAGGGAGCGAAGGCAGCACTCTACCTCTCCTCCGGATCCCGGTTGAACCTGGTGCATGGGACGGGTGACCATGCTCCCCTCTCCCTCGCAAGGGAGAAGGGCGGGGGGCGAGGGTTCGTCCAGCGGGAATGCACCGCGGTCGCAGGACTCCGTCTCATCTTTTCCAGGTTTGGGGGCGACGTGCAGCCCTCACCCCCCGACCGCCTCTCCTTTGCGAGGCAGAGGCGAAGAACGCCGCCGTGGCCGGGCGGCTCGACCGGGTCATGCTGGCCTCAAAGGTTCGGCGCCAACGTCCGCAACGGGATCGGCAGCCAGTCCGGCCGGTTTGCCAACTCGTAGCGCACTTCGTAGAGTGCCTTGTCCAACTCCCATGCGGCGAGTGCGCCGTGGAACGCAGCGTCGTCGATCGGAACCAACGGGGAAGCGGCGGACGCAATCTCCATGCGGTAGGTCGATAGGTAGGCTGCCCTGGCGTCCCGCTCCCAGGCCTCGAGCGCCCCGTCGCCGGCAACCGCCGCGGCCTCGCGCTCCAGAGCGCCGCGGGCGTAGCCGAACGAGCGGAGCATCCCGGCGACGTCCTTCAGGGGTGAGGTCTTGCGGCGCCGCTCGGCCAGGGGGCGGGCCGGCTCGCCCTCGAAGTCGATGATTGTCCAACTGCCGTCGGCCGCGCGCAGGGTCTGGCCGAGGTGGTAGTCGCCGTGGACCCGGATCCGGGGGAGACCGGCCTCGTCTGCCATCCCCGCGAGGAGTCGGCGAAGCGCCGGTTCTTCCCCCAGCACGGCATCGACCCGGTTCCGGTCCGCCGCTGCCAAGCCATCCTGGCGCTCATGGAGCGCGGCCAGCGTCTCGCCCAGGTGCGCCTCGGCCGCGGCGCGGAGGGCGTCGATCTCCGCCGACGACGCGGGCTCCGGCGCGAACGCGGGGTCGGCGGCGCCCGAGGCCAGCGCGACGTGAAGCGCTG
>CADCWF010000007.1 GCA_902806345.1 uncultured Thermomicrobiales bacterium
GGACCCGGAAGCCCCCTCCGATTTCCACCGCCTCCCCTCGCGAGATAACCACCTCCCGCCCGGCAGCCAGCGCCGACAGGGTGAGGACGAGCGCCGCCGCGCAGTTGTTGACGACCAGGGTCGCCTCTGCCCCGGTCAGCAGCCGCAGCAACGACGTGACCTCCCGCATCCGGCCCCCGCGCTCGTTCGTCTCCGGTTCCAACTCGAGGGAGACGGCATTGCCGGCCGCCTCGGCCATCGCCCGCGCCGTCTCCTCGGAGACGGGCGCCCGGCCGAGGTTGGTGTGGATCATGACTCCCGTCGCGTTGATGACTCGGGCCAGCCGCCGTCGCTCAAGCGCGGCGAGAGCGGCGAGAATTTGGTCCGTCACGGCGTCCCGGTCCGGCCGCGAACCGGCACCGATTGAGGCCCGCACCCGGTTGATCTCGGCCTGAACGGCGGCGGTGAGCGGAGCATCCGCGAGCGTTGAGCCGCGGAGGCGCGCCTCGGCGACCAGGGCCGAGACGGAGGGCAGGACCGCCAGTGGGTGCGGGGTCCGGGTAGTCGTCGGTTCGGCGGCGGTCATCAACGCCTCCGGGTCGCTCGGCGGCGCAACCGGCGGACGGACGCAAAACGGGAGCGGCGGTTGCCGCTCCCGTTCCAGGTCGGGGAGAGAGGATTCGAACCTCCGGCCTCAGCGTCCCGAACGCTGCGCGCTAACCGGGCTGCGCTACTCCCCGTCGACGCGAGGAGGATAGCATGCGCTGCTCGATCGCTTCAACGCGATCGACCCTGCCTTAAGGTTCCGCTCCCCTGCTTGAGGGCTCGGGGAGGCGCAACCGGGAGTCGGGCACCGCCGATTCGGTGTGGTAGCATCGCCCCCAAGTGCGGATTTCACGATCCGCCTTGCCCGCGTAGCTCAGCGGATAGAGCGCCACCGTCCTAAGGTGGGCGTCGGGGGTTCGAGTCCCTCCGCGGGTACCGGTGCGGCGCCCTGCCGGCCCTCGTCTCGGCTGGACCGTTTCGGTCCGCCATGGAGGCCCGCCGCCTCGACCCCGGAGGCACCCCGTATGGCGATCCAGATCCGTGGCAACGGCATCACCGTTTCCGACGAGGTACGGGAGTTCGCGGAACAGCGGGTCACGCGGTTGGACCGTCTCGTCCCGAAGATCGACGAGCGCAAGCTGGAGTTGCGACACAACCACACCCGGAGCGGACCCGACACCGTCACCGCCCAGGTCACCGTCCAAACCGGCCGGACACTGCTACGGGCGGAAGAATCGGATCCAGATGTCAAGCTCGCGATCGACCGGGCTGTCGACAAGCTGGTCGGCCAGGTCCGCAAGGTCCACTCGAAGCGGTCCCGCCGCTCCAATGGCGGCGATTCGGTCCGCTTGGCCGAAACGCTGGCGCCGGACCACGTCATTGAGGAAGCATCCAGCACGTCCGATTTCGACGACATTGACGACGGCGACGAAGCCATCGGCGCGGTCGTCCGGACGAAGCGGTTCGTCCTCAAACCGATGGACGTCGACGAGGCGATCGAGCGGATGGAGCTGCTCGGCCACGACTTTTTCCTGTTCCAGAGCACCGACGAGCAGACCTTCTGCGTGGTCTACCGCCGGCGAGGAGGCGATTATGG
The DNA here is from genome assembly GCA_902806345.1 of uncultured Thermomicrobiales bacterium. GTDB lineage: Bacteria > Chloroflexota > Chloroflexia > Thermomicrobiales > UBA6265 > CADCWF01. The sequence continues at coordinate 1,622 of CADCWF010000007.1, forward strand.
CCTGCTCGTGCCCGATCGTGGCTAGGCTGGCGAGGACGCGACGAAGGGGGCCGGCCTCGCCTCGACCGCTTCCTGGGCGGGACACCAGGGCATGACGCCGAACGTCGTCTTGATCGTCGCCGACGACCTCGATGCCCGCTCCTGGGAGGCGATGCCGTATCTGTCGTCGCTCCTGCGGGAGCGCGGGACGACGTTTTCCCGGTGCTACGCAACGACCCCCATCTGCGGCCCGTCGCGGGCGTCGATCCTGCGGGGCCAGTACGCCCACAACCACGGCGTGCTCCGAAACGGTGGCGAGAACGGCGGCTTCCCCGCCTTCCACGCTGCCGGCCACGAGGCTTCGACGATCGCGACCTGGCTCCAAGAGGCCGGGTACACGACGGGCCTCGTCGGCAAGTACCTCAACGGTTACCCGCGCATCTCGCGCCGCCGGGGCGACCCCGTTCCGCGGACCTACGTTCCCCCCGGCTGGGACGAGTGGTACGGGGTGATGGACCGCGGCGCCCGTGGCGGACCCGACTTCATCCTGAACGAGAACGGCTGGGAAGTTGCCTACGAGGACGGCCTCGACTCTTACTCGACGGACGTCCTGGCCCGCCACGCCGTCGATTTCCTCGACCGAGCGGCGGTGGCGGACGCGCCCTTCTTCCTCTACCTCGCTACGCTCGTCCCCCACGCCCCGGCGGTCCCTGCGGCCCGCCACGCCGCCGCGTTTCCTGACGCCTCCGCTCCCAGGCCGCCGTCGTTCGACGAACCGGATGTGACCGACAAGCCGGCCCACCTCCGGGACGCCCCCCGCCTCTCGCCCGATCAGATCCGGGCCATCGACGAGAGCCACGCCAACCGCCTCCGCTCACTCCTGTCGCTCGACGAGCTGATCGACCGGGTGGTCGCGACGCTCCGGGGTCGCGGCGTCCTCGACACGACCTACCTGATCGTCACGTCCGACCACGGCTGGCACCAGGGCGAGCACCGCCTGCCGCTGGGCAAGGAGACGCCCTACGAGGAGTCGATCCGGGTGCCCCTCGGGGTCATCGGCCCGGGGGTGGCGGCCGGCCGGATCGCCGATGACCTGGCGCTCAACATCGACCTCGCCCCGACCGTCGCCGACCTCGCTGGGGCCGAGGTCCCGCCGTTCGTCGACGGCCGGTCACTGACGCCCATCCTGCACGGCGAGACGTTGGAGTCACCCCGCCGCTGCTTCCTCGTCGAGCATGCCTCGGCCGGCCGCACGCGGGCCTATCCGGGGCTCGGCGAGATGCCGGTCGTGCCGACCTACCAAGCGGTCCGATGCCGCGACGACCAGGGGGACATCCTCTACGTCGAATACGTGACCGGGGAATGCGAGCTGTACGACCTGAGCGCCGACCCGTTCCAGCTCGACAACCGAGCTCTCGGCACCTCCGACGATCTGCTGCTCCGGTGCGCGGAGCGCCTCGCTGGTCTCCGGCACTGCGCCTCCACGCGTTGCCGAGCGATCGAAGATGTCCCGCTAGATCCAGCGATAAACTGACTCGAACAGCCCGACGGGGAGTCCACCCGCCTTTGGCCCTTCGACCACGGACGCCGGGGCGTCGCGGCTCTGTACACTCCCGGTCGCAGGCAATCGTGCGACGACCGAAGGAAGAGGGAGCCCGTGCGCATCGTCATCGTCGATCCGCTGCTCACCGGCGATGTCTCGCTCGCCGAAATGCTCCGATCCATCTACGGTCTCGCGACGGTCGTGCGCGTCGCAACGCCCCGTCGCGCCGGCGGAGGGCAGAGGCTCTCGGTCGAGCAGTTCCCGAGCGACGCGGTCTCCCGCTACTCCGGCCCGCCCGCCGACGAGACGGTCTCGGTCCTGGCGGACGCCGGCGCCCACGTGATCGCGCTCCTGCGCGATCCCTACGATGCCTTCGTCGCCGTCTATCGGGGCGCCCAATCGGAGCAACCGACTAATCAGCGTCAGGCGCGGAAGCGCCGCTCAGACGTGATGGTCGGCAAACCCATCGACCACCCGGATGTCCTCGGCTTCCTCTCCCACGAGTTCCCTTCGACCCTGAGCCGGACGACCGGCTGGCTCCTCGACGCCGATGCGGTTCCGGTTCGGCTGGAGGATCTGGAGGCGGACCCGGCGTCGGTGCTCAGGACCGTCAGCGATCGGATCGCTCCGGTCGCGCCGGGTCTGATCGCGGAAACCGTGGCGGCCTGGTCGGCGACACCGGGAGCCAGACCAACCGACGCGACGCGAGACCGACCGCGCCACGTCCGCCGCGCGGCGCCGGTGCCCGTCGGCGAATCGAGGCAGGAGCTCGGGGACGCCCACTACGCATTGTCACGAGAGCACCTCGCGGACCATATCGTCGGACTTGAGTACGAAGTTCGTCAGCCGAGCGAAAGCTGGGTGGCGGCGCACCCAACGATTGCTGCGGAGGTCACCGATGCCGGAGCCGATCTTATTGCCCCGGCGGAACTGCGGCGCTTCCGCTATGCCCGGCGCGGCGGCAAGGAGGGGTTCGTCCGCGTCGGCGACGAGGTCGTCCGGCGGTTCGTCGACCTCTGCGGGTTGGAGCCGGACGAACGCATCCTGGATGTCGGCTGCGGCGTCGGTCGCATCGCCCTCGCGCTGACCAAGTACCTGGACGAGCGAGCGCGGTACGACGGGTTCGACGTCGATACCGAGGGGATTCGCTGGTGCCAGGAGCAGATCACGCCCTCGTTTCCCAATTTTCGCTTCCAGCTCGCCGATGTCTTCAGCAAGAACTACCATCCCGACGGCAGGTACCAACCGTCCGAGTACCGGTTCCCGTTCCCCGACGCGTCGTTCAGCTTCGTCTTTTTGACCTCCGTCTTCACCCACCTGGTGCCCGAGGCCGCCGAGAACTACCTGCGGCAGATCGCCCGCGTGCTCGAGCACGGTGGCCGCTGCTACTGCACCTGGAACCTGCTCACCCCGGAATCGCTCGACGACCTGGAGCAGGGCCGGGGGGGCAAGCCGTTCCCGGTCGACCACGGCTTCTACCGCCTCCAAAAAGCCGATAACCCGGAGCGGTCGATCGCCTATGCCGAGTCCTGGGTCCGCGAGACGATCGCGACGGTGGGGTTGTCGATCGACCAGCCGATCCACCATCGCGGCTGGTCCCGCCAGCGGCACGCGGACCAGGGGAACCAGGACATCGTCGTCGCAACAAAGCGCGCCTGAGTTTGGTGTCGCGGCTCGAACAGTGCTACCCGCGCCACATCTACTTCCCCAGCGGTACCTCAACTGCACCGCTCTCTCCGGGCGCATGGTAGATTCCGCCAGGACCGGACGCCCGGCGAGCCCCGGCCCAGGCCCGGCCGACCGTCCCGCGCGAACGCCGCGAAAGGTTCCCCACCGCGTGACCCCCGCCCCCTACGCCGGGCCGACGGTCTTCGGCTACGAAACCGACCTGCCCCTGCGCCGCGTCGCCCAGATCAGCGTCCACACCTCCCCCCTCGCCACCCCCGGCGGCAAGGACGCCGGCGGGATGAACGTCTACATCCGCGAACTCGCCTGCAACCTCGCCCGCCTCGGCCTCCCGGTCGACGTGTTCACCCGCCGCACCTCCCCTGACCAACCCGAAGTGACCTCCCCCTGCGAGGGCGTCAACGTCGTCGCCATCACCGCCGGGCCGCCGGCTCCGCTCGACAAGAACGCGCTCTTCCCCCTCCTCCCCGAATTCGCCACCGAGATGGCCCTCTACTCCCTCCGCGAGGGCGTCCGCTACGACGCCGTCCACGCCCACTACTGGCTCTCCGGCTGGGCCGCCCACCTGGTGCGCCGCTACTGGGATACCCCGTTCGTCCAGATGTTCCACACCACCGCCCACATGAAGAACGCCGTCGCCGACGCCGTCCACCAGGAGAGCGGGCTCCGCGGCGGCACGGAGCGCCGGCTCCTCTCGCTCGCCGACAGCCTGATCGCCGCCAACCCGGACGAGCGAGCCGACCTCGTCTGGCGGATGGGCGCCGCGAACGACAAGGTCTGCACCATCCCGCCGGGGATCGACCTCGACCTGTTCCGGCCGCTCGACAAGGCGGCCTGCCGCGCCCGGCTCGGGTTGCACCCCTCCGACCCGGTCGTCCTCTTCTGCGGCCGGGTCGACCCGATCAAGGGCATCGAGACCCTGGTGGAGGCGACGGCCCTGCTGAACCGGGGTGACGGCGCGGCGCCGACCGTCCTCTTCGTCGGCGGCGATGTCGATGGCGACGGTGAGCCAACGGGTGCCCTGACCGACGTTGCCCGCCAGGCGACGACGCTCGGCGTCCGCGACCGCTTCCGGTTCGTCGGGTCCCAGCCGCAGGACGACCTGCCGCGCTTCTACAGCGCCGCCGATGTCGTCGCCGTCCCCTCCCGGTACGAGTCGTTCGGGCTCGTGGCCGTCGAGGCGTTGGCCTGCGGCGTGCCGGTGGTGGCGTCGCGCGTCGGCGGCCTGAAGTTCACGGTCGAGGAAGGGACCTCCGGTCTCCTGGTGCCGTGGGGCGACGCCGCCGCCCTCGCCGAGATGCTCCGACGGGTCCTGGACGACGACGGCCTCCGAAGGGAACTTGCCGCTGCCGCCAGACCGTCGGTCGAGCGGTTCGCCTGGACCTCGGTGGCCGCCTCGGTGCGCCACGTCTACCAGCGGCTGGCGAACGGCCACAAGCGCAACCTCTGCGGCGAGGAGCAGATTTTTCGAGAAGGGGCGTAGCACCAAGACTCGTGAAACCGTGCCGGTATCGTGGGCGCCGCAACGCCGCGGCGCCTCCCTGGGGCGGGTCAGGGGTTAGTGTGAGGGCGAGCTCTGCGTAGCCCAATGTGTTCGGGCCGAGTTCGCGGTACCCGCTAGCCCAAGCGAACGAATCCCCTACGCTCTAGTAACTCGCTTGACGGCGAATCGATCAGTCCGCGGCCGCCTCGCTCTTCAGCCGCCCTCGGGCGCGGCCTCGGAGGGCGTCGGTGCTCTCCTGCTTGGAAACGCGGTACTGGGGTGTGACGATGCCGTCGTTCGCGTAGCGGTCGGCCACCATCAAGTCGAAGCCCTGGACGCTGCTCTCGATCGCGCTGTAGCGGCCGGGGGTGTAGGCCCTGCTCTTGGTGCCCCGCTGCTGGAGCTCGCAGACGTGCCAGTCCTGGCGGTTGGTCATGTCCCAGAAGTCGATCGCGTCGCTCGGGTCGAACCCGGGTTTCGCCATCTCGACCGGGTCGAAGTACCACTCGCAGCGAACCAGCGTCCGCCCGGGCTCCAACGGCGTGATCCAGTGGAGCATCAGGTAGTCCGGGTGGAGGCTGAGGAGTTGGTTCGGCCAGATGCCGAAGTAGTAGACCCGGTGCTCGTCCTCGGGGGTCATCCCGGGGATCATCGGCCGCCCGGCGGCGTCGCCCGTCAGCGAGAGCGTCTCGTACTCGGGGAGGACTTCCATGTAGCTGCCGGAGAAGGGACCGCTCCAGGGCAGGTACGCCCCCAGGTTGTACGGCGTGATCTTGTTGAGCTGGGGGTGGACGCCGGGGCAGTGGTAGCACTCGAGGTAGTTCTCGACGATCGCCTTCCAGTTGGCCGCCACGTCGTAGTCGATCCGGCGGGCACGGCGGAGGGCGCCGAGGTCGAACCGCGCCATACCCGGGACGATGTCGCCCAGGAACCGCTCCAGCGGTGGCGCCTCGCCCGATAGATCGAGGTAGACGATCCCCTGCCACGTCCCAAGCCGGCAAGGCACCAGACCCCACTCGGCCGGGTCGAACCCTTCCAGCAACTACGTGTGGCGCGGCGTCTTCAAGCGCCCTTCGAGGTCGTAGATCCAGGCGTGGTACGGGCACTGGAAGCGCGGCCCGGTGCCGCATTCCTCCTCGACCAGCGTCGCCCCCCGGTGCCGGCAGACGTTGTAGAACGCTCGCAGCACCCCGTCGGTGCCGCGGACGACGATCAAGCTCTCGCCGTTCACGCTCGTCAGGAAGTACTGGCCGGGTACCAGGGCGTCCTCTTCCCGACCCACGCTCACCCAGCCGCCGGCGAACCACGCCTCCTGCTCGTAGGCGAGGACGGCGGGGTCGTGGAAGACGCGTGGCGGCAGGAGGTGGGCTCGCTCGGTGGGTTGCCGGGTGGCTGCGACTTCAGCCGCGGTGACGGGCGAGACGGCTACCCGTCGCGGACGCGGCGAAACGGCGGTGTCGACCATCGAACGAGACCTCCCCGGGACTGGCCCTCGACGGCACGGTTTCGGAAAAGGTATCACAGCGGAGTCCTGGTCCCGTCGGCCGAGAGCAGATCGGTCCTCGCCCTTCGGGATCACCGGATGCCAATGGACGAGGGGTTGCCGCCGGCCGTCGGCCGGCCCAGGAGGACTAGCCCGTGCTGACCCGCCGCTCGCTCCTCGCCGCGGTCGTCGCGGCTGCGGCGGCAATCCCCCGAAGGCGGGTTGTCGCCCAAGTGTCGGTCCCGGCGTTCTCGTACCCGATCGGCTTGCCTGGCCGAGTCCTCGGGGACGGATTCGTCATCCGTCACGGCTACGCGACCGAGAACACCTGGTACAACCCCGGCTGGCTCCACACCGGCGAAGACTGGTACGCCATCGAGGGCGACACGGCCGGCGCCGCCGTTTTCGCAATCGCCGATGGCGAGGTGGTCTTCGCCGGCTCCGACTACCCGGGACCGGTCGTCATCGTCCGCCACGCGCCGGACCTCTTCTCGATGTACGGCCACCTCGCCTACGACCTCCCCGTCGAGACCGGACAGCGGGTGGCGCGAGGAGCGCGCGTGGGGACGGTCCTCTCCCGTACCGATGGACGGGCGCCGAGCCACCTCCACTTCGAGATCCGGACCTTCCTGACGATCCCCGAGGTCAACGGGGAGGCGCCACGGTACGGCGTCGGCTGCGGTTTTCAGTGTCCCCCCGGCCCCGGCTACTGGCCGATCGACGCCCCCGAGCACCCCTCGGCCCTCGGCTGGCGGAACCCCACCCACGCGATCAACACGCCCGCTGCGACAGGCATGGAACCGCGGGTGCCGGCGGAAGTCGTCGTTGCGTCCGGTGTCGAGGTCGAGGTATCCGTGTCACCCCGCGCCGGGGCTGGCGAAGGAACCGGGGTTCGGCTTCCGTTGGTTTCCGGCGAACGGTATCCCCTGCTCGACATCGACACCGGTCCGGTAGCCAGCACCCCGACCAGCGCCGAGGGATACGGGCTGTGGTACCGGCTTGCGTTGCCGGACGGCGACGCCGGCTGGGTTGAGGGCGCCGTGCCCACCGACGACGAAACCGGATCAGACGGAAGACCGTCCTCGATCCGGTTTCTCCTGCTCCCCTTGCTCGCCGGTGCATGAATAATCCAACGGCAACCTCGGCTCCGCGTGGTTCTCTTCGAGCGTCGCCGGCCTCTGACCGCTCGCATCGCGGTCCAGCGCATTGGCGATCTCGGCGAGCAATCGATCGATGTCGAACGGTTTGAGTACCGCCCCGACTCCCATCTCTGCGAGGTGAGACTGGAGTTCCTCGACCTGCTTCACGGCGCCCGTGCAGATGACGACGGGAACATTGCGTGTCGAGCGATCCATTTTCAGGAGCTGGAGGAGCTGCCAGCCAAGCCCCTCGCCGCCGATGATGAAGTCGAGCACGACAAGATCCGGAGCCATCTCCGCGATCTCGTCTTTCTTCGCGTCCAGTGACAGCGCGTTGAACGTGTCGGTCGTGACCCGGTATCCCTCCTCTTCCAGCAGGAGGCGGAGCAGGTCGAGGATAGCTTGCGTGTCGTTGATGACGTGGATGTGTTTCTGACCTGGATCCGTCGCCAACCCCTCCACCCCTCCCCCGGCCCATTCCGGCAGGGCAACCCGGCGTCCTTCGGCGAGTTGTACACCGACAACCAATATCCGGTGCCCCAGCCGTCGGGCAGGGTCTCCCAGCGAACCGGCAAACAGCGATCTCGACTCGGAACCCGCTCCGACACCGACGCCTGTTCGTCAAGCAGCCGTGTCTTGGCGCACGGCGCTCCCTAGTCCGCCGCTGGGGCGTGCTCCTCGAGACCGGCCTCGCGCAGACGATCGAGTTCGTCTGCCGCCCGAAGCTCCGTCACGAAGGGGTCGATCTGGCCGTCGAGGACGCTCGGGATGTTGCTCAGGTTCAGATTGATCCGGTGGTCGCTGATCCGGTCCTGCGGGAAGTTGTAGGTCCGGATCTTCTCCGACCGCTCGCCGGAACCGATCTGGGAGCGCCGGGCGTCGCCCCTCTCCTGCGCCAGCTTCTGCTGCTCCGCGTCGTAGAGCCGAGAGCGGAGCACGGTCATCGCCTTGGTCTTGTTCTTGAGTTGGCTCTTCTCGTCCTGGCAAGTGACGACGAGCCCCGTCGGGAGGTGGGTGATCCGCACCGCCGAGTCGGTCGTGTTGACGCTCTGGCCGCCGTTGCCCGACGACCGGTAGACGTCGATCTTCAGTTCGTTCTCGGCGATCTGGATGTCGACCTCTTCGGCTTCCGGCAGCACCGCCACGCTCGCGGTGCTGGTGTGGATCCGCCCCTGCCGCTCCGTCGCCGGCACCCGCTGGACGCGGTGGACCCCGGACTCGTAGCGGAGGTGGCTGTAGGCGCCCTTGCCGCGGACCTCGAAGATGATCTCCCGGACGCCGCCGCCGTCCGTCTCCGTCGCCGAGAGCAACTCCACCTTCCAGCGGTTGCGCTCGGCGTAGCGGGTGTACATGCGGAAGAGGTCGGCCGCGAAGAGCGCCGCCTCGTCCCCCCCGGTGCCGGCGCGGATCTCGACGATCACGTTCTTCTGGTCGTTCGGGTCCTTCGGCACCAGCAGTGTCTTAACCTGGGCTGAGAGGGCATCGTGGCGGGATCTGAGGTCGCGCAGTTCGTCCTGCACGAGGTCCGCCATCTCGGGGTCGGCCGCCATTTCCTGCGTCTCGTCGATCGCCCGCTCGACCTCGCGCAGCTCGCGGAAGGCGCCGACCACCTCGTCCATCTCGGCCCGCTCGCGCCCGTACTCCTGGAGGCGGGCCGGGTCGGTCGCCACTTCCGGGTCGGAGAGCAACCGTTCGAGCTCGTCGTAGCGCCGCTCGATATCTCCCAACGTTGCGGTCGTCGTGCTCATCGCTGCGGTGTCCTCAATCGGTCCGTGGTCCCGAACCGTTCGGGGTGTCACGGAATGTTCTCGTCTTATGATAACCAACCCGACGCTGGGGAGGCGCCGCGTGCCGCCCTCACCCCAAAAGTCGGCACGGGCAGTGAGCCGGTCCCGCGAAGAATCGTCGGCTGGCCGCGAAGCCGTTGGGCCGACCGCCCACGCTCGTTGAGGATGTCCCGAGGCGACGCCGAGTCGGCGCTCCACGCCGACAATCCGGCGCGCGGCGCCCCGACCCCGACCGTCCGGAGGCGGCCCGATCTCCGTGAACGACGACGAGCTGTCGCTATAGGGCGGCGACGGCCCGTCGGTACACCGCCAGGAAGTCGCGGATCTCTTCCTCGGTCACGATCAGCGGCGGGATGACCCGGATCGCCTGGTCGTAGGTGCCGCAGGTGATGAGGATGACCTTCTCCGCCATCGCCTTGGCCAGCACGGCCTTGACCGCCTCGGGGTTCGGCGAACCGTCCGGGTGGACGAACTCCGTCGCCACCATCAGGCCGAGACCGCGGACATCCCCGATCACCGGGTGGTCAGCCTGGATCTCCTTGAGACCGGCCAGCAGGATCTCGCCCATCCGCGCGGCGTTGCCCGGCAGGTCCTCGTCCCGCATCACCTCAAGCGTGGCCAGGGCGGCGGCGGTGCCGACCGCGTTGCCCCCGTAGGTGCCGCCGTGGGATCCCGGCATCCACTTGTCCATGAGGGCCTTGTCGGAGACCACGGCCGCGACCGGCATCCCGGAGGCGATCCCCTTGGCGGCCGTCATGATGTCGGGCACGATGCCGAAATGCTCGAACGCCCACATCTTGCCGGTGCGGCCCATCCCGGTCTGGACCTCGTCCAGGATCAACAGGATGCCGTGCCTGTCGCACAGCTCCCGCACGAGCCGCAGCCAGCGCGCCGTGGGCACCATGTAGCCGCCCTCACCGGCGACGGTCTCGATCAGCATCGCCGCGACGTCGTCGGGCATGACGAGCTGGTCGAACAGCTCTTCCAGCTCGGCGAAGTAGCGGAGGTCCTGCTCCTCCGGGCTGCCCTTGTAAGGGGAGCGGAACAGGTACGGGTATGGAGCGAAGTAGACGCTCGGCAGCAGCGGTTCGTAGTGACCCCGGACCTTGACCCGGCTGCTGGTGACACCCATCGCGGCGTGGGTGCGTCCGTGGAAGGCGCCCCGGAAGGCGACGACCGCCGGCCGTCCGGTCGCGATCTTGGCCAGCTTGAGGGCCCCCTCGGTCGCCTCCGCCCCCGAGTTGGTCCAGAACACCTGGTTGAGGCTGGGCGGCAGGGTCTCGGTCAGCGCTACCGCGGCGTTGAGCATCGGCTCGTTGGCGAGGATGTTCGCCTGGGCATGGATGATCTTGCCCGCCTGCTCCTGGATCGCCTCGACCACTCGGGGGTGGCAGTGGCCGGTGTTGACGACGCCGATGCCCGACGTGAAGTCGGCGTAGCGGTCGCCCTTGGTGTCCCAGACATAGAGTCCGCGGCCGCGGTCGACGACGAGCGGCGTGTAGCGGCCGATCGCCCGCGGCATCAACTCGGCGGGGTCGAGACCGACGCGCTCCGGGGCGGCAACCATCAGCGGGGCTCCTTCTTGGCGACTGATCGAACCGCCGCGCCCAGTCGACGCGGGGACGATCGGCCGGCATCTTCGGCCTGGACTGTGCGGCGCGAACGCTAGGCGCCGCGCTTCTTTTCCTTCTGCTGCTTGTAGTACTGGCGGCTCTTCGGATCGCTCGCCTCGCGCGCCGCCGCGTCGGCGATCCGCTCCTCGGCCGCCATCCGCTCTCGGTAGGCGGCACCAGCCGCCTCGAGGTCTTCTTCCAGGCGCAGCAGATCGTTGTAGACGTCGATGTTGTTGGTGGCGACGGGCGACCGCTGGAGCATCCGAGCAAGCTGGAGGAGCGACTGCGCCGAAGCCTGCTGGGCGGCCGGCAGGGCGGCCCGCTTGGCGATCGCGTCGACCAGCGCAACCGTCTCCCTGCGCGCCCCGTTGTCGAGCAACCGCTCGCGGATGCGCTGCAACCCCTCGGAGACGTTCACCGGCGGTGCCCCCCGGCGCCTGAGCGCCCGAACCGTTGGCGCGGAACCGCCGTCGAGTATAGCATCGCCCCCTGCCCTCCCCTCCTACGCCCACCCCGAATACGGCGTCGGGTCGGCCTCCCAGTCGCCCTCGACCGCGCGTTCGTCGTCGGCTTCGAGCAGACGGGTGTAGCGCGCCTGACGGTAGGCCCAGACGGCCACATCCT
>CADCWF010000008.1 GCA_902806345.1 uncultured Thermomicrobiales bacterium
CGCCGGCGGGCAAGGCGAGGGCGCGCTCCAGGGCGCGGCGCCCCTCGGCGAGGTGGCCGCGGTAGTACCAGAAGAAGGTCAGGGCGCCGACGAGACGCAGGGCGGCTGCCGCGTCGCCGTCCCCCAGGAACCACGCGAGCGCCGCCCGCAGGTTGTCGTGGTCGCGGTCCAGGCGGCCTAGCCAGGCGGACTGCTCGCCGGTCCTGAGGACGCCCGACGAGGCGCGCTCGCCGACGGCCAGGAAGCAGGCGGCGTGCGCCCGCCGCGCCGGTTCCGCTTCGCCCGCTGCCTCCAGCCGCTCCAGGCCGAACTCGAGGATCGTCTCGAGCATGCGGTAGCGCGGCTCGCCCCCGGGTCCCTCCTCCAGGTGCACAAGGCTCTTGTCGACCAGCGAGCCGATCCCGTCGAGCAGCCCGACCTCGTCGGTCGCGCCGGAGACCGCCGCCGCCGCTTCCGGGGCGAATCCACCGGCGAAGACCGCCAGGCGGCGGAACAGACCCTGCTCCGCCTCGTCGAGTAGCCCGTAGCTCCAGGCAATCGCAGCGCGGAGCGTCTGGTGCCGCTCCGGCAGGTCCCGCGGCCCGCCGGTCAGCAGCGGCAGGCGCCGATCGAGGCGGACCAGCAGCGCCTCCGGCGGCAGGTGGCGCAGACGCGCCGCGGCCAGCTCGATCGCCAGCGGCAGCCCGTCCAGGCGCCGGCAGATCGCGGCAACGACGGGCGCGTTGGCCTCGTCCAAGGCGAACCCCGGCTTGACCGCCTGCGCCCGGGCGGCGAACAGCCGGACCGCCTCGGAGGAGGCAACGGCCGCTGCTGCCTCCGTCGAACTGCCGTCGGGGAGCGCCAACGGCGGCACCGGGAAGTCGCGCTCGCCGGAGACGCGCAGGACCTCCCGGCTGGTCGCCAGCACCGTCACCCCGGGACAGGCGGCGAGCAGTTCGGCGACCTGGGGGGCGGCGGGAACCTGCTCGAGGTTGTCGAGGACCAGCAGCAGGCGGCACTCGGCCAGCGCGTCGACCAATGCCTCGGCCACGGGACGGTCGGCCGCCACGCGCACCCCGAGGGCTTGGGCGACGGTCGGCAGGACCAGCCCGGGGTCGCGGATCGAGGCCAGCGGCGCGAAGGCCACGCCGGCGAACGCACCGCCCAGATCGGCGGCAACCCGAAGCGCGAGGCGGGTCTTGCCGACGCCGCCGGGGCCGGTCAGCGTCACCAGGCGGACGTCCGGGTGCATCAGCAGGGCGCGAACCGCGGCGACCTCGCGCTCCCGCCCGACGAGCGGGGTCAGTGGCACCGGCAGCGTCCCCCGGCCGGACTCGCGCTCCCGCACCTCGGGTACGCTGGTCGGCTCGGGGCGGGGACGGCGAGGCGGGGGCGAGGGCACGGCAGACTCGCCTCCAAGGGGACGCCGGGATGCCTGCCCGGCGATCATACAGAGCTTGCGCTTGGTTCGGCAGCACTGGTCGGAGGTACCGCCGACCGTCTCCGGCTTCTTCCTGTCAAGCCGCCCCCCCATTGCGATGCTTCCGCCGGAGATTGTGCTGTTTTCGGCGGCTACACCGCGGCCCCGATGCTACCGAACACCAGCGTCGTAGAAGCTCGTCATATGAGCGGCCACTTTCTGGGATACGAGTAGCGGTATCGGTCTGTCGTACTCGATTCGTCACGTTGGGAGCAGGGCGACGACCTCAGAGTGATCGAACGAGCGGTCGATTCGACGGTTCCGGATGCCCGGAGGGCTCCGTTGTCGGAGTGCTCCTCATGACTACCCCGGGGCCATCGGGGTTTGCATCGGGGTACGGGCACGAAAACTTGCCGGGGCAGATCGCCCCGGCCCGCTCGGTTTCGGCCTACTTGAGTCAGTACTCGGTGGTACCCTCGGAGGGGATCGAACCCCCAACCTTCTGGTTCGAAGCCAGACGCTCTATCCATTGAGCTACGAGGGCGTTTTGGCGCCAAATGCCGACCCAGAGTATAGCAGCGCTGCCGTGCAGGGCAGTTGACGCCCCCCATCCGGCGGGGCTACGGTTCGACCGAGGAGGGACCCCCGATGGCTGCCGTCCAACGCCAGCGCACCGCGCCCGCCCCCGGCTTGCTCGGTGGGATGCTGACGCCGCCGGTGCTCCTGCTCCTGGCCGGCGTCGTCATCGCCCTCGCGATCCTCGTGGGTGGTCCCGTCGCCCGGGTTCTGAACGGGGTGGGCGGCCTGATGTGGGTGGCGGCCGCCGGCTGGATGCTCGGCGCCTTGAGGTGGCCACGGAACCGGCTCGCGATCGGGCTGACGGGGTTGGCAGGCGCCGTCGCGATGGCCGTCGTGGTCCGTCCCGGCACCTACCCTGAAGCGGTCGTCGGGTTCCTCCTCGCCGGCGCTGCCGTCGCACTCGTCGCCAACGAGCGCTCCGGCATCTGGGCGCTGCTGGCGCCGGCGCTCTACTTCCCCCTCCACATCGCGGTCGCGATCGGGCGCGTCGCGCTCTCCGACGGCACCCGCGAGGTCCGGACCGACCCGCCGCCGACCGAGGCGTTCGTGCCGCTCGCGATGATCGTCGCGGCGGCGGTGGCCGGGGTGCTCGTGGGACGTTGGAACAGCCGTCGGGCGGACACAATCCGCTGAGGCCTCTACGAAGTCCCAGCCGGGAAGGCGGCGACCTCCAGATCGTAGACGAGGACCGTTTCCGCCACCGCTTGGACGAACGGGACCGCCGCCTGGTGGTCCGGGTGGGGGAGGTAGGCGTCGCGCGCGGCGGCGTCCTCGAAGGCGACGACGAAGCCGAGTTCGTACCCGTGACCAAGCCCCTCCGGGCTGGTGTTCGAGCCCCAGTCGATCGAAACGATGCCCGGGACGAGGTCGCGCAGGCCGAGGATGGCCCCCCGCAGCGCGTCCACCTCGGCGTCGCCGCCCGTGGGCCGCTTCTTCATCAGCACGATGTGGAGGAGCACGCCGCAATCCCCTGTCACTCGCGGCCGCGCAGCGCCCGCTCGATGTCGCGGCGCGACTCGCGGTCGGCGTCGGCGTCGCGCTTGTCGTAGAGCTTCTTGCCGCGGACGACCCCGATCTCGACCTTGGCCCGCCCCTGCTTCAGGGTCAGGCGGAGCGGCACCAGGGTCATCCCCTTCTGCTCGATCGCCTCCCGCAGCTCCACCAGTTGCCGCTTGTGGACGAGCAGCTTGCGCGGACGGTCCGGGTCGTGGTTGGCGCGGTTGCCGTGGGTGTAGGGCGAGATGTGGGCTCCGATCAGCCACAACTCGCCGGCCTCGATCCGGGCGTAGGCCTCGGAGAGAGTCGCCTTGCCGTCGCGGATCGACTTGATCTCGGTCCCGGTCAGCGCGATCCCGGCCTCGATCGTCTCGAGCACGAAGTAGTCGTGGAACGCGCGGCGGTTGGTCGCCACCACGCGGTCGGTCTTGCGCGCCTCGCGGGTCGCCGTTGGAACAGGAGAAGCCCTGGCTTTGGCCATCATCCAGGCGATGATGGGGGACGAACGGCGGCGCGTCAATCGTTGACGGCTGTACGTACAGAAACGATGCTTTGGGTTCGCGCGTTGGGGAACGCGTCGGGACGGCGGGGTGAGCAAGACCGTTGTCGCGTGATCGGGATGGCACGAGAAGGGTAGGGCCGGAGCGTGGACGATCGTCGGTTCGACGCATGGACGCGGGGTTTCGTTGCTAGCGGCAGCCGGCGGCGGGTGGTTGGGGGCCTGGCTGGCCTCCTTGCGGCGGCCGCCGGTTTGCGGCGAACCGGGGCGCAGGAGCTGCTCGGTCCCGGCGAGACGTGTATCGCAACCGATCAGTGCAGCCAGTCCGGCGGCGCTCAGGTCTGCGGCGACAACGGGATCGCCGACGACGGCCCGCTCAACTGCTGCCGGACCCAGGCGGGCGCCTGCACCCGCCCGGCCGACTGCTGTGGTCTCCTGGCCTGCGTCGACGGTTTCTGCGTCGGCGACGAGGAGCCGAGCCCGGGTGGCGGGCAGCCCCTTGGTGGGGTCTGCGCCGCGACAGCCGAGTGCGCCGCGGTGAGCGGTGGCCGGGTGATCTGCGGCGACAACGGGATCTCCGAGGACGGGCCGCTCAACTGCTGCCTGGAGGAGGGCAGCCCCTGCGCCGCCGATGTCGACTGCTGCGGCGCGTTCCGTTGCACCGACGGCTTCTGCGGCGCGACCGGGGGCGGCGACCTCGCTCCCGGCGAGTTCTGCCTCTCCAGCGCCCAGTGCAGCCAGGCCCTCGGCCCCGCGGTTTGCGGCAGCAACGCGACCGACGGTGGGTCGGTGGTCTGCTGCCTCGAGGAGGCCTCCGCCTGCACCGACGACCTGGAGTGCTGCGGCGGCGCGGTCTGCGCCGACAACGGCATCGCCGGCGACGGCGGTTCGAACTGTTGCGGCTACGCCGGCGCGACGTGCGCCGTCGACGCCGGATGCTGCGCCGACCTGTTCTGTCTGAGCGGAACCTGTCAACCCCTGGCGTAGGCGGGCCGACCCAAAGCGGCCCGTCGCCCCCATAGGACGACGGGCCGCTCCCGTGTCTCCCGGGAGGATGCCGCCCGAACGCCGGCCGGATTTGCTAGAGGGCCGGCGCTTGACGTCCGGTTCAACTCGCGGCGCGGGGAGTGGCATGGAACACGAGTGTTTCGATCGCCTGTCCCGTCTTGTGGGACGCCGGCGGAGCCGGCGCGGCGCCCTTGCCGCTCTCTTCGGGGGTCTTGCCGCCCCAGTCGCGACGCGGCAGACGACATCGGCGCAGCGGGGTCCGGGCGCGAGCTGTTCCCACAGCGGCCAGTGCTCCGATGCCTATGGGAGCAGCTTCGTCTGCGACGACAATCAGTTCGACTACGACGGCGCGCTCAACTGTTGCACCTACGAGTGGGGGGGCTGCGCCCGCAACGAAGAGTGCTGCGGCGCGTTCTCCTGCCTCAATGGGGTGTGCCGCTTTTTCGCTCCGCTGGCGGGAGCCGGCAAGGGGTGCGCGAGCGACTTCGACTGCAGCCCCGGGCAGACCGGCTTGGCCTGCGACTTCAATAACTGGGACAACGCCGGCCGCGTCTGCTGCCACTTTGCCGGCGGCTCGTGCCAATACGACGGTCACTGCTGCGGCAGTTACGCCTGCATCGGCGGGGTCTGCTCGTAGTGTCCGCTTGTTGCCGTCGCGGGTGATTTGAGCTCCTGCCGACGAGAGTGCGGAAGGAGGCAGGTTCGCGCCCTGTCCTTCCCTCGGTTCGTGGTTGCTTGCCCGGCGGGAATCGGGGTTGAGCGGAGTCGGCCGCCGACGAGGGACGACCACTGGTCCGGGCATCGAGGGGACACGGGTTCCACGGTGTCCGGAGGGATCCGCTCGCGCGCCGCACCTTCGCGTCGACGATCGTGCAAGAGGGACCGATTTCGGGACAGGGGGCTTGATGTGGACGGTTCCAGGTTTGACGGGTTGGCGCGCTCCTGGGCGGCTGCGGGGACGCGACGGGGGATCGTGGTCGCCTTGGTCACGGCGTTGGCTGGCTTTTTCGGCAGACGACGCGGGGCGACGGCGCAAGCGTGCGTCCAGGAGGGCTCGTCCTGTGCGGATTCGGATCTCTGGTGCTGCGCCGACTTGTATTGCGTCAACGGGGCGTGCCGGCGCTTCGTCTCACCGGGTGAGTCGTGCCGTGCCGACTCCGAGTGTTCGCCCTCCCAGTCGTCGAGCTACTACTGTCGCGAGAACGGGATGGCGATCAGCCCGGCCTGCTGCGGCTTCGATGGCGCGGGTTGCATCAACGATACTCACTGCTGCCACGACTTCGTCTGCCGCGACGGCGTCTGTGGCTCGGCCCCGGTCGCCATCTACGGCGGTGTGCCCTGCTGGAGCGACGAGCAGTGCGGCTGGCCGCTGCTGTGCGCCGACAACGGAACCTACGCCGACGGTCCCCTCCATTGTTGCCTGCCGGCCGGCGGCTGGTGCCTGAAGCACACCGACTGCTGCGGCGACGGGTTCTGCGTCGACGGATATTGCGGGTGATTCGGGAGCGCTCGTTCGGAAGGGTGGCTCAAACCTGCTCCCGCTCGGGTGGCGGCTGATGGGCGAGAAGGCACCCGACGCCTATGCCGAGATCGCGGCGCTTTACGATCTCGAACACGCCCCGTTCGAGGCGGACCTGGACCTCTACCGGAACGTCGCCGAGGCAGTCGGCGACCCGATCCTCGAACTGGGTTGCGGCAGCGGCCGGGTGCTGGTGCCGCTGGCCGAACTCGGGTTCCGGGTGACGGGACTCGACCGTTCGCTGGCGATGTTGACCCGGGCCGCGGAGGCGGCGGCGAGCGCCGGGGTAGCGGAGCGGGTGACCCTGATCGAGGGCGCGATGGAGGAGGCCGATGCGACAGCGGGGGGGCCGTTCGGGCTCGTCCTCGCCCCGCTCAACGGGCTGCTGCATGTCGTTACCGCCGCCGGACAGCGGGCGGCGCTCGCCTCGGCTCGGCGGGCACTCGATCCCCGCGGCCAACTCGTCCTCGATGTCTTCAACCCGACGCCGGAGGCGCTTCGGGCCTTCGACGGGACGGTCGTCGCCGAGGGGAGCTGGAATCTGCCGGACGGCAGCCAAGTCGATAAGTTCTCGAGCCGCCGCCATCACGCCACCGAGCAGCGGATCGAGACCGACCTCTGGTACGACCTCCTCGCGCCCGATGGCGGCCTTCGCCGGGTCCGGACCTCCTACCCCCTGCGCTACCTCCACCCGTCGGAAATGGAGCTGCTGCTCGAATTGACCGGCTACGCAGAGTGGGCGCTCTACGGGGGCTACGAACTGGAGCCGTTCGACGACTCCTCGGACCGGCTCGTCGTCCTGGCGGAGGCGACACCGAGTCGGCGGTAACGTTCCCGGCGAGAGATACCCCTAGATCCGCGCCGCCCGGTTCAGCAGCAGGAGGTCGGCCAGGACGATGGCCAGCATCGCCTCGGCCACCGGCACCGCCCGCGGCACCACCGACGGGTCGTGCCGGCCCTCGACGGTGATCGTCCGCGGCTGGAGCGAGGTGTCTACGGTCTCCTGCGCGCGCGCGACGGAGGAGGTCGGCTTGACCGCCACCCGGACCACGATCTCCTCGCCGGAGGAGATGCCGCCGAGGGTGCCGCCGGCCCGGTTGCTGGCCGTCCGGACCCTGCCGTTCTCGGCCGTGAACCAGTCGTTGTTCTCGGAGCCGCGGACTCGGGACGAGGCGAAGCCGTCGCCGATCTCGACCCCCTTGGTTGCCGGGATGGAGAGCATCGCCTGGCCGATCAGGGCGTCGAGCTTGTCGAAGGTCGGCTCGCCCAGTCCGGGCGGAACGCCTGTGGCGCGCACCTCGACGACGCCGCCCAGGCTGTCCTGCTCCTCCTTGGCGGCCAGGATCGCCTGAACCATCCGCTCCGCCGCGACCGGGTCTGGGCAGCGGACGATGTTGTGCTCGATCGCTTCCCGGTCGAACGACTCCATCGCGATGCCGCCGATCTCGCGGGCGAACCCGTAGACCTCGCAGCCCACCGAAGCCAGGATCTTGCGGGCGATGGCACCCGCCGCCACCCGCCCCCAGGTTTCGCGGGCGGAGGAGCGGCCGCCGCCGCGGTGGTCGCGGTGGCCGTACTTGGCCCAGTAGGTGAAGTCGGCGTGGCCGGGCCGGAAGACGTCACGCAGTGGCTCGTACTTGGAGGAATCGGCGTCGGCGTTGAAGGTGATCAGCGAGATCGGGGCGCCGGTGGTGAACCCCTCGAAGACGCCGGAAAGGACCTGCGCCCTGTCCGTTTCGCCGCGAGGCGTGGTGACCTTGCTTTGGCCGACCCGCCGGCGGTCGAGCTGGTGCTGGATGTCCTCGACCGCCAGCTCCACTCCGGCCGGACAGCCCTCGACGACCACGCCGAGCGCCGGGCCGTGGGATTCGCCCCAGGTCGTCAACCGGAAGATGCGCCCGAAGCTGCTCCCCATCCATTCCTCCAGGGCGTCCCGCTTGGGCACGCCCGCCTTGTTTGGCGCCGAACCTAGCGATCGATCGCCGGTGCCGGCACTGGGGCCGGCGCGCGCAGCGGCGCGGCGAAGAGGGCGTAATCGTTGTTCGGCACCCTGCGGAAGCCGAAGGCTTCGTAGAGGCGGCGGCTGCGCCCGTTTTCGTCCTGGGTGCTGAGGCCGACCCGCCGGGCGCCGAGCCCGGCCAGAGTCTGGACGGCCTGGGAGAGCGCCTCCCGGCCAAGTCCGTCCCCCTGGCGCTCCGGGTCGACCGCGATCCGATCCAGGTGCCCCCAGCCGGCGAAGGACGTGACGCCGACGTAGGCGACCGGCGCACCACCGTCGAAGCCGAGGAAGAGACGGACGCCGAGCAGCCGGGCGTAGGCCGAGAACTCGGCGGCCGAGTTCCACCAGAGCCACGGGAAGGCGGCGTGGTCGAGCCGCAGGAGGGCCTCGAGGTGGTCACGCCGCGCCGGGTCGGCTCGCTCGAAGCGGAGGCGAGACGGGCTCGGTGCCGGAACCTTCCTGATCTCGAACTCGTAGGTGACGATCTGCTCGATGGGCGCCAGCCCGGCACGGGCGTGAAAGCCCGCCGAACGCCGCTCGTCCATCTCGATCAGCAGCACGAGAGCATCGCCGGCGGCCCGGCACCGCTCAATCGCCTCGGCGACGAGGGCGGCGGCGTGGCGGCCGGCCGAGATCTCGGCGAGGTGGGCGATCTCCGGGCGGTGCCGCCACGGGGCGAGGACGACGTACTCGAGGGTAGCCGGCGACCAGACCGACCGCCCGGGGTAGGCAGCGACCTGCTCGATCACGGCGATCTCGCCGCTCGGCCGGTCCAGCCGCAGCCGGGGCACGTCTTCCGGCCTCAAAGGCAAGACGACCGGCGGCGCGGCGACGCCGCGCAGGTGGAGCCGTTCGCCGATCATCGCTCGATCCAGACGCCGTCGAAATCGAGGATCCCGAGCTGGGTCACCACCAACCCCTTCACCTCCGGCCGGCTCAACGTGTACCGGATGTCGTGAAGCAGCGGCAGGACCACTCCGTCGTCGATTAGGAGGCGGTGCGCCCGGTCATAGAGGTCGGCCCGCGCTTCAGGTTCCAGCGTGGCGGCGGCCTCGGTGAGCAACGCGTCGAACGCGGGGTTCGCGTAGCCGGTGAAGTTGTCGGGGCTCTCCGAAGCGAAGAGTGACCACAGAAAACTCTCCGGGTCCGGGTAGTCCGCCACCCAGAGGAGCTCGTAGGCGGGCAGCTCGCGGCGGGCGAGCCGAAGGTAGAAGTCCGGCCATTCAAGCTCGACGACGTCGATCTCGATGCCAAGGGTTTCGCCGGCGGTATCGCGCAGAGTTTCGGCACCGAACGCGCCGAGCCCGTAGATTTGGATTGGCGGCATCTCGGTGCCCACCGGGTATCGCGACTCGGCCAGGACGGCCTTCGCGGCCTTCGGGTCGTAGGCAGGGAGGGCGGTCGGCCAGTCGCGATGTAGAAGCCCGGGGGGCAACAAACCGTCCGCCGGCAGCTTGTGGCCGGCGAAGCCGGCCTCGGCCAACTGGCCTCTGGGGAAGGCGAGGGTCAGGGCGCGGCGGACCGCCGGATCGTCCAGGGGCGGTTCGTCCGTGCGGAGGGCAATGTAGCTGGTTGAAAGCATCGGCACGACCGACAGGTCGTCGGCCGTGCCCGCCAGGGGGTCAAGGACTGCGTCGATCGAGGAGAGCGGGACGGCGGTGACGTCGATTTCGCCCGCCTGGTAGAGGTTGAACGCGTTGGCGGCGGTCGGACCGAGCCGCATCTCGATCCCCCGCAGCGTCGGCGGTCCGGCCGCGTAGTCGTCGAACGCGACGAGGTCGAGCCGCTCTTCCGGGACGAAGGCGTCGACGCGGAAGGGGCCGCTGCCGTTGGCCGTTTGCCACCAGTCGGGTCCAGAGGCGACTTGGATGGGGTCGACGACGGCCGCCGCCGGCGAGGCAAGCTTCATCAGGAAGGTGGCCCGCGGCGCGGCGAGGCGCAACTCGAGCGTCCGGTCGTCGACGACACGGGCGCCGCGGAGGGTGTCGCTCTCACCGGCGGTGATCGCGGTGGCGCCGTCAATGTCGGAGAGGTAGGTCGGCCCACCGATCCGCTCCACGTCGCCCCCGGCCGTGGCAGGCGAGAGGGAACGGGTGAGCGAGGCGACGACATCGGACGCGACGATGGGGCGGCCATCGTGGTAGGCCACCCCTTCGCGCAGGACGAACCGGTAGACGAGGCCGTCGGCCGAGATCTCGATTCGCTCCGCGAGCTCCGGCACCGGCGCCAGGGAGTCGTCGAGCCGGGTCAGGCCGCGGAAGAGCAGGCGGGAGAAGAAGGACGCGGTCACGTCCCGCGCCAGCGCCGGGTCGATGGTCGCGATCGGCTCGACCGGCCCGGTAATCCGCAGAACCTGCTCACCGGACGGGGTGGCACGGGATACCTCGGGCGTGGCCTCGATCACGACCCGGCCGGCCACTGGGGTGGCAACAGCCGCGGCGACGCCGGCCAGCGACGAAGTGAGGACGAGCAGGGCAAGGACGAGCGCCACGGGCAGGTGGCAAGGCGGGGGCACCATGCGGCCGATGATAGGGCGCGGAACCGGCGGTGGCAAACCCGGCAGGCACCGAGAGGTCCGGGTTGGTGGCGGACGTGGTTGACGAAACGGCGCCGGGCGGCGACCGTGCGGCCGATGACGGGTCGGCCCCGGTTGCAGGAGGGCGGACCGTGATCGCGCTGCCCGGACGACGATCAGGAGGCGACCGTGGCCGAACCGCTCCCGCTCTTCCCGCTCGGGACCGTCCTGTTCCCGGGCATGCTGCTGCCGCTCCACGTCTTCGAGGAGCGCTACCGGGCATTGATGCGCGACCGCCAGGAGAGCGACCCCATCTTCGGTGTGGTGTTGACGCGACAGGGGCGGGAGGTCGCCGACACGCCGGAGATCTACCGGGTCGGCACCGCCGCGACTCTCGTCGCGGCCGGGCGCTATCCGGACGGCCGGTACGACCTCGTCGTCCGCGGCGGCGGCCGGTTCCGGGTGCTTGCCGAGGACTGGGGCGCCAGCTACCTCGTCGCGGAGGTCGAGTGGCTTGGGGAGCCGGCCGGGGCATCGCCGGAGTCGGACGAACTGGCCGGGTTGTTGTCGGAGGTCACACGCCTCTTCGAGCGGTTCCTGGACGCGTTCGAACTCGCCACGTCGACGGACCTTCCGCGGGAGGATCTGCCGACGGGGCCGAACGACCTCGCCTATGCCCTGTGTGCCCGCCTCCCTCTCGACACCTGGGAGCGGCAGCGTTTGCTGGAGGCGACCTCCGACCGGGATCGCCTCGTCGATTTGGCGACGATCCTGCGACGGGAGCGAGACCTCCTGGTGACGACGGGTGTCGGCGGGGCAACCGTCGCCCATCCAGGTGCGCACTTCACCGCGAACTAGCCGAACGTCCGGCCCCGCTGCACCCGCGCGCGCCGGCGGCGCGACAGCCGAGGTGGGCGATGCCGCGCCGGGCGGTGCCGGCGGATGGCCCAAGCCGGCCCCAGGCCCGGCTGCTTCCTCCCCGAGGGAGCGTCCCGGTTATGAACGAGGAGGCGTCAGCGATCGGCGTCCTCACCTCCGCCAGGGACCGTTGGTACGTCGGACTTCTGCGGTATCACTCGTCCGGCGGGCCTTCCGGTGAGCCCCGGATCGGCGGGTCCGGTCCAATCCTCGGCCTCGGTGGATATCTCCTCGCCGAGGTACGAAGCGACCAGTTCAAGCACCGCGGCGGCGTCGAACCGCGTCGTGTCGACGTGGAGGGTTGCTGCCGCTTCGGCCTGGCGGAGACGCCGGCGCTGCGCGGCATAGAGCCAGTCGGGCCATTCGGACGCGTCCCGTCGCTCTCGGATGGTGTCCAGATCGACCTCAAGCGCCACGACGATGTCCGGGTCGGTGTGGCGCCAGAGGGTCGGAATCTCCGAGTGCTCCTGGCCGCACGCCGCCGCCGCGAACCCGAGGCGGCGCAACCCTGCGACGAGCGTGCTCTTGCCCGAAGCGCAGGGCCCGATTACCACGACCCGTGGCCCGTTCGGCAGCGTCGGCGGTTCCGGTGCCTCCCTCCGGCGGTGCCTTGGGTTCACGAGACGGGGACCCGCAGCGAGAGCCGGCGGACCAGGTTGCTCCCTCCATCGTGGCGGTCGATCCGGACCACCACGGCTGTCATGTCGTCGTAAGGCTTCTCGGCGTCGTGGGCGAGCGCCGCGGCCAAGAGGTTGTCGGCGGTCTCCTGCGCCGACGACTCAGGCGGCACCGCTGCCGCCCAGGGGAGGAGGTCGAAGTTGTGCCCGGCGCACCGACGGCCGGACTCGGCGATACCGTCCGAGACGACGACGACACGGAGCCCCGCGTCCAGGGGCCGTCGAATGACGAACGGACGGGCGAGGGCGTAACGTCCGGCCGGGTTGCCGCCGATCCCCACGAGATCGTGCTCGTCGCCGTGCGAGAGCAGCAGCGGTTGCTCCGCAAAGCGCGAAACGATCAACTCCTGCGTCCGGAGGTCGACCGAGACGATCTCGAGGGTCGCCGAGACCTGACCGTGCCGGGAGGCAAAAAGGGCGTCCTGGACGCCTCTCGCGACCGCGCCGTCGCGGACCCCGTCCTTGAGCATGGCGACGGCCCGGGCACAGACGGTTTGACTGAGGCTCTTGGCTGCCCGACCGCTGCCCTGGCCGTCCGAGAGGACGACCGAGAAGCCTCCCGTCGGCCGCTCGACCACCTCAGCGGTGTCGCCGCTCTCCCGGCTGGCGTACTTGTTCGTCTTGGCGACGCCGATGTCGATCAGGAGGCCCATCCGGCCACCCCCGACACCAGCTCAAAGTTGTCGATCAGGCGCATCCCGTCGACCTCAGCGGCGACGGGCGAGCGGGCGACCGCGATCAGCTCGGTGGGATCCATCTTCTCTACGGCAGGAGAAAAGAAACTGGTTGCGCCGTGGATGCTGGTACCAGTCGTGTGGAGTTCGAGCGACTTGGGATAGCGGGCAAAGGCGTCCGGATCGGCGAACTGGGCCGGGTTGACGAAGACGGTGACGACCGTCGCCGAATTCTCCGAGGCCGAGCCGGAGGTCAAGGAGGCGTGCCCCTCGTGAATCGCGCCCATCGACGGGACCAGTCCCAGCACCTGGCCGTCCAGCGCCTCCCGCTGCGCGGCAACCGCTGTGATGGCAGGCGGCGCTCCCTGGCCCATTCGCTTGGCGTCCCGACAACTGCCCGGACCCCCTTGGGATCGTCTGGGTAGATATGCTCCGGCGCCGGGAGCGCGCTGCCGCACCCCCTCGGCGTAGGCGTAGGCTCCACGCATGACGCCAGCGAGATCGACGGAGCGCTTGACGAATCGGGGAGGGAATCGCTCCTCGATCCGTACCAAGTCGTCGGTGAGGAGCTCCTGGCCGTCGCGGTTGGCACCGGCGCCGATCCCGATCGTCGGCACGGGCACCCGCTCGCTGACGGGCACCGCAGGCTCGGCCGTGATCGCTTCCAAGATGAGGGCGTCGGCTTCGGCTTCCGCCACCGCCTCGGCATCCTCCGAGACGTGACGGGCTCCCCCAGCGGCGGCGCCCTCGACCCTCAACCCGCCGAAGGCGCCGGCGCTCTGGGGCGTCACGCTGCCGTGGACGCAAACGGGGATGGCGGCATTAATTGACGCGAGTATGCGGCGGACGACGGTCTGCCTCCCCTGGAGCTTGACGGGTTCGGCCCCTCCATCCTGGATCAGTCGCCCAGCGCCTTCGCTCGTCCCGCCGTCGTCGACGTGGTTGGTGAGGAAGGGCATGTCGGCGATCACGTGGATCTTCGGGGCGCGACGGACGACGGCCCGGGTGTGACGGCGGGTGGCGTCGAGGGCGACCGGTACCATCGAGTTGTGACCGAGGACGACCATCCCGAGGGAGTCACCGACGAGGATGACGTCGACCGCGGCTTCTACGGCGAGATGGACCATCGGGAACTCGTAGAGTGCGCCGATGCCCAGAGGGGCGGCGCCCATGCACGTCCCCACCGCCGAGGCGGTCAGCTTCCGCGTTGGCCGCTGGCCCACCGCCACGGTCATCGACCGTTTCCTTCTCCGCCCGGAGCGGACGGTTCCCGTGCTCGGATCACGCCACCAGTGTCGCGCAAAGCGAGACCTCCATGCCGCCCGCCCGCACCCGATCGGCCACGGCACCGTCGAAAGCGTCGACCTCGGTCCGTTCGCGGCGGTTGAGGTCGCGGAGCAACGCCGGCCGATTGCGGCCGACGGCGCGGGCGACCGCGATTACCGCATCGGCCGCGTCTGGCATGGAAACGCCGTGAACGGCGGCAACGGCGGCGCCTCTTCCGCCACCGCCCTCGCCACTAGATCCAGATTCGGAACGTCCGTGACGCCGCCGTTCTCGACCCCGGCGAGGGCGATCAGCCCGTTGATGGCGGTGTTGGTCGCGAGCTTTCGCCAGAGCCAGGGCTCGATGTCGTCGACGACCGAGGCGGGGAGACCCGCTAGCGTCAGGGATATCGCAAGGACATCGAGTCATGCATCGGGCGCGCCGAGCGGCAACCCGAGCAGGGTTTCCCTACGTCCCCCTTGGACGACCGTGACGGCATCCGGGCGGAAGGCGCCGTCGGTCATGGTCCCCGCGGCCACTGGGCCGGGGGGTGGTCGGGCAGGCCGAGGTGGGACGCTCCCGGTTGCCGAGCCCGATCTGGTGGGTGATGATGATCGCCGCCGCTGGCAGGTGCGGCGCGAGCGGCGGCGGCGCCACGGCGGTGGCCCGCGCCATGACCAGCACGATCACGGCACGAGCTCCACTGACCCGGTCCAGATCGGTCGCTATCCGTAGCGGGACGAGGCTCGCCGTCCCAGGGGAGACCTGCAACCGCAGCCCCCGAACTGCGATCGCGTCCGGGTGCGGAGAGGGGTGCCCGCCCAGGAGCATGTCGGATCGGGCGGCGAGCCGCACCACCACGAGCGAACCCCGCTCCCCGACGCCGAGGAGGACCGTCGTCATCGGTCGCAACCCCCGGCAGCGCCGTCGCGAACGCGAACGCCGGGGCACGATGCCCCGGGAATCACTCAAGGGCGATGCCACGGGGTGAAGCGGCTCAGACCGATGGCCGGGGCGAGGTGCCCGCCGGATGGGCGTTGAGTCCCGTCTCGGCCATGATCAGGTCGTCGGCGATCTTGGCCGAGGAGAGGACGCCGGGCAGGCCAGCACCGGGGTGGGTGCCAGCGCCGACGAGATAGAGGTTCGGCAGCTCCTCCGAGCGGTTGTGCGGCCGGAACCAGGCCGACTGGGTCAGGATCGGCTCGACGGAGAAGGCGGAGCCGAGGTACGAGTTGAGGTCGTCCCGGAAGTGGCGGGGGTCAATTGTCCGCTCCGTCACGACGTGGCGCGACAACTCCGGCAGGTAGTTGGCCTCGAGGAAGCCCATGATCGCGTCGCGGTAGGGTTTGGCGGCGCGCGACCAGTCGACGCCCGAGCCGAGGTGGGGGACCGGCGCCAGCACGTAGAACGCGTCGCAGCCGGCCGGGGCCAGCGAGGGATCGGTCAGCGTCGGCAGGTGGAGGTAGAGTGAGAAATCGTCCGCCAGGCGGCCCTTGTTGAAGATGTCGTCGAGCAACGGGCCGTAGCGCGGGCCGAGGATGATGTCGTGGTGGGCGAGCGGAGGGCCGTCCTCGCCACGATACTGGCGGTCCGTTCCGAAGTAGATCACCACCAGTGACATCGAGTATCGCATCCGGGCCAGGCGGTCGTCTGTGTACTTGCGCCGCCTGGTCGCCGGCAGCAATCGCTGGTAGGCAGCGGCGACCTCGCCGTTGCAGACGACGATGTCGGCTGGCAGGGTCCGGCCGTCGGCGAGGCGGACCCCCGACGCCCTCCCGCCGGCCGTCTCGATCTCGACAGCCTCGGTCGAGAGCAGCAGCTCGCCCCCGAGGTCGGCGAAGAGGCGGGCGAGGGCGGCGACGACGGAGCCGGTGCCGCCCATCGCGTACCAGACGCCCCATTGCCGCTCCAGGTAGTGGATCAGGGCGTAGATGCTCGTCGTCTGGAAGGGGTTGCCGCCGACGAGGAGGGGGTGGAAGGTCAACACCTGACGCAGGCGCGGTTCCCGCACGTAGCGGGCGACGAGGTCGTGGACGCTGAGGTGGCTGTCGAGCCGGACGAGGTCGGGCACGATTTGGAGCATGTCGGCGAATTTCAGGAACGGCTTGTCGGCCAGCTCGTTGAAGCCCTTGGCGAAGATCCGCTCCGAGACCCGGACGAACTCCAGGTACCCCTCGACGTCGGCCGGGTCGTCGCTGAACGCCTTGATCTGACCCACCATCCGGGCAAGGTCGGCGGAGTAGTCGAAGGCTGGACCCTCGGGGAAGAAGATCCGGTAGAAGGGGTCGATCGGGACCATCCGCACGAAGTCAGTCGACTCCCGGCCGGCGAGGGTGAACAACTCCTCGATCAGCCAGGGGGCGGTGATGACCGTCGGGCCGCCGTCGAAGACGAAGCCGTCCTGCCGGTAGACGTAGGCACGCCCGCCCGGCTGGTCGCGCTTGTCGATGAGGGTGACGTGGTGACCGCGGGCGGCGAGGCGGACGGCGGCGGCGAGGCCGCCGAACCCGGCACCGACGACGACGATCCGCTGGGCGCCCTTAAGGCGAGGTGGCATGGAACTCCTGCTGGTGGCGGCTGTGGAGGACCGACGTGCGGCGCCCAACCGCCTCTAATGGTCGGGCGTCCGCTCTCGTCATCCCGCCGGACGGCAGGATAGCCCCTGGCGTTTCCCGGGCCGGGGCCATGGCAACAGAACGGGCAAGGGTGCCGATCGATTGCTGGACCGCTACACCATCGTCAACCTGAGCCCTGAGGCGAAGAATCTCTCTCCAACTCTAACAACAGCCGTCCGGAACGACGCCGCAGTGGCGAGAGATCCTTCGCTTTGCTCAGGATCACGGGGCTTGAACGGGGATCATTCGGTCAGGATTAACTCGAGGTCGAGGGCGTCCGTGCTACAGCCGTTTGGGCAGTGACTCCGGCTGGTGGGGCGGGAAGCGGTGGCGGTCGAAGAGGACGAGCGCCTCGGCCAGGAGTTCCCGACGCCCAGTCAACTCTTGGACGGCATCGGCAAGGCGGGCGCGGACGCCGTCCAGGTCGGCGTAGACGCGCTGGCCGGCCAGGCGCCGGATCGCTCCCTGCTGCTCGTAGCGGCCCCAGAGGGTGAGCCAGCCGGTCTCGACCGGATAAACCTCGACGAAGCGGGCGAACGACCTCCAGGCGAAGGCGGGCGCGGCGCGACGCGCGGACTCGGTGTCGCCGTGGATGTCCTGGTCGGCGATCTGGCCGGGGTGGTCCATGGCTGCCGCTACTGGCTCTTGCGCGGGTCGAGGGCGTCGCGCAGGCCGTCGCCGATGTAGTTGATCGCGAGCACGGTCAGGAAAATCATCAGGCCTGGGAAGACCGCCTCGTGGGGGGCGATCGAGAAGCGGTCCTTCGCCTCGTAGAGCATGCTGCCCCAGGTCGGGACGTCGGACGGGAAGCCGAGTCCGAGGAAAGAGAGCGCCGACTCGGTGATGATCGCGGCGCCGATGCCGAGGGTAGCGGCGACGATGATCGGCGAGACCACGTTCGGCAGGATGTGCTTGAACATCTGAGAGAGGCGGCTGGTGCCGATCGAGCGGGCGGCCTCGATGAACTCCTTCTCGCGGGTCGAGAGGAAGGAGGCGCGGACGAGCCGGGCGGTTGGCATCCAGCTGAGGAGGCCGATGACAAGGACGATCAGGACGAAGACACCGAGGACGCCGCTGCCGAACCGCTGCTGGAAGATGCCGAAGAAGGCGTCGCGGTAGAGGAACGAAACCACCAGCAGGAGCGGGATCTGGGGCAGGCTGATAAAGAGGTCGGTCAGCCGCATCAGCAGGGTGTCGGCCGCGCCGCCGAAGAAACCCGCGATGGCGCCAACCGTGGTGCCAACCAGGATCGCGACAAGGGCGGCGATGATGCCGACGGCCAGCGAGATGCGGCCGCCCCAGAGGATACGAGCGAGCATGTCGCGGCCGAGCGAGTCGGTGCCGAAGGGGTGCTGCCAGGTGAGGGAGCCGCCGCTGACGCTGAAGTCGATGGTGTCGATCTCCTGGGGGTAGAGCGGCGTCCCGACGAACGTGGCGAGCAGCATCGCGATGAAGACGACGAGGCCGAACATCGCCAGCTTGTGGCGGCGGAACTGACGCCAGGCGTTGCCCCAGAGCGAGCGCTGCTCCCGGAACCGGAAGTCAACGCCGGGGACGGTGCCGGTGCTGCCGTCAGCGCGCGGCGCCTCGGCGTCGACGGGAGCGGTCAGCCGGCCGTCGAGGGCACTGCCGGCCGAACCGGCGGCGGGGGCGATGTCGACGCGCTGGGTCATGGGCGGGCTCCCCTCACGAATTGGGCGGCCGCCGCTAGCCGAGGCGGATGCGCGGGTCGAGCACCGCGTAGAGGATGTCGGCGACCACGTTGAAGACGACGACCAGGACGGCGATGCCGAAGGTGATCGCCATCACCACCGGTACGTCCTTCGAGTAGATGCCGTCGATCAGGGCGCGGCCGATGCCGGGGACGCGGAAGATCTGCTCGGTGATGATCGCGCCCCCGAAGAGCTCCGGGATCTGGAGGGCGAGGATGGTGACGACGGGGATCATCGCGTTGCGCATGGCGTGGCCGCGGACGACGACGAGCTCCCGCAACCCCTTGGCGCGGGCCGTCCGGACGAAGTCTTGGGAGATGATCTCGAGCATCGAGGCGCGGACGAAGCGGGTGAGCTGGGCGGCACCGGCGAGGCCGAGGACGGCGATCGGCATGACCGACTGCTTAAAGTTGCCCCAGAACCCGGTCACCTGCGAGTCGTAGACGAAGTCGAACCAGTTGAGGGTGACGCTGAAGAGCAGGATCATCAGGATGCCCGAGAAAAAGGTCGGCAGACTGAAGCCGAGGAAGGCGAAGGTGGTCGCCACCTGGTCGAACAAAGAGTACTGCTTGATCGCCGAGATGACGCCAATCGGGACGGCGACCAGGATCGAGACCAGGAACGCGGAGCCGGTGATCATCAGCGTTACCGGGATGCGGCCCATGACGTAGTCGCGGACCGGGATCTTGGCCGTGTAGGAAACCATCCAGTCGCCGCGGACGTAGGACGAGGCCCATCGGGCGTACTGGACCGGGATCGGGTCGTCGATGCCCATCGAGGCGCGGATCCGCTGCCGCAGTTCGGGGGGGACGTTGGGGTTGGTGGCGAACCCCGCCAGCGGGTCTCCGGGGGCAACCGCCAGGATGCCAAAGACCACCATGCTGATGGCGATCAGCGAGACGACCGAGACGAGGAGACGGCGGATGAGGTAGCGGCCCACGGCGGTGCGCCTCCGGCGTAGGTTGGCTGGTGGGACGGGGCAACGGGCAGTGAAACTGAGCACGGGTATGGGGACTGGCAACTAGTTCCGAAACAGGGAGTGGGACAGGCTGGCGAATGCTACGAGCCTCCCACGAGGGGTGTCAAGCGCTGTCGACGGAGGACGGCGGCGTCCGCCGCAGGTCGCATCTGCGCACCGAATGCACGTCAACAAAGAAGTGGCGACGCCTATGGTAGACTGCCGGGTCGCGCAGTGCGGAGGCGTCGGCGCAGCATGGACAACCAAACCACCCCGGCGCTCGGGAGCGGTTTCGACGGCAAGCAGTAGAGGGAGCGGCCCCGGTTATGGCGAACCCCACGATGCAGGCGAAGAAGCGGACGGTTCTCGGCAAGAAAGTCAAGGTGCTGCGCCGCGAGGGGCATCTGCCCGGCGTCGTCTACGGGCCGGTGATGGAGGCGACGGTGCCGGTCATCGTGGACCGCAAGGAGTTCGTCCGGGCTTATCAGGCGTTCGGCCACTCCACCCTGTTGACCCTGACCTGGGAGGACGGGCAGCGGCCGGTCTTCATCCGCGACGTCCAGATGGACTACATCAAGAAGCTGCCGGTCCACGTCGACTTCTTCGCGCCGAACCTCCAGGTGGCGGTCCGGGCGATGGTGCCACTGGTGCTCCACAACCCGAACGATCAGGTCGACGGGGTGGTCTCGGAGTTGGTCACGGAGATCGAGGTCGAGGCGAAACCGGAGGCGATCCCGCACCAGGTCGACGCCGATATCTCGGCCCTGATTGCCCCCGGCGACTCGTTCCGGATTTCGGACCTGACGCTGCCGGAGGGCGCCACGGCGACCGGCGACCCGGAGACGGTGCTGGTCCACGTCTCGGCGCTGACGACCGAGGCCGAACTGGCGGAGTCGCAGGCGTTGCCGGAGCCGGGCGCTACCGCGGCAGCCGACGCCGAGGCCGAGAATGCCGGCGAGGCGCCGTCCGAATAGGTGACGGACCGCTCGCCTGGAGCCGATCAGCGGGTACTCGGACCCCCACTCCCACCGTGGCGGGAGTGGGGGTCTTTTTATGCCGTGACCGGCGGGTGGTGCTCCTGTGATCGGGGAGGTCGAAAGGCGGCTGCAGGGGAGATCCCCGTCGAACTTTCACGGTTCGCCGGGAGAAACACCGAGGGCCGGTCCCGAAGGACCGGCCCTCAAATGCGCGGGCATCACAGCCAGTCTTGAGCCTTAGCTCGCGACCTCGACCGTGATGCCCACCGTACCGTGACTACTCATGGGCATCACCTCCTTTACCCTGAACGGTTTGGGAGCTTCTCGGGCGGGAGGCTGTCTCTCTCCCGACCGTGCGGGGAATTTACCACGCACCGGAGAACCGGTCAAGGGCAATCTCGCGCTTTGTAGCCGCAACCCAGACCAGCGGCTACGGCGCACTCCGAGTGGGGACCGGGATTGCTAGCTCCTGGCCGGCGAAGAGGTGATCGCGGTCGGCGAGGTCGTTTGCGGCCACGATGTCCGACTCGGAGACGCCGAAGCGAGCCGCGATGCCGGAGAGGGTGTCGCCCGGCAGGACGGTGTATCGCCCGGCGACGACCGGTGCGGGGGTGATCGGCACGCCCACCGTGGGGGTCACGATCACCAGCTCGGGAATCTCCTCGGTCGGCGGCAGTGGCTCGGCCAGCGGTTGGCAGCCGGCCAGGAGGGCAGCAAGGGCCAGAGCCAGCCAACTAGGTGACGACCGCGGCCGTCCAGGGATGGATTGCGACCTGCTCCGCCACATCGCTATCCGGGTCGCTCCGGGCCGTCGCCGCCGAGTTTGCCAGCATGTCGCGCCAGCATACCGCCGATCCTATTCGCCTAGCACTGGTCCATTACGCGCAACGCACTCGGTTCAAGCGGCATCGCTCGACCGTGCGGGAGCGTCCCAGAGCCGGGCGCTAGGGCAACCTCGCACTCCAAAGGGCAAGAACTGGCGGTCTTGCTGCCGCAACCACTGCCGCGCGGGGGCGACTTCCTGGTCAGGGTGCGCTACCGCGGCCGGCCGGAAGGACTGCTGGCGCTCTCCATCCGCGAGACCCTCGCCCTCCAACACGGGGCCACCGACGCCACCCCGGTTAGCGACGGCACCCCCCGGGTCCGAGGCGGAGGTTGGCGCGGCTACCTCTGTGCCCGGCGCTGAGGTGGCCACCAGCGGGACGGAAGCGACCCCGATGGCGACCTCCGTGGCTGAACCAACCATCGGTCAGTTCGGCCAGCTGACCTCGCCCGACAGCAGCCGCTACGGCCCCTCCCAAGGGCTGGGTCCAGATCCGCGTCCTCAGCTTTGGAGACGACCCGTGCGGCGGCGGGTCGCCGGCGGGCTACGCGCGGTTGAGCGCTCCTATCATCGCCGACTTTGTCGCCGAGACGATGGCGGGGTCGTCAAGCGCAGGGGGCTGACGCGGGATCGGCGGCAACCGGCGGCCGGACCGCGGAGTCCGATCGGCGACCAGGGAGGGCGGGAAGACTTGCACCCCGGTCGGCGGCAGCCCCGTTGGGTGATTGATCGGCTTGCCGCTTGAGCAATCGCCGGAAGATCTCGCACCGCGCCCCATGCTCGCATCCAGTCGGCTAGGCGACGGGCGACGAGAGTGGCGGGCCGACTGGAGCAATTCGGTCGGCTCGCCGCGGAATCGACCATTCAACCGGCCTCAGTCAGTCGCCGATCTCGGCCAGTCGCTTTGCCTCATCCGGCCAGGCGTAGGTGGAGGGCCGCCGGTTTGCCAGCGAGGGGACCTGGCGGCGGACGCGGCGGATCCTCTCCTTGTCCAACTCTGCGACGATCACGCCTTCCG
Source organism: uncultured Thermomicrobiales bacterium (assembly GCA_902806345.1). Lineage (GTDB taxonomy): Bacteria > Chloroflexota > Chloroflexia > Thermomicrobiales > UBA6265 > CADCWF01. Next base: position 22,153 of record CADCWF010000008.1, read on the forward strand.
TGTCGGGGGCGGTGGCGACAACGGTGCCCCACGGATCGACCATCATCGAGCGGCCGAAGCACCAGTTGCCCGGCGGGTGCTGCCCGACCTGGGCCGGGGCGATCAGGTAGACCCCGTTCTCAATCGCCCGCGCCCGGATCAGGGTCTCCCAATGGTCCTTGCCGGTCGTCAGAGTGAAGGCGGCCGGCAGCACGATCGCCTCCGCCCCGCGCAGCGCCAGGATCCGGTGCAGCTCGGGGAAGCGGAGGTCGTAGCAGATGGCGAGGCCGACCTGCCAGCCGTCGATCTCGACGACAGCGATCTCGCCGCCGGGGGTGACGGTGTCCGACTCCTTGTAGGACTCAGCGTCGTCGAGGACGACATCGAACATGTGGATCTTGCTGTAGCGTCCGATCTCGGTGCCCGAGGGATCGAAGACGACGGTCGTGTTCAGGAGCTGGCCGTCTTGGCCGGAGCGTTCGAGAAAGCTCCCGGCGTGGAGGAAGATGCCGTGGCGGCGGGCGCGCTCCGCCAGGAGGGCACTGGTCGGGCCGGGGATGGGCTCGGCGTTGGCGTAGTTGCCCGCGTCCGGCCCGAGGTAGGTCCAGACCTCGGGCAAGGCGACCAAGCGGGCGCCGCTGGCGGCGGCGGCGTCGATCAGGCAGAGCGCGGTGGCGAGGTTGGCGGCCTTGTCGTCCTTCGAGTTCATCTGGACGACGGCAACCTTGAGGCGGTCGGAAACGCTCACGGAACACTCCTCCGGCTCGCGAGATGGTGCCAATCGGGCGCGATCATAGCACGCGCAGGGGCAAGCCCCGCACCGAGGCGCATCCCTAACGAGCCGCCGCCCAGCGCAGGGCGATGCCCAGACAGAGCACCAGCAGGATCGCGGCGAAGAGGATCAAGATGGCGCTGCACGAGCGCCCGGCGGAGGCGATGTCGGCCGGGTCGACCGGGCTATCCGGGTAGTCGGCCGGGCGCGGACCGGAGCCGTTCGGGTCGTCGCTCATTGGCCACCGGCCCCGCCTGCGCCGCGGGCGATGGTTCCCCGCTGCTGGCTCGCTCTCCAGACGTGGGCGATCCGCATCGCGGCGGTGACGTGGGTCAGGATGGCCAACACCCAGAGCGCCCAGAGGGGATGGCCGACAAGCAGCGAGATCGCCAGCAGGATGACCCGCTCCGGCCGTGGCAGGACGCCGACCGAGGCGGCATAGCCGGCGGCCTCGGCCCGAGCTCGGGCGTAGGAGATCATCAGCGAGCCGACCGCGGCGGCGAAGACGAGGAGGCTGCCGACCCGGGCCTCCGGCGTCCCCAGCAGGTAGACCAGGAGGCCGAGGAAGACCACGATCTCCGAGTAGCGGTCGAGCGTCGAGTCGAAAAAGCCGCCGAAGCGGGTGACCGCGTCGCTGGCGCGGGCGACGGCGCCGTCGAGCATGTCAAAGGCGCTCGCGAGCAGGAGCAAGACGCCACCCGCCCCCGGGTGGCCGAGTGCGATCACGGCGGCGACGATGACGTTAAGCAGCAGGCCGATGAGGGTCAGCGTGTTGGGGGAGAGCCCCCATCCGGCCACCACGCGGCCGACCCGCAGCATCCAGGTTCGGACGCGCGGTCCGATGAGGTCGGAAATCAAGCGCCGCTCCCGGTCAGGCGAAGCCCCGCAGGCGGGGCGGAGGGTCGGTCGTCCGCGCGGCCCGATCGTACAGGTCGAGCACCCGACGCGCGACGAGGGGCCAATCGTAACGGCCGGCCGAGGCGCGACCCCAGGCGCCGAACTGGCGCCGCAGCCCGGCGTCGGCCAAGAGCCGGACCAGCGCCAGCGCCAGCGCCTGCTCGTCCTTCGGCCGCGCCAGGAGTCCCTCCCGGCCGTGGGTGAGGACGCTGGCATAGCCCGGATTGTCGCCCGCCACGACCGGTTTGCCGGCCGCCATCGCTTCGAGCAGGACGATGCCGAAGCTTTCCCGCGCGACCGAGGGCGCGCAGAAGACATCGCAGCTCGCATAGTAGCGCGGCAGTTCGGCGAACGGGACGTGACCGACGAAGTCGACGTTGGCGATGCCGTAGCGCTCCATCAGTCCGGCATACTTCTCGGGCCGCCCGGTGCCGACCACGACCAACCGGGCCTCGGGGAACTGCTGGTGGATCAGCGGCATCGCCCGCAGCAGGTACTTGAACCCCTTGCGCGGCTCGGAGAAGCGGCCGACGAACAGGATCCGGGGACGGCCGTCGGCCGCCCAGGGCATCGGCTCGGGATCGAGGAAGCGCGCGACATCGATGCCGTTCGGGATGACCTCGTACGGTCCCTCGAAGTACTGGCTGACGAACTCCAGCGCCGGCCCGGAGACGGCGATCCGGGCGTCGAGACGGGAGAGCAGCAGGTTCATGTACGGCTTGAGGGCGGTGTACCAGGCGCTGGACTGGCGGAAGGCATGGAAGGTGGCGATGTTGGTCGCCCCCGAGTTGAGCAGCACCATGTACGGCAGCACCGGCACCAACGGCTCGTGGACGTGGACGACATCGAACCGTTCCCGCCGCATGAGAGCCTTGACCGCGGCGTAGAGGGTGACGTCGAAGGTGAGCCGGGCGGTCGAGCCGTTGCTGGGAATGGCGATCGGGCGGCCGACGCCGTAGAAACCCTCGCCTACCTCGAGGCCGCCTTTGCGCGCCCGTGGCGCCAGGACGACTGTCTCGTACCCGAGATGGGTGAACTCCGAGCGGAGGTGGGTGATGTGGTCGGAGACGCCTCCCGGCTGGGCGATGTCGTAGGGGGAGACGAGCGCGATCTTCACGCCCTTACCCCTCCCCGGTGCGGGGCCGAGGCGAGGGCTCGGGGTCGGTTGGGATCCGTCTCAGCCACGCCTCTCCCCAGGGAAGCGCCGCTCCCACGCGGCCGCCCCGAGGCGCTTCGTTCGGCTGCTCGTCGGGCGCGACCATATTGATCATACCAAACCGGCCGTCACCCTATCCCCCCCGGGTGCAGACCGTCAGGCCGTCGTACGCGACCCAAACCCCGGCCGGTAGCGCCGCGCTCGCGTCGGCGTGGCTCGCCTCGTGGGAGATATGGGTCAGATAGGTCTCGCGGGGGCCAATCAGTTGCGCGAACGCCACCGCCTCCGGAATGCTGAGGTGGGTCGGGTGGGGGGCCCGGCGCAACCCGTTCAGCACCAGCACGTCGACCCCCCTCAGGAGCGCGATCGACTCGTCGGGTATCGTCTTGGCGTCGGTCACATAGGCGAGGTCGCCGAACCGGTAGCCGAGGATCGGGAGCCGGCCGTGCAGTACCGGGATCGGTACGATCTCGCGGTCGAAGGGCGCGAACGGTCCACCCACCTCGTGAAGCGTCAGATCCGGCTTGCCGCCGTAGAACGGGTACTGGTCGACGAAGGCGTAGGCGAAGCGTTCCCGCAGGGCCGCCGCCGTGCCGGGGTCGGCGTAGACCGGCAGGTGGTGCCCGATCAGCTCGTTGAAGCGGCGGAGGTCGTCGAAGCCGCCGGTATGGTCGGCGTGGGGGTGGGTCATCAGGATGGCGTCGACCCGGTCGAGCCCGAGCGCCAGCGCCTGGAGACGAAGCTCCGTTGCGGTATCGATGAGGTAGACGCGGCCACCGTCGCGGACGACGGCCGACGAGCGGGAGCGGCGGTCCCGTGGATCGGGCGAGCGGCAGACCGGGCACCGGCACCCGATCATCGGGATTCCGTTGGAGGTGCCGGTGCCGAGAAAGGTCAGGGAGGGCATGCCGTGGCGAGTATAGACGCGCCGGGGCGGGGGACCGTCCCAAGGCGTCCGCCACTCGCCGCGCTAGACCGTCGGTAGCGCCTCCTTGGCCACGGAGAGGTGGACGGTGTCACCTTCCACCCGCTGAATCTGATCGGCCGCGGCGAAGTAGTCCGTGTCGAACCACCCCTTGCCGTCGATGCGGAGGTAGCCAACGCGGATCAGGTTGTGGCGGATCTGGTCGGGCAGATCGGAACCGCCGAAGACGGCTTGGCCGATGTCGTCGATCAGATCGCCGTCGTCGTACTCCTCGCCTTGGGTCGTGACGGCGCTGGGGTCGCCCATCTTGACGTCGTCCACTTTGCCCAGCTCGTCGCCGTTGGCGTCGACGACCCGCATCCCGGTCACCGCGAGGTCGATCGGCCCGGTGTTGGCGATATCGCCGGTACGGCCGGCCGAGGTGTTGTCGGTCGACATCGACCGCAACTCGCCCCCTGCGAACCCCGAGCCCACGGCGGCCCCGGCTCCGCTCCCACCCACGACGGAGGCACCGCCCCCGACCGTCGTCTGCCCGGACGAGCGCCCTCCGCCGGTGACATTTACAACCTCGGCCTCGCCCGGCGGCACCACCGTGACCGCCTCGCCGGGGGCGAGGGTGGGGTGGACCGTGTCGCCGCCGCGGCTGCCGACGTCGCTCCGAATCGCGCCGGAGTCCCGCTCGATGTCGTCGACGACCCGCTCCCCGAACGAATCCGACCGTTTGGGTTCCATGCCGACTCCTTCCTGCCGTCGCCGCGGCCGCTGTACCGTGACGATCGTCGACCCGAAGACCTCTACGCCGAGGCGCCTGGGCGCTGCCGACCGCGGGACGCCAGTTGGCGGGAAAGGGCCAAGCCGGTCAGGGCGGCACCGGCGACCACCGCCCCCCGACCCACCGGGGTCAGCCGCAACCAAGAGTAGAGGCTGACGCTCCGTCCGCCGTAGCCGCCTTCGACCGAGCCCGGACCGGAGGAGCCGGCCCACAGGTTGTCCGGCGTCGCGTCCGGGTCGATTGTATCGTCCCGCTGCCCGGGGTAGCCGACGAGCCTGAGCTGGAGATCGAGCAGGCGCGGGCTGATCTTTTCCAGCGCCGACAACGCCGCGCTGGCTCCGCCCACCGGCAACTCCCGCACCGGATGGACCGCCGCGTAGAGGATCGCCTCGGCGACGAGCGACGGATCGTAGACCGGGGGGAGCGGCTTCGGCGCCGCGTCCATCCGCGACTTTGCGTGTCGGAAGAACGGGGTGTCAATCGAGGCCGGCTTGATCACCGAGACGCGGATCGGAAGACCGTCGTGCTCGAGCTCCGTCCGGACGGCCTCGCTGAGGCCGTTGACCGCGTGCTTGGCGGCGCAGTACGCGCTCTGAAGCGGCACAGCACGGTCGCCGAGCCCGGAGGAGACATTGACGATTGTGCCTCCCCTCGGTTGCGACCGCATCCGGCCGATGGCAGTTCGCATCCCGTTGGCGACCCCGAGGATGTCGACCTCGATCACCCGGCGGAACTCCGCCTCGGGGATGTCGGCGAACTCGCCGTAGACGGACACCGCAGCGGCATTGACCCAGGTATCGATCCCGCCCCAGGCGGCAACGACCCGGTCCGCCACCTCGTCCACCTGCGTTGCGTCCGAGACGTCGCACGGGATCGCGAGCACCTCGCCCCCGGCGTTCCGGATCTCGGCCGCCGCGGCGTTCAGCGCTTCCTGGCCGCGGGCGGCGACGGCGACCTTCGCCCCCTGGCGCGCGGCTTCGACGCCGGTGGCGCGGCCGATGCCGCTCGACCCGCCGATGATGACGATGACCTGCTCTCCGATCGGGTTCATACGTGCTCTCCGGCGAACGCTAGATTGCGCCGTTCCGTCGGGACTCCGTCCGACCCGCTCGGCTCCGTCGCAAACGCGGTGCCGCACCTGACGGTGTCGTGCCCCAATGGCACCGGACGTGCATGGATGCCGGCGGCGCGGATGCGTCGTCGTGGGCCATGAATGGCGAGCAAGAGGAGATGGGCATGCGGCGACAAGGTTGGGGATTGCGCGGCGGGGCAATGGTCGCCGCACTCGGTCTCGTCTGTGGAGCGTCGATGACCGCTGCCCAGGAGGGGACGCCGTCGGCGACGCTGGAGGTGGTAGGGCAGGTGGCCCACCCGGGTCATATCCACTCCGGCGATTGCGGCAACCTGGGTGACGTGGTCTTCCCGCTCTCCGATGCCGGAATCCCCGCCTCCGGCGAGGAGGATACGGGCGCCTCGCCGATGGCGGAGGCCGCCGGCGGCGGATCCGAGATGGCAATCCCGGCCTACGTGAGCATCACCCAGCTTGATGCCTCGATCGAAGATATCCTGGCAGCGCCGCACGCGATCAACTTCCACGAGAGCGCCGAGAACATCGAGAACTACATCGCCTGCGGCGAGATCGGCGGTATTACCTACGGCGACAACCTGCAGTTCGGTCTGCGCGAACTGAACGGCTCCGGCTACACCGGGGTCGGCCTGATCAGCTCAGGCGGCGACGGCGGTGTCAACGTGCTCGTGTACCTCTCCCCGACCAACCGGTAGGGCATAGCTCGCGGCACCTCGCCACCCGTCGTCGGCGCCTAATCAGGCGGAACGAATCGGACGGTCACACGGAATCCAGGTGATCGCCTCGGCCACCGTCCTTTCGAAATCCCCTCTCCCTTACCCGGGAGGGGGATTGGCGGTGAGGGCATACCAACGGATCTCGGAACAACTCAGACGACTACAGTGTCGAGAGGCGCGGCTTCGTCCTGAGCCGCGCCGGGTTCTGCCCCGGCCTGCTCGATGACGGTTCGGAGACTGACGCTCGCCCCGGCCGGGAGACTCTCGCCGGAGAGGAAGCGGCGGGTCGAGGAGTAGAGTGGCTCGGGCAGCGCGTCCCAGGCGAACCAGCCAACTTCGCTCAGTTCGTCGGTCGCGGCGACCGTTGCCTCGCCTGCCACCTGCCCTGCAGCGAACCAGACCGTGACGTTGTGCTTGCCGTCGTCGAAACGGTCGTTGACTACGGCCACGAATCGCACGTCTTCGATCTCGAGCGCAGTCTCTTCCCGGACCTCGCGCTTCGCCGCGTCCGCCAGTTCCTCGCCGAGGTCCAGGTAGCCACCAGGGGCCGACCAGCTTCCCGTGCCGTGGTGCTTTCGGCGGACCAGGAGGATCTTGCCATGGCGCTCGATGAGCACGCCCACGCCAACCCCCGGCCGCCGATCGTTTCCCCGTCCCACGGTCTCGACTCCTCTCCGACGTAGCCGTCGGCAGGGTTGCATGGACAGTGCCAGGAACGGATCCTGGCGCCGGGTCTTCGCGCCGGATCCTGGTTCGACGGTGGCGGACGACATCCTCCCAGGACACGAATTGGTGCACCCTTGTTCCAGACCGTCTCGGCTCGGTCCCAACCCATCCGCCAAGCGAGGGTGCTTCATGATCCGATTCGCCGCATTGACGCTGCCCATTGCGGCCTCACTCCTGTTGGCCCTTGCCATCGGTGTGGCGGCACAGGAGGAGGGTCCACCGCTTTCGTTCGGCCTCGAACCGGTCGTCGGCGGTCTTGAGCGCCCCGTCTTCCTGGCCGAGCCGGACGACGGCTCCGGCCGACTCTTTGTCGTCGAGCAGCCGGGACGGATCCGTACGGTGGTGGACGGTGTAGTGGCCCCCGATCCGTTCCTCGACATCACCGACCGGGTCGAGTCTGGCGGCGAGCAAGGGCTGCTGAGTGTCGCCTTCCACCCCGAGTTCGTCGAGAACGACGAGTTCTTCGTCGGTTACACGGCCCAGGCCGGGGAGGGTGCCGGCGACAACACCGTCTCCCGGTTCACCGTCTCGGAGGACGACCCGAGCCGCGCCGATCCCGCCAATGAAGAGGTGCTGCTGGCCATCGCGGATCCTTACCCGAACCACAACGGCGGGCTGGTCGCCTTCGGCCCGGACGCCTACCTGTACGCCGGAATGGGCGACGGTGGCTCGAGCGGCGACCCCGAAGGCAACGCTCAGGACACCGGGACGCTGCTCGGGGACATCTTGCGGCTCGACGTGGACGGGGTTGAAGGGGACCTGCCCTACGCCATCCCCGACGACAACCCCTACGCCGACGGGAACGGCGGTCGGCCCGAGATTTGGGCGAGCGGGCTGCGTAACCCGTGGCGCTTTTCCTTCGACCGCGAGACGGGCGACCTCTGGATCGCCGATGTCGGCCAGAACTGGATCGAGGAGGTCAACCTCCAGCCAGCCACCGACCAAGGCGGCGCCAACTATGGTTGGGACGTGCTTGAGGGTACGTCGTGCTTCGCCGACGACGAGTGTGACCCGGAGGGGTTCGTCGCCCCAGTTGCGGAGTACACCCACGAGTTCGGCTGCTCCGTCACGGGGGGCCACGTCTACCGCGGCGCCGAGATCGAGGAACTCGTCGGGATCTACCTGTTCGGTGACTTTTGCTCCGGTCTCGTTTGGGGTCTCGAACCGGACGGCGAGTCCGGCTGGACCGCGCTTGGCCCGGTCGAGACCGGGCTGAACATCTCGTCGTTCGCCGAGGACCAATCGGGAAACCTGTACCTCTTGGCGCTCGACGGAACCGTCTACCGCCTGACCCGGGGAGCATCATGACGACCGCGACGACCGGGAGCAAGACCACGACCGTGCTGGTCACGGGGGCCGAGGGGACGATCGGGACGGCGGTGCGCGAGCACCTCGGGAAGCGGTACGACCTTCGTTCGCTGACGAGGACCGAGCAGCCGTTTCCCAGCCACATCGCCGATATCACGGACCTCGACGCGATCCGGCCCGCCTTTGCCGGCGTCGACGTGGTCGTCCACCTAGCCGCCTCGCCCGCCGTCGAAACTCCGTGGGCGGAGATCCTGCCGAACAACCTGGTCGGCACCTACAACGTCTTCGAGGCGTCACGTCAAGCCGGCGTCGGCACCGTCGTCTTCGCGTCGTCGAACCACGCCATCGGCATGTACGAGCTGGATGGAGCGCCGTCGCTTTACGAGCTCAGTGACGACCGCGTCTACGACGAGCGGGTCGAGGTCCGGCCCGATTCGCTCTACGGCGTCTCCAAGGTCTACGGCGAGGCGCTCGGCCGGATGTACCACGAACTGCACGGGATGCGGGTCGTCTGCCTCCGGATCGGCTCCGTCCGGGCCGACGACGATCCCGCCTCCCCGGCGATGCTCGACTCGGTTCCGATGCCGCTGGACCACCTTTCTCGCGAGGAGCGGCGCAGGCGGATGCGGGCGACCTGGCTGAGTCGACGAGACTGCGCCGAGTTGATCGCCCGCGCGATCGACGCCGAGGAGGTCGGCTGGGCGGTGGTCTACGGCATCTCTGACAACCCCCGCCAGTTCTGGAGCCTGCGCTCCGCCCGCGAGCTGCTGGGCTTCGATCCGCGGGACCGGGCACCGGAGTAGCGGCTCCGGGCAGCCCAGCGGGCGCGGAGCAAGCCCCACCCGCCGCCGAGGAGCCAGAGATCGGTTAGCTGACGGCCGCGACGAGGGCGAGCGCGACGCAGAGCAGCAGGATGCCGGTGCCAACCAGCAGCGCGACGATCCACGGTCCTGCCCCGTATGACGCAGCGGACGAGCCCGCCTCGGGCCGCTCGTCGGGGTCGGGGTCGGGGTCCCGGTCGGGCAGGGAGTGAGCGTTCACGGACGAAGGCTACCAGACGATCCGGTACCCACCGCGTGGCACAATTGGGATCCAGTCGAGCGGGCAGCGGTCCGGGGGAGACGTATCGGTGGTGAACGTCACGGGACTCGGCGAGGTCGTCCTCAACGTCCGGGACCTGGGGCGGTCGCTCGCGTTCTACCGGGATCTGCTCGGCCTCGCCGTGATCTCGCCGCCGGAGATGCGCACCCCCGTCTTCCTCCGCGCCGGCGATGCCGCGCCGGGGTTGCCGGCGATGGTGGTCCTGGTCCAGCTCGGCTCGGAGGCAGCGCCGATCGGTTCACCCCGGTCGCTCCACCACCTCGCGCTGACGGTCGGCGAGGGCAGCCTGTCGGAGATCGAGCAGACGCTGCGGCGCGCCGGGCTCGAGGTGCGCCACGGGCAGCACCCGGTCCTGACGATGCCGACGCTCTACGTCTTCGATCCCGACGGCAACGAGGTCGAGCTGATCGCCCCGCTCCCGGACCGCGCATCGACCTGAGGTGCAAGGGGAAAGGCCCCGTGCCAGGGCGAGGCGCCCGAGTAGGCGGGGATTAGAAGACTCCGCCGAGCAGCGGCAGGAGCAAGCGCTCCCAGTTCCGCGCCAGGTGGTCGCGGTAGGGCGCAGCGGCGACGATCCGGATCAACCGCCGGTGCTCTTCGTAGCGCTTGAAATCGTCGTCCGTCAGCCCCACCACCTCCCTCCAGGCCATCAGGTCGGTGAAGCCGACGGGCGGAGCATCGAAGGCGACCCAGACATCGGTCCGCCACTTCTCCGGCTTCGGGATGTCGATCAGCACCGCCTCCGGTTCGACCGCCGTACCGAGGTCGGCCGCAAGCGCTGCGGCGAGGCGGAGCTCAGCCTCGCGCCGCGCCGCCGGGTCGAAGAAGAGGTTGCCGAGCCGGCCGTAGAGCTCCGCGGCGCGGGCGCTGATCTCGACCCCGCGCTTGTGAATCCGGCGCTCCCGGAGCGCCGCCGTCAGCCGCCTCGTCGAGGGAGGCATCCCGGAATCGGCGAGGACGGCGAGGAGCGAGGCGTCGTCGAGCCCGGTCAGCTCCTCTGCCGAGAGCGCCCCTTGTGCCAGCGCGTCCTGGACCGCCCGCAGCAGCATCGCCATGCAGGCGCGGTTGGTGTGGTGCCAGTAGACGTTGTCGAACATCTCCTGGCGGGCGTTGATGAGCGAATGGAGCGGGCTGACGCCCTTAGCGCCGATGGCAACCCGCCGTTCCGGCGCGCCTCCAGCGGCCGTCTCGACGATCCGCAGAGCGTCGATCAGGCGGGCACTGTCAACGCCGCCGTAGGGCACGTTGCAGGCGCGGGCGTCGCGCGGCAGGTAGTCCAGCTTGTCCATGTCGAGCGGGCCCGAGAGGATGCCGCGGAGCACCCGGTCGGCGGGGGGGAGATCGCGCCCACGGGGATCGACCACGGCGGCGACGCGGGCCGGGTCGACGCCCCAGGCGTCGCGCAGGATCAGCGCCACTTGCGGCCCTTCGATGATCCGGGCGCCGACCGTCTCGTGGGGCACGATCGGCGACCCGAGCTCCTCGATCGCGTGGGAGAACGGGTAGTGGCCGATGTCGTGGAGGAGGGCGGCGGAGGTCACCACCCGGGCGTCCTCGTCGGTGATCCAGGACCCTCCAGCCGTCGCTCGGAGGTGGGAGATGGCGAGCCGGGTTAGGTGGAGGACGCCCAGGGAGTGATCGTAGCGGGCGTGCTTGGCGCCAGGCCAGACCCGCGAAACGAAACCGAGCTGCTGGATGCGGTCGAGCCGGAGGAACGCCTGGGTCGAGACGAGCGCAAGCTCCGGTTCCGAGAGGGGGATCCGATCGTAGAGGGCGTCGCGGATCGTCGTCGCGACCGGGAACCGGGTGCCCGGCACCACCCCCGCGTCCTCGCCTCCTCGATCCGTCAAGGTTGCATCCGCCATCCCCCGTCCCCCCGCCTGTAGGATACGTGGCACATGACGCATGGGATGGGGCGTCCCTCGGGAGGGTCGCCGTCCTCAGCGCTCGGGGGGAGCGGGTCGTGGCCACGGGCACGGCGGAAACGGCCGGCGGTGCCGACCGGGAGGCGATGCTTGCGCCGCCGACCGCCGATCTCCTCATACCGAGCGTGCCGACTGGGTCCGCCAACCGGACTGCGCTGCCGCTGGCGGCGACGCTCCTGATCCTCGGCCTCGCCTACTGGTGCGTCGATATCGTCTCGCCGGCACTCCCGGTGGTTCGCGAGTCGCTCGGACTCAACGCGACGGCGGCTGGGTTGGTGATGTCCGCCTTCTTCGGCGGCCGCCTGCTGGCGAACCTCCCCGCCGCCCTGCTAGGGCGTGTTTGCAAAGGCGCCGTCAGAGCCAGGACAGGATGACGGCGAGGGTGACGGTCGCGTGGAAGGCCTCCTCCAGTTTGTCGTAGCGGGTGGCCACCGAGCGGTGCCGCTTGAGCCGGTTGATCGCCCGCTCGACGGCGTTGCGCTCGCGGTAGGCCGCCCGGTCGAAGCGGACCCCGCGGCGGGGCTCGGTCGCCTGCCGCGGGATGACGGCCCCGATGCCGCGGCGGCGCAGGTAGGCGCGGATGCGCCCGCCGGTGTAGCCCTTGTCGCCGGCGACCCGGGCCGGCCGGAGGCGGGGGCGGCCCCGGCCCGGCCGCGCGACCGCGCCCCGCTCCAGCAGCGCCTCGACCTGCGTGGCCTCGTGGCGCTGGCCGGCGGTCAGGACGAAGCAGACCGGCTTGCCGCCGCGCTCGGCGCGCAGGTGGAGCTTGGTCGAGAAGCCGCCGCGGGAGCGGCCGAGGGCGCGGTCGCCGCCCCCCTTTTGGCCCCCGCCGCGCTCTGGTGGGCGCGGACCGTGGTGCCGTCGAGGAAGTGGAGCGACCAGTCGAGGCCGCCGTTGGCGTCGGCCTCGGCCTGGAGGGCGGCGAGCGCCCGGTCCCAGACCCCGGCCGCGCGCCAGCGGCGGAACCGGGAGTACGCCGTCTGCCACGGCCCGAACTCGGCCGGCAGGTCGCGCCACGGGGCGCCGGTGCGCAGCCGCCAGAGGATCGCCTCGACCACCAGCCGGTGGGCCTTGTTCGGCCGCCCGGTGCGGGGGCGGGCCGGCGGCAGCAGCGGCTCGAGGCGGGACCACTGGCCGTCGGAGAGGAGGAAGCGGGCCATGCCCCAAGCCTACCACCCCTTTGCAAACACGCCCTAGCCCCTCATGGCCGGGGTTCACCTGCTGACGAGGAAGCCCGAAACACGAACGCCGCCACGATCCCGGCGTCAACGAGCAGCGGGGCGATGACCGCCCCGTCACGAACGCGGCCCACCACCTCTCGCAGAGGGTGTTATCGCCTGAGGCGTCGAACGGCGACGACGTTGTCGGTGACGGTGGCGGTCTCCCCGTTGGGGCCGACGGCCAGACGTTCGGGCGCCCCCAGGCGGTCGGTGTCCCACCGCCCCGGGCTCAGGTCGAGCGCGGCCAGCGTCTCGTGCGGGGTCGGGAAGCGCCTGTCCGGGTCTTGGTTCCACGACCACGGCGCGACCGAGGCGTGCTCGACGATCAACAGGAGGCCGCCCGGCGCCACGGCGCCTGCCGCCGCTCGCAGAACGCGGTCGCGAGGAAACTCCACTGGCGAGTGCAGGTACTGGGCGGAGACGAGGTCGAAGGCGCCCGCCGGAAAGGAGTGGGCGAGGTCGTGCTGCTGGAAGTCGATCCGGGCCGCGACGCCGGCCGCGGCGGCGTGCGTCGCCGCCCGTTCGAGGGCGGTGGTGGACACGTCGACGGCGGTCACCCGCCAGCCAAGCCGGGCTAGCCAGACGGCATCGCCTCCTTCGCCGCAGCCGAGGTCCAGCGCCGTGCCCGCTGGGAGCGGCCCGGCGACATCGACCAGGACAGCGTTCGCGCTCCCGCTCCACACCCGCTGGTGCGCGCGGTAGTGCGCCTCCCAGAACCGCCGGGCCTCGCCGTTGCCACCTTCGCCGTGCGGTGCAACCGCCATGCTTCGTTTCCCCCCCTTTCTTTCCCAGGCTCGTCGGTTGTGTGCGGCGGCCGTGGGGCGCACGACGGCCACGGCGTCATAGGCCGCGGCGACGAGCGCCGAGCATCGGCTCGCCCTCCTCGGCGTCCGTCTTCACGAAAAGCGGCTCGTCCACCGTCCGGCTTCGGGTGCGGTAGGAGGCCACGGCACGGGCGGTTTCCTCCGCGATCAGGTCGGCGTTGATTGCCGCGCCGGCCTGCAGACCGGCGGCGGCGGCGGTGACGACCTGGGCGAGCGGGTCGGCGACGTTGCCGGCAACCCACACCCCCGGGACCGAGGTGGCCCCGGAGGCGTCGCCGGGGACGGCGCTGCCGATGACGTAACCGGCGATCTCCTTGTCGGCCGCATCCAGGCCCAAGGCGGCCAGCATCCCGGTGCGCGCCGTGAATCGAGGCGCCACCACGACGGCCTGGCGTGGGACGACCTCGCCTGAGCGCAGCCGGACACCGGCGAGCCGGTCGTCCTCGACTTCGAGGGCCATGACCTCGCCCTCGACGACTTCGATACCGCGGGCGGTCAGCTGCTCGGTCTGCTCCTCGGACAGGGTCGGCGAGGTGTGCCGAAACAGGACCACGTTGGCGCTCCACTGCCGCCACAGCAACGCGCCGTGGACGGCAGAGGGCCCGGTGCCGAGGATGCCAACCGCCTGGTCGCGGACCTCCCAGCCGTGGCAGTAGGGGCAGTGCAGCACGTCGCGGCCCCACCGCTCGGCCACGCCCGGCACTTCGGGCAGCTCGTCGACCAGGCCGGTGGCGACCAGCAGGCGCCTCGACCGCACCGAGCGGCCATCCGCCAAGTCGACCTCGAATCGGTGGCCATCAGGTTCATCGGACGGTTCCTCCCGATCACCCGCCAGGTGCCGGAGTCCGACGACCGTGGCGCCGACGACCGGCACGCCGTACTGGGCGACCTCGGCCCGGCCGGTGGCAAGCAGGGCGTTCGGCGTCACGCCTTCGCTGGTCAGGTAGTTGTGGACGTGCCCGGCGGGCGAGTTGCGGGCGTCGCCGGCGTCGACGACCAGCACCGTACGGCGTGCCCGTCCCAGCGCCAAGGCGCCGCTGAGTCCCGCCGCACCGCCGCCGACGACCACCACGTCGTAGGTCGCGTCCAACTCCTGCCGCGGTGACGCCGGGCCTGCCGGCGATTTGGCCGCTGTCCGCTCTACCGTCGTATCCACCGCAGGTCCTCTCGCGCTCAAACGGCCGTTGTCTCCCAACCGCTGGTAGGTCAGGGCGACCGCCTCTCGCCGCAGTGTGCTACGCCACGCCGGTGATAGCAACACATATTGCCATTACGGCAAATGTCGATCGGTGAGCACCACGGCCGCTGCTCTACCCCCGGCTCCGCGGCTTGTCCCGGAGCAGGGGGCGCCTTCGTCGCGACAGTCCCTCCGGCCACACCGGCTTGGAATCCACGCTTGCTGGAGGGGCACAACGGTTGCTTGCCTGCAACCGGGCCTGGTTCCCCGCGCGGCGAGACGCGTGACGGAACATCGAGGTGCGGTGTCGGGACGACCCGATCGCGCGTCTCCCGTGGCTTCGGCTGCCGGGCGCCGGCGGAGCTCCGAATCCAGGTCGTGGCGGCCACGCCGACGATCCCCACGAGGACCAAATCGGGGCAAGACAGATACGCTTCTATTGGGGGACCAGTGCACGGCGTGGGGTGGGGTACGAGAACTCCTCCACTATCTACGCCCAGCGTCGCGGGGTCCGCGGCCGCGGTAAACGGGGGTAACCTCGTCGACGAGGTCGCCGAAGCGCCGCGCGGCGAGTGCGGCCAGGGGCGCGGCGACGAGGGTGGCGACGGCCGCCAGCAGCAGCAGGACCCCGAGAGCCGGCACCACCCGCCCCTGGTCGGTCGCCAGCGCCGGTAGCCGACCCAGGACCAGGAGCAAGGCCAACTCCGCGACGAACGTGACGACGGCGATCGGCAGGAGCGCCGTCGGCGGCGACAGTTCGCCCAGGAGCACGGCGGCGCCGGCCAGGGCGAAGGCGATCGCCAGGGCGAGCAGGCCGGCGGGCTCGCCGAGGTCGGTGCCGGGGGAGCCCAGCACCGCCGGTACCAGGAGCGCGGCCGGCAGCCAAACCAGCGCCGCGCGCTCCGGTTGGTCGGTCGAGACCGTCGCCGTCCAGACCCACATGCCCCCTATCAGCACCAGCGTGCCCAAGGTCACCCAGACGAGCGCCCCGGCCGACCCCGACGACCAGGAGACGAAGGGCGTCCGTGAGAGCGCGGCCTGGAGCGCCAGACTGGGCAGGAGCATGGCGGTCCCGGCCAGCGCCATCCACCAGAGGCGCCGCCAGCGGTCCAGGTCCAGCTCCCGCGCCAAGACGATCCCGACGATCTGGACGGCCACCACGACGAGCGTCGGGATCGGCAACCCGGTCTCGGGCAAGGGGAGGACGCCGCTGGCCCCGATGGCGGCAAGGAGCGCGGTGACGAGCAGCGGCGCGGCGGCGGCGAGCGCCGAGGCGGCGCCGGCCGGACCCGCCGACTCAGGCGCCCGGCGGGGCCGCGACGGCATGGTCGGGATGGCACGGGGAGCGGGGGGCCGCGACACGCGGGACGCGGCGGGGCTAGGCGGCGCGCGAGGGGCGCAGCGAGGCGATCGGGACGGGAGTGGGCCGACGGTTGCGGAACGAGGCGACCGTGTCGATGCCGCACAGCTCGAGCATGTCCAGCGTCGTCGCCAGCCCGGCCCCGATCGTCTGCGGCGCGTGGGAATCGGTGCCGGTGGTGATCGAACGCCCGCCCTCGTCGGCGTACCAGCGCACGATCGCCGGCCCCGGCATGCTCGCCCTCGGGGTCTGGCGCAGGCCCGAGGTGTTGATCTCGAAGGCGACGCCGCGCTCGATCATCGCCCGGAAGATGGGCAACAGACGCTCCCGATAGGCGAGGGGGTCGTAGGAACGGTGGCTCTTCGGGGCGTAGCGTTTCGGCAGATCGAGGTGGCCGATGGTGTCGAACCAGCCGGTGCTGACCGCGAGTTCGACCTGGGCAAGATAGGGCAGGAACACGTCGTCGAGCGAGCGGCCACCGAAATAGTCGGGGAAGATGATCTCGCCGCCGACCGCGTAGTGGACCGAACCGATCACGAAGTCGTAGCGCGCTCCCCACTCGGCGACGAACCGCTCGACCTGGGGCGCGATCCCCTCGTTGAAATCCACCTCGACCCCGGCGAGGACGGTTAGCCGGCCGGCGTACTCGCGCCGCGCTTCCTCGATGGCTGCCAGGTACGCCTCGGGCCGGTAGTAGCCGAAGCCGAGGTCGGCAGGCTCGTGGTCGACGTGGTCGGTGAAGGCGATCTCGGTCACCCCGGCCGCCACCGCCGCCTCGCACTGGGTCCGCATCGGGATCGCGCAGTCGACCGAGAAGTCGGTGTGGACGTGGTAATCGAACACTCGGCTCCCTGTCCCCGATCGCGCCGAACCCGGCCGAGCGGCACTATACCAGCCGTCCGGCCCGCCCCGGTTCCGGGCGGGCGCCCTGCTAGAATCGCGCCGCGCTCCGGGAGGGCACCGCGTGACCCAGGTCGTGACCGAACTCGTGACGGCGTGGGAAGTGTTCTCCGCCGACCTGATCGCGTTCACGATCCACGCCGTCGAGGCGGTCGTCGTCGCCCTGGTTGCGATCGTCATCGCCCGCCTGCTCCGGCAGCGCGTGGCCGCCGGGTTGCTTCGGGCACGGGCCGACCCCCACGTCGCCACCCTCGCCTCCAACGCCGTGCTGGTCGGCGTCTACGCACTGGCGGCAACTTTGATCGTCTCCCTGCTCGGTGGTAACTGGACCTCGGCGGTCACCATCCTCAGCGCCGGCACCGTCGCCCTGACCCTGGCCCTCCAGGACGTCCTGCGGGGCTTCGTCGCCGGCGTCTACCTGCTGCTCGAGCGGCCCTTCGCGATCGGCGACCGGATCAAGGTGCGCGATGTCGAAGGGACGGTCGAGGCGATCGACCTACGGACCACGGTCCTCCGCGGCGAAGGAGCCGGGGTCGTCGTCGTGCCGAACGCGACCGTCTTCGCCGAGATCCTGACCAACCGCTCGCTCGGTCACCTCACGCGGACGACGGCACGGATCTCCAAGCTGCCGGCCGGGAGTGCCGATCCTCTCCCTGCGATCGAGGAAGCGGTCTCCAGACTGCCCGGGCTCGTCGGAGCGCCGCGTCTGGACGAGGTGACGGCCGACGAAGATGGCCTGGCCGTCGCCGTCAGCGTCGCCCATGCGCCGGATGCCGAAATCGCCCCGGCCCTCGCGGCCCGGCTGCGGGAGCGCTTCCCAGCGGCCGCCGTCTCCGTCGTCCGGAGCCCGGCGTGAGCCTGCGGGAGCGGATCGGCGTCTTCGGCGGGACCTTCGACCCAGTCCACGTCGGGCACCTGATCGTCGCGGCCGACCTCCGCCACGCGCTGCGGCTCGACCGGGTGCTCTACGTCCCCGCCGGGCGGCCTCCCCACAAGGACGCCGATCTTGTCTCCGCCGACGCCGACCGGCTGGCGATGATCGAGCTCGCGCTCGCCGACGATCCGCTGGCCGAGATCTCGACGGTCGACCTGGAGCGACCCGGCCCGTCCTACACGGTCGACCTTCTCGCGATCCTGCGTTCGAAGCTTCCGGACGGCCAGCTCGTGTTCCTGATGGGGGAGGACTCGCTTCGCGACCTGCCGACCTGGCACCGCCCCAAGGAGATCGCACATCTGGCCGAGTTCGGCGTCGCCACCCGGCCGGGCGTCGCCTTCGACCCGGAGGCGATCTGCGCCCAACTGCCGGCTGCCCGTGGACGCATCTCCGTCGTCGAGACCGTCCAGCTCTCGATCTCGTCGTCCGACATCCGGCGTCGGGTCCGGGCCGGTGCGCCGATCCGCCATCAGGTGCCGCGCGCGGTCGAGGACTTTATCGCCGAGCGGAGGCTGTACCGCTGAACTCCGATTCGCTAAGCGACAGATCCGGGATCGGTGCGATCGGGTTGTCTCGCCCCGAACCGTCATCCTCAACAACGTGAAGGATCGTGACTCGGGAACCCACCGCAGCGGCATCGATGGGTCGGTGATTCAAGGAACGTCAGAGAGCCTTGGATTGTAGGCGTGCGATGACGGTGGCTGACCGGCGGCCGCTGCGGGCGGCGTTGTTGCCGATCGATCGCCGGTGTTTCGCTCGTGGCGGCAATCGCACGGTCGGTCCCTCGCCTGAAAAACACGCGGCGCCGCCACGCATACGGGACCTGGGCAATGGCTTAGGGAATCGTGCTCCCGCCCTTCGGGCTCGCGGGTGGGAGTCGCCGCCATTCACCCAGCCTGTCCAACCGGATCCCGCTGTACCAGGCGTCCTCCCGCTTGCCTTAGCGATCGCCGCGTGACCGTTGAAGGGCAGACAGCTCCCGCTGGAGCGCGATCACCTGCTCCCGCAGGTGGAGCACCGCCGCCGCTCCGGCGAGGTTGACGCCGAGGTCGTCGGTCAGCCGCCGGATCCGCCGGATGCGCTCGATGTCGGCCTCGGAGTAGAGCGCCGGACCCCGCTCCGGACGCCGCCCCTCGACCAGGCCGTACGCCTCGTAGCGGCGGATCGTCTGGACGTGGATGTTGGCGCGGGTCGCGACGGCGGTGATCAGGTAGCGGGGCTCGTCGTCCCCGTCGTCCTCGATCTCCACCCAGCGCCCGCCGTTCCAGTGGCCCACCATCAGGCTCCCTCGGGTCGCAGCCGCCGCAGCTCCTCGAACAGCTCGCGCTCCCGCTCCGTCAGCCCCGTCGGCACGACGATCCGGGCGCGGGCGAGCAGGTCTCCTCGCTCGCCCTTCGGACCCTTCAGCTTCGGCATCCCCTGACCGCGCAGCCGGAAGATGCGGCCCGCCTGCGTCTCGGCCGGGATCGTCAGCGCCACCCGCCCGGTCGGCGTCGTCACCACGGTCTCGCCGCCGAGGGCCGCCGTCGCGACCGGCACGTCCACCTCCGTCCGCAGGTTGTCGCCCTCGCGCTCGAACCGGGCGTCGGGGCGGACCGTGATCAGCAAGTAGACGTCGCCCTTCGGCCCGCCTCCGTCGCCGGGGCCGCCCTGACCGGCGATCCGCACCCGCGACCCGGTCGCCACGCCGGGCGGGATCGAGACCTCCAGCGTCCGGGTACGGGAGGTCATTCCGGTCCCGTCGCACGTCGGGCAGATGCTCTCCCGCACGTAGCCGGCCCCGCCGCAGGTGGGGCAGACTTCGGGTGCCTGGAGCTGGAGGGTGCGCCTGGCGCCGCGGAACGCCTCGTCGAAGCCGACCTCGACGGCCACCTCGATGTCCTCGCCGCGGCTGGGCCGGAGCCGGGTCCGGGCCGAGGTTGCCGCCCGTCCGCGACCGCCACCTCCCCGCGTTCCGAAGAGGGTCTGGAAGAAGTCCGAGAACCCTTCTGCGTCGTCGCCGTCGCTGGCGGTGAAGGTCGTCCATTGGGTACTGCCGGCAGGGCTTGGCCCGCCCCCCGCCCCGCCGGTCTGGCCCGAGTACCACGCCCCGAAGTCGTTGGGATCGATGCCGCCGCGGGTGGCGCCGGGACGCCCGGCCGGCTCGTCGCCGGTGAACCCGGCGTCGCGATAGCGCTGCCAGTCTTCGCCGAAACGGTCGTAGAGCTTGCGCTTCTCGGCGTCGGTCAGGACTTCGTACGCCTCGTTGATCTCCTTGAAGCGCTCCTCGGCTGCCTTGTCCCCCGGGTTGAGGTCGGGGTGGTGCTTGCGGGCGAGCGTGCGGAACGCCGCGCGGACCGCCTTCTCGTCGGCGCCACGCTCGACCCCGAGCGTCTGGTAGTAGTCCTTGAATTGGACGGCGGCCATCCATCCCCCCCCGGCTCTTGTTGTTGCCAAGGGTAAACCTTGAGTCTTAGCGACGCAAGTTCGTTGATGCAGGATTTGGCGTCGCCTGGCTCTGGCGGGCGCGGCGGATAGCCGCCACGGCGAAGACGGCGAAGAGCGCCAGGAAGCCGACCGTCAGGATCGGCAGGAAGATCGCGCTGACGGAGGCGAGGACGGCGACCATGTCCTCACCGAGGCTGATAAGGGGATTGAAGAGGCCACCGGTGCCGAGCGTGGAGACGGGCCGGACGGCCGCCTTAGCGGCGTGGACCGAGCCGGCGACCGCCACCCCGAGGAGACCGGCCAGCCACGGATCGAGGGCGACGCCGCCGGCGGTTGCCAGGACCAGCACCGCGCCGGCGGCGGGCCGGATAGCGGTCTGGACGAGGTCGTTCGCGTGGTCGAGGCCGGGGATCTTGTCGACGGCGATCTCGATCGTCAGCAGAACGAGGAGGACCAGCAGCCCCGGCGTCGAGGAGATCGCGTCGTAGGGCGCGGCCAGGGCGATGCGGTCGCTGAGGCGGTCGGCAAGCGCCAGGACCAGCAGGGGGATGTAGGCGTTGAGACCGGCCGGCGCCGCCAGCCCGAGGCCCGTCAGCAGTGCCTGCTCCACGTCGGGCAGTCTCCATCGCGAGGCCGGGAGGAGTCCGGCTCAGTCGCCGAATCGGCCGACGGACACGGCCAGACGCCCTCCACCCCAGGAGCCGTCGCCGGGAAGGGCGGTCTACGGCTCCAGGTACGGCCGCTCCGACACGGCGACGGCCGGCACCGGCAGGGTCGAGGTGGACCGGAAGTAGGCCTGACCGGTGAGGTGGGCGATGACGAGGAGCGCGTAGGGAAGCGTGACGAGCCCGCCGACGAGGAAGACGATGAAACCGGCGGCGCCGATCAGGACGGCGCCGACCGCGGCGAGGGCGAGCAGGACGTAGTCGCCGATGTTGTTGCGGACCATCTCGAGGATCAGGCGGATGCGCAGGCCCTCGCCAATCGACCCGGTCGCCGCCAGCCGCCCCAGCCCCGCCGGGGCGATGACCGCCGTCGCCAGCGCCAGCAGCAGGAACACGAGCGAGCCGAAGGCGATTAGGCCGCCGTTCTCGGCCGCGATCCCCGGCAGGAGTACGACCAGGCCGAGGACGATCAGCGGCAGCGACCAGCCGAGCTGGACGACGAACCCCTTGAGCCCGATCCCCAGCAGACCACCGATGTCGTCCCATTCGGGGAGGGGGGTGTCGTAGCCGTCCATCACTCGGCGGACAAGCTGCAGCGTGTAGCCAGTGAAGACCAGGCCGCCAGCGACGGCGACGACCTGGCCGAGGACGGGGATGAAGTTGAGGAACCCGGCGGCGACCGAGAAGAGCCCGCCGATGAGAAGTTTCAGGAGCCAGCGCGGGTCGTCGAACACGAACTTGAACGCCCGACCGACATCCATCGCCCGAATCCCCCTGGTCGTGCGGAAAAGTGGCCCAAGTGTAGCAGCCGCCGCCGCGACGGCCACGAGCCAAACCCGAAACAGCGACGCGGACCAGGGAAGATTCCCAAGCCCGCGCACCGCGTTCAGCTAATGTACCGGACCGACCCGCCGGGCTCAGTCCCGGAGGGCTGGGGTCGTCTCGGACCGGGACTTCGCCGCAGGACCGCGACGGCGATCCACTAGCAGTTGCAACGGAGGACGGTCACCAGCCGCCCTTGGATCTCGACGTTGGCGGCGGGGGTGTAGATCGGGTCCATCGTCGCGTTGGCGGGTTGGAGGCGGACCCGGTCGCCCTCCAGGTAGAACTTCTTGAGGGTCGTCTCCCGCTGCTCCTTCAACCAGACCGCGACCGTCTCGCCGTTTTCGCAGGTCTCCTGGGCGCGGAGCACGACCACGTCGCCGTCGTTGATCAGGGCGTCGATCATCGACAGCCCCTTGACCCGGAGGGCGAACAGGTTGCGTCCGGCGTCCGGCACCAGTTCCCCGCCCAGCTCGACCATCTCGGCGACGTCGCTGTGTTCGAGGTCGCCGGGGACGGGGATCGGCAGACCGGCCGCGATCTGGCCGATGACCGGGATGGCGACCACGTTGCGGCGACCGTGCTGGCGGCCGACCAACTCGATCCCGCGGGAGATCTTGCTGTTGCGCCGGATCAGGTCCCGCCCCTCGAGCACCTTCAGGTTGTAGTCGACGACGCTCGTCGAGGAGATGCCGAGCTCGGCCTGGATGTCGCGGATGGTGGGAGGGTAGTCGTTGTCGTCCAGGAAGCGCTCGATGTAGCCGAGGATCGCTTGCTGGCGCCGGGACAGGTCTTTCATGGCGTCCTCGCGTGGCGGGCGGCACGGCGGCGGGGACCCCTCGTGCGGGTGAGGGCGGAGCGCGGGCTCCCCGGCGGATTGGGGCCAGTATAGGGACGAACATGTGTTCGTGTCAATCGGGGACCAACATTTCGACGCCGCCCGTTGCCCTTCGAGGCGCCCCCGACGGACTACACTTGACCGGTTGCCGCGGAGGATCCCCGGCGGCGCCCGACCTTGCCTTCACCGCGATGCCCGAGGCCCTTCCCGATGAATCTCCACGACGCCGTCGTCGCCAAGCTCGAGCTCCCGGCCGTGCTGGGGATGCTGGCCGCCCGCTGCCGCTTCGGCGTCGCCGCCGAGCGGGCTCGGGAGATCGGTCCGTCCGGCGACCCGACCCACGTCCGCTACCTGCTGGATGTCACCGCCGAGGCAGTCGACCTCCTGACGACGTTCCCGGAGGTCACCATCGGCGGCGCCCGCGACGTGCGCGGGCTGGTCGAGCGGGCGGCGAAGGGGGCGCGGCTGCAACCGGCCGAGCTGCTGCTCGTGCTGGACATGGTCTCGGCCGCGCGCAACCTGCGGCGGGCCTTCATCCGGCTTCCGGACGTCGACGCCCGCTTCCCGAAGCTGCTCGACTTCGTCGAGGCCCTGGCCGAACTGCCCGACATCGAGGCCGACATCGGGCGGTCGATCGGCCCCCGCGGCGACGTGCTCGACACCGCCAGCCCCGCCCTGGCCGCGATCCGGCGGGAGGTCCGCGTCGCCCAGTCCCGCCTGATGGAGCGGCTCAACGCCCTCGTCTCGGGTGGGCGCTACGCTTCCGCCCTCCAGGACGCGATCGTCACCACCCGCGACGGCCGCTACGTCGTCCCGGTCAAGGCCGAGGCCCGCGCCGCCCTGCCCGGCGTCGTCCACGACACGTCCGCCAGCGGTCAGACGCTCTTTGTCGAGCCGTTCGACGTCGTCGAGCTGAACAACAAGTGGCGGGAGAAGCAGATCGAGGAGGGACACGAGATCGACCGGGTGCTCGACGGCCTGAGCGCCCGCGTCGGCGACCGGGCCGAGGCGATCGCCGGCTCGGTCGAGGCAACGGCGGCGATCGACCTGGCGATGGCGAAGGCGCTCCTCGCCTTCGACCTCAAGGCCGCCCGCCCGACCATCTGGAACCCTGGCGAGGCTGGCGCCGCCGCCGCATCCGACGTCCCCACGGATCCGGACGGCCATCCGAGCCACCGCCTCCGCCTCGTCCGTGCCCGCCACCCTCTGCTGGACCAGGTGAGCGTGGTGCCGATCGACGTCGAGCTCGGCGAGCGCTACCGGGTGCTCGTCATCACCGGCCCCAACACCGGCGGCAAGACGGTCGCCCTGAAGACGATCGGCCTCCTCTGCCTGATGGCCCAGACGGGGTTGTTCATCCCTGCCGAGGACGGGTCGGTCCTGTCCGTCTTCCCGGCGGTCTTCGCCGACATCGGAGACGAGCAGTCGATTGCCCAGAGCCTCTCCACCTTCTCGGCCCACATGCGGACCGTGATCGGCATGCTCGGTCACGTCTCGCCGGACAGCCTCGTCTTGCTCGACGAGCTGGGCGCCGGCACCGACCCCCAGGAGGGGTCGGCCCTGGCGCGGTCGCTCATTACCGAGCTGCTGGAGCGCGGGCCGCTCGTCGTCGGCACCACCCACTACTCCGAGGTCAAGGCGTTCGCCTACGCGACGCCGGGGGTCGAGAACGCCAGCGTCGAGTTCGACGTCCAGACCCTGGCCCCGACCTACAAGCTGATGATCGGCGTCCCCGGCCGCTCCAACGCGCTCGCCATCGCCAAGCGCCTGGGTATGCCGCAGGCCGTTCTCGGCCGGGCGGCCGGGCTGATCGACCCGGACGAAGTCCGCGCCGACGCGCTGCTCCAGGACATCCGCCGCCGCCGGGATGAGGCCGACGCGATCGTGGCGAAGGCGAAAGAGGCGGAGCAGTCGGCCGCCCAACTGCGGCGGATCGCCGCTCGCGAGCTGCGGCAGGCGGAGCAGGACCGGCAAACGGCGCGGGCCGAGGCGCTGGCCGAGGCCGAGGCCGAGCTGGCCGCCGTCCGCGACACCTTCCGCCGCCTCCAGCGCGACCGCGAGACGGTCGCCCTCACCCGGGAGCACGTCGAGGGTCGCCGCCAGGAGGTCGACAAGGCGGGCGAGACGGTTCGGGTCTTCAAGCGGAAGCGGACCGCCTCGACCCGCCAGGTCGAGGGCGTCCGGAAGCCGATCGCCGCGGGCGACCGGGTCCAG
>CADCWF010000009.1 GCA_902806345.1 uncultured Thermomicrobiales bacterium
GCGACACTCCCCACCGTCACCCTGAGGCGGAGCCGAAGGATCTCGTTCCGACTCCCGCCGCTCACCAACGAGGAGACGGCGCCGCACCGGGGGGATCCTTCGCTCCGCTCAGGATGACGGGGTACCGTCCACCGGGCTCCCCTCTCTTGCCGCGGCGGGAGAGGGGATGGGGGTGAGGGTCCTCGCCTACAAATTCGGCGCCCCGTCGTAGCCGGCGAGGAACGCCTCGATCTCGGTCGCCGCCTGCTCGGCCGCCTGGGCCGGGTCGGTGCCGCCGAGCATCGTCGCCTGGATCGCGTCGGAGATCGACTTGTAGATCTCCGGGGTCACCCGCGGCTCGGCCCGGCCGCCTGGGAAGATCTCCTCGGCGAACTGCTGCAGGGGACCGGTGAAGAGGCCCTGCTCGGTGATGCTGTCCTGGACCGACTTGCGCGGGGCGATGTCGCTCTTCGCCTTCGTGCACCAGTCGACGCCGCGCTGGACCGAGTCCTCGCTCATCGAGCCGAGCGCCCAGACGATGAACTGGGCAGCGGCCTCCGGGTCCTTGCCCTGGGAGTTGGCGACGAAGGCCCAGCCGCCGAGGTCGGTGGTGTATTCGCCGCCCTCGGGCACGGGCAGCTTGAAGACGCCGTACTCGAAGTCCGGGGCCCCCTCGGCCAGGGCGGAGATCGCCCAGATGCCGACGTTCTGGATGGCGGTGTAGCCGGTGGTCAGGTTCGGCACCGCGTCCCAGGCGCCACCGCCGAGGACGGTGCGGGGGGCGACGCCGGTGTTGACCGCGTCCTGCCAGAACTTGAGGGCGTCGATTGCGCCCTGCTCGCGCATGCCGCTGGTGGTGGCGTCGGTCTGGATCTCGGCGCCGCCCATCCACATGAAGGGGTACCAGGTGAAGTTCTGGTAGTAGCCGGGGCTCGTCTCGAAGAGGACGCCGAAGCGCTGGTCGGTCGTCAGTTGCTCGGCCACCGCGAGCAACTGCTCCCAGGTCTGGGGGATGTCGGAGTCGGTCAACCCCGCCTCCTCCCAGGCCTGGCGGCCGTAGTACATCGCCATCGGCTCCACTTCCATCGGGAGACCGAAGACCTTGTCGTCGACCATCCGGGTGGCGAGGACGTCGGGGAAGAAGTCGTCCCGCGCTTCCTGGTCCAGGTACGGGGTCAGGTCGGCCAGGACGCCGCCGTTGTAGTAGCGGAGGAAGTCGCCGGGGCTGATGATGAAGAGGTCCGGCCCCTCGCCGGAGGCGAAGGCGGTCGGCAGCCGGGTGCCGTCCATGTAGTCGTTGTTGGGGACGTAGACCAGCTCGATCTGGGTCTCGTTCTGCTCGTTCCAGCCGTTGACCGTGTCCTCGAACCACTGCGCCTGGGAGGCGACGGTGCCGTCCGGGGCGTAGAACTGCCAGAAGGTCAGGGCCTCGCCCTGAGCCGCGGCCGGGCGGCGGCCGACGATCGGCAGCGCGCTCGGGCCGAAGAGGCCGAGGCCGCCGGCGGCGGCCATGCCGGCACCCGCCTTGAGGACGGCGCGTCGGTCCAGTTCGGCACGGCGGGCCGCGCGCAGGCTCGGGTTCGCGGCCGGGCGGGGTGTCGGGACTCCGGTCGACTGCTTGGACGGCATGGTGGTGCTCCTTCTGCTTCGCCTCGTCGCGACTCCGGGCGGGACGAGGACCGGGGGACCGCCGCGCTCCGGCCGAATCCCTGGCCTCTTGTGTCCCGGGGAGAGGTTTGGGACTCTAGCAACCGGTCGCGGAGGCGTCAACACGTGCCGTGCGATCACTCCCAGCGGGGCGAGGGCGCGGCTCGGGGCGCGGCAGGTGGGGAGCGGAACGGGAAGGCGAGATCGGGCATGGGCATGGACGGCTTCGACGGACTCGGCATGGGGCTCGGCAACCTGGCGCGGCTCTCGGCGGCGCAGACCCGCTCGATCAGCCCGGAGAATTTCACCGGCGAGAAGGGCCGCGGCGGGATGGCGACCGAGGGAACGGGTGCCGTGCCGGCGCGCGAGCTCGGCCAGGGCTGGAAGGTCTCCCCCAGCATCGACATCGCCGGCGGCGCCACGGCGACGCTGGCCGACATCGCCGGCCCGGGCGCGATCCAGCATGTTTGGCTGACGGTCCACCCCACGGCCTGGCGGTCGCTGGTCTGGCGGATCTTCTGGGACGACGAGGAGACCCCCTCGGTCGAGACGCCGCTGGGCGACTTCTTCTGCTCCGGCTGGGGCGTCCGCTGCAACGTCTCGTCGCTGCCGGTCGCGGTCAACCCGGCGGGCGGCTTCAACGCCTACTGGGAGATGCCCTTCCGCCGCCGCGCCCGGATCGAGGTCGAGAACCTGTCGCCCGACCCGGTCAAGGGCTTCTACTACCAGATCACCTACGCGCTGACCGAGGTCCCGGCCGACCGCGCCTACCTCCACGCCCAGTGGCGCCGCTCCAACCCGCTGCCCTATAAGGAAACCCATACCCTCCTCGACGGCGTCCGTGGCCAGGGCCACTACGTGGGGACGTACCTGGCCTGGGGGGTCAACAGCAACGGCTGGTGGGGCGAGGGCGAGATCAAGTTCTACCTGGACGGCGACGGGGAGTGGCCGACGATCAACGGCACCGGCACCGAGGATTATTTCGGCGGCGCCTGGAACTTCGAGCACCCGGCCGGCCAGTACGGTGCCTACTCGACGCCGTTCCTCGGGCTGCCCCAGATCATCACCCCGGACGGCCTCTACCGGAGCCAGCAGCGGTTCGGGATGTACCGCTGGCACGTCATGGACCCGATCCGCTTCCGGGAGGATCTGCGGGTGGAGATCCAGGCGCTCGGCTGGCGGGCCAGCCTGGAGGGGCAGAAGCGCTACCTCCCCCTCCAGGACGACATCGCCTCGACTGCCCTCTGGTACCAGACCGAGCCCCACGCCCCGTTCCCGACGCTCCCGGGGCTGAACGGGCTGGAGGTGGTCTAGGCGACGCGTGCGGGCGGCGCGTGGCGACGCCCGCCGCCCGCCGTGCCGGTCGTCATCGGTCGCGGACACGGCGCCTGCACTCCCCCTCGACCTCGACAGGAGGGTTCCCGATGGAACGTGATCAGGACCAAGCCCGGGACCGGGACTAACCACCCGCGGGCGGCGACGCGCCCGGCGACGACGGCCACGGCTTCGCCGAGACGCTCCCGGCCGACGGCGCCGGCTGGGACGACGCACTGGACCCGACGGAGCCTCCTTCGGAGAGCGCCGACGAGCCGCGGGGAGGACGAGTCGCCGAGTAGGATGCCGCACCGACTCGCCCCCCGATGGGGTGGGTCGCCGTGGATATACCGCCGATCTGGAACACGTCCCCCAATCTCGCGGTGGTGCCCAATCCGGACTGGAACGCGAAACGAACGAACTCTCCCGGGCGTCTTGGCTACCGTCACCCCGAGCGATCGACCCGGTTGGGTCGTCACCTCCGGGCCGACCTCCTCGCCTCGATCGATGCCCAGCGTGGGGCTGGACGTCGGCGGGGGGACGCGAGCCGCGCGAAACCGGCACACGGGAAGTCAACGGAGGACGGATCCATGGACGATCGTCGATTCGACGACCTGATCAAGCGGGCGGGGACCGCCCGTTCCCGCCGCACCATCCTCGGGGGGATCGTGGCCGCTGCCTTCAGCGGGGCCGCGGCGCGCGGTGCCACGGCCCAGGTCGGAACGGAAGCTCTGACGTGCCGCGAGTTCTGCGAGACGGACCGCGACTGCAACTTCGGGCTCCGGTGCGGCCAGGCGAGCGAGCAGTGCTTCGCCATCCCCAGCAGCCGGACCCGCTGCAACAGCGACGGCGACTGCCCCCGACGCAACGAAGTGTGCGGCGACAGCAACCGGTGCGTCAACGAAGTTGAATGCATCGAGTGCCGGCGGGACGGTGACTGCGCCGGTTCGAACACGCGCTGCCGCGACAGGCGCTGCGTCGAGCGCCGCTAGTCCGGGGGGGCGAACGCCGAACCAGGTGGTCGGCCCGGAGTCCCGCGGCGGCCGAGCGCCCACCGGTAACACCACGGGGGCCGAACCGAAACACGGCGAGGGCCGACCCGGATACTGGGTCGGCCCTCGCCGTCTGGCATCGGAGCACATGCGGATCGGAGCGCACGGTCGACGCCCAGTGCGGAGACCAGGGTCCGGTCGTGGCGGCAACGAAGGGTGGAGCTGGCCCCTTGGTTTCCGGCCGAGGCCTTGGCCTCCCCGGATGGACGCCCTCTTGATGGGAGACGTGCCGGATCGCCGGCACCATTACAGCTCGACCGAGGGTTCCCCCTTCGGCGCGGGCGGCTTCGCTAGCCAAGCGCGGATCGCCGGTTCGTGCTCCTGGTGGAGGTGGCCCCAAAAGGCACCGGAGACGAGGTCGAGGCCGAGCGTGCTCCCCTCCTCCGCCGGGAACCGCGCCGGGTCGTTGAGCCCCTCCTCCGGCACCATCCCAACGATCGCGGCGAGGCGGGCGTACCCCTCGCGCGACTCCTCGAGGACCTCCGTCAGCAGCCGGTCCTTGTTCCGCTCGTAGATCCAGGCGTTGATCTGCTCGACCTGCTCGTCCTCGTCGCCGTCGCCGAACTCGGCTGGCCAGCCCGGGGCGGGCTCCGGCTGCCCATGGGCGACCGCTTCCAGCTTGTCCAGCCTGCGGTCGCTCCAGCCGTTGAGGTGGGCGACCAGGTCCTTGAAGGTCCACTCCCCCATCGGTCCTGGCTCCAGCATTCGGCCCTCGCCGACCCGGCCGAGCAGGTCGTCCCAGGCCGCCCGTTCCCGCTCGATCGCCGCCAGCACCTGGCCGGCCGTCGTCTGCATCCGCTCGGACATCGATCATCCCCTCCGTCTGGTCGACCGCGCCGCCCACCCGGCGGCGCGGTCGCCCGTGCAACGCGCTTGGCGCCGCCGCGTGAAGGCGCCCGGGGGCATCGGCGGGTCATAATCCGTCCATCGACCGCCGAGGAGGCAACCCGATCGCCTCCGACCGTGAAGGGTACGACGTGAAGCAGACCGCCGACGCCGTCGTCATCGGCGCCGGGATCATGGGGTGCGCCATCGCCCACGCGCTGGCCGAGCGCGGCCTGACCGACGTGGTCGTCCTCGAGAAGGATGCCATCGGCCGCGGCGCAACGGCGGACGCGGCCGGCGGCATCCGCCAGCAGTTCTCGACCGAGACCAACGTCCGCCTGGCGACGTACAGCGTCCGCGTCTGGGAGACCTACGGCGAGCGCTTCGGGGTCGAGATCGGACTCCGCCAGCAGGGCTACCTCTTCCTGCTGACCGACCCGGCCGAGGTCCCCGCCTTCGAGGCCAACCTGGCGCTCCAGCAGCGGCTCGGCGTCCCGGCCCGCTGGGTCACCCCGGAGGAGATCGCCGAGCTGAACCCGGCGGTCCGCCTGGACGGCGTGGTCGGCGGCACCTTCTGCCCCGAGGACGGCTGGTGCGACACCTACGGCGCGACGGTCGGCTTCGCCCAGGCGGCACGGCGGCTGGGCGTCCGCTTCGAGGAGGAGACGCCGGTCGTGGGGATCGACGTCGCGGGCGGTCGGGTGGTCGGGGTGCGGACGCCGGCGGGCGAGATCGCGACGCCGCTGGCGATCGTCTGCGCCGGCCCCTACACGCGGCAGGTCGGGGCGATGGCCGGGGCGGACCTGCCGGTCGACCCCTACCGCCGGATGAGCTTCATCACGGAACCCTTCGCCGCCTTGCCAGCGAGCCTGCCGATGACCATCGAGTTCTCCCGCGGGCTCTACTTCCACCCGGAGAGCCGGGGGTTCCTGTTCGGGATGGGCAACCGCGACGAACCCAGCTCCTTCGAGAAGACGGTCGACGAGGCGTGGATGCTGGCCACCGTCGAGGCGTTGGTCGAGCGGGCGCCCGCCTTCGAGGAGGCGAGCGTGCTGCGCGGCTGGGCCGGCTTCTACGAGGTCACCCCGGACGACAACCCGCTCCTGGGGTGGGTCGGCGAGCCGGCCGGGCTGGCGGTGGCGGCTGGCTTCTCCGGCCACGGCTTCATGCAGGGGCCGGCCATCGGCGCCTGCCTCGCCGAGCTGATCCTCGACGGCGCGGCGACGACGGTCGACATCGCCCCCTTCCGCCCCTCCCGCTTCGCCGAAGGGGCGCCAGCGCGGGAGCACAACGTGATCTAGCGGATAGGGCCGAGGGGATTGAGGATAGGAGAACGACGACCTGCCGCCCGTCCCGTCTCGTTCTCCTACGTCCTATCCCCTACGCCCTATCCGCTCCGGAGGACCAATGTCCGACGACGCGTTCGAGATCGAGCACGGCCACGCCGAGTACGAGGCGGCGGAGCTGCTGGAGCAGGCCCAGGCGAACGCCCAGGCGCTGCTACTCGGCACCGTCGCCTTCCTGCGCGACCAAGGGATCGGGGGCGGGGCGTGGGCGGCGGCGCTGGGCGAGTCGTTCGGGAAGGGGTGGGGGGAGCCGCGGCCGTGGGAGGCGGCGGAGTTCCTCGACGCGATGCTGACCAACTACCGGGCGCTGGGGGCGGAGGTGCTGGCGGTGCGGCTGGGGGCGGAGCTGGCCGAGGCGACGCTCGGCCCCTTCCCCGACCCGGACCTGTGCGCCTTGGTCGGCGTCGCGCCGGGGCTGGCCGACGCCTTCCACGACGCGCCGGCAGCGATCGCGGCGCCACGCGGCCTCTTGTGGCGGTGGGTGCGGGACGGGGCGGACATGCACCTGCTGGTGGAGCGGGCGGAGGGTTCTCACCTCATCGGCTCGGCAGGAGCGAGTGGGTCGGCGGCGGAGAGCCCTCACCCCCCAACCCCCTCTCCCGCTGCGGCAGGAGAGGGGGAGCGGAACGCCTCTGCGGGCAGGGAGGGGTAGCGGCGTGGCGACCACGATCGGCGTCGCCCGCCTCGGACTCTACCTGGAGGACACGTTCAGCTTGAAGGACAAGCGGCAGACCGTGCGCTC
Source organism: uncultured Thermomicrobiales bacterium (assembly GCA_902806345.1). Lineage (GTDB taxonomy): Bacteria > Chloroflexota > Chloroflexia > Thermomicrobiales > UBA6265 > CADCWF01. The sequence goes on from CADCWF010000009.1 coordinate 6,906, forward strand.
GATCACCCAGCAGGTCCGCAACACCTTCAACGTCGGCATCGCCGAAACGGCCGACCTGGACGACGCCCGGGTGGCGACCCTGGTCGTCGTCTGCGTCTCCAACAGCGCGGCCCACGCCCAGGAGATGCTGCAGACGGTCATCGGGTTCGTCGAGCGGAAGGTGGAGTTGGGCGTGGTCGAGGAGATCGAGACGGAGCTGATCCCGTACGGGGATTGATGTCAGTCGCCGCATTCCGCCCGTTGCTACTCCCCCTCCTCGACCACCGCGAACGCGTCGTCGATCAGCCACCGCCCCGCCACCTCGCGGAACACCAGGTCGTCGACATAGGCCACGCCCGCGCTGCGGGTCTCGACCCGAGCCAGCACCCGGCCGTCCCCCAGGGGGGTCGGCGGGCCGATGGCGACCAACTCCAGGCGGGACGCCCGCGGCGCCCGTCGTCCCGGCTCGACCAGCGCCGCCACGATCTCCGGCGGCACCGTCTCCGCGCTGCCGAGGAGGTCCAGCACCAGGTCGTCGGTGAAGAGGGCGTAGGCGCGGGGGAGGTCGCCGGCGTTGCGGCAGGCAACCGCCTCGCGGATCGTCGCCGCCACCGCCTCCGCCACCGCCGCATCGACCGGTTCCGCGGCGACGGGGGTGGCGACGGGCGCGGCCGCCGGCGAGGCCTCGGCGGACGGCACCTCGCGCGGCACGGTGAACCCGGTTCGGGGCGCGACCCGGCACTCGTCCGGCTGCGGCACTACCGGCTCCGCCATCGGAGTCGCCTGGGCGGCGATGCCGGGCACGGCGCGGACGGCGCCGGCGGCCGGAGCGCCCAACGTCGGCCGTGGGAGCAGCGGCGTCGCCGTCACCACCACCGCCAGGAGTGCGCCCGCCGTCAACCGGGCCGCCATCGCCCTGGTCCCCGTGCCCATGCCCATTTCGTGCCCCTACCCCCGCGTTGGCCCGATGCGGTACCGTTGCCGCCGCTCCGCGGGGCGGCCCCCGGGCGAGTGTGCGCGAGCCGGTGAGCCAGCGGCAAGGGTGCCCCTCCGGATTGGCGGACGGCTCGGCGGAGCGGGTAGGGCTTCTGCGTGAGCGGGGACCGGGCCGACGACGAGCCCGACGGCGGGGGCCGGATCCTGGGCGTGGGCGCGGAGGTGGGCGGCGACCCGGCGGAGCCCGGCGCGGGCGAAGCGGGCGAGACCGGTTGCCATCCGCTGCCATCCGTGCTCAGAGCCCTTCAGGGTTCTTCGTCCGTTGAGCCCGGTCCATTCATGGCCGGGCACGGCGGCGAAGCTGCCGATCCGCGCCACGAAGCCCGGCGGAAGGTGGTCGGAACCGTATACGGGACCAGGGAGAAATCCGTCTTGGCGACGCCGGCAACCACCACGGGCGAGACCGTTCTCCGGGCCCAGGGCGTCGGCCGCGCCTTCCGCGGCTTGCAGGCGCTGGCTGGGTACGACCTCGACCTGGAGCAGGGCGAGATCCTCGGCATCATCGGCCCGAACGGGGCCGGCAAGACGACGCTGTTCAACGTCCTCTCCGGCTTCCTCCCCCCCACCGCCGGCGCCATCGCCTTCCGTGGCCGCTCGATCGTCGGTCTCGGGCCGGACAGGGTGACCCGGCTCGGCATCGCCCGCACCTTCCAGAACATCCGCCTCTTCGGCCGGATGACGGCGCTCGACAACGTCAAGACCGCCCAGCAGCTCCACGGCCAGGCCGGCTTCTGGGAGGCGATCCTCGGCCTGCCCAGCTACCACGCCAAGGAGCGGGCGCTAGAGGAACGGGCGCTGGCCCACCTGGCCAGCCTCGGCCTGGCCGGGGCCGCCGATGCCCCCGCCGCCTCCCTCCCCTACGGCCTCCAGCGCAAGCTGGAGATCGCGCGGGCGCTGGCGACCGAGCCGGCCCTGCTGCTGCTGGACGAGCCGGCCGCCGGCATGAACGAGGGCGAGACGGCCGAGTTGACCGGGTTCATCCGCGACATCCACGCCCGCTTCGGCCTGACCGTGATCGTGGTCGAGCACGACATGTCGCTGATCATGCCCCTGTCGGATCGGATCCAGGTCCTCAACTACGGCCGCGTCATCGCCGAGGGGACGCCGGCCGCGATCCGCGCCAACCCGAAGGTGATCGAGGCCTACCTGGGGGCGGACGACGCGGCGGACGCCGCGGCCGCCCTGCTGACGGCGGAGGCGACGGCATGAGCGCGACCCTTCCCGCCGTCCAGCCGACCCCGGCCGCCACCGCCGCCGAGGGGACGCTCGCCCTGCGCGACGTGCGGGTCTTCTACGGCGCGATCCAGGCGGTCAAGGGCATCTCGCTGGAGGTGCGCGAGCGCGAGCTGGTCGCCCTCGTCGGAGCCAACGGGGCCGGCAAGACGACGACGCTGCGCACGATCTCCGGCCTGTTCCGTCCCCGCACCGGCACGATCGCCTACGGCGGGGCCGACCTGACCCGGCTCGAGCCGCACCAGATCGTCGCCCGGGGCATCGCCCAGGCGCCGGAGGGGCGCCAGATCTTCGGCGGCCTGACGGTGCGCGAGAACCTGATGCTCGGCGCCACTCGCCGCAAGGACCGGGACGCCCTCGGTGGCGATCTGGAGCGCGTCTTCGCCCTCTTCCCGGTCCTCCGAGAGCGGATCGGCCAGAAGGCGGGCACGATGTCCGGCGGCGAGCAGCAGATGCTGGCAATCGGCCGGGCGCTGATGGCGAAGCCGAACCTGCTGCTCCTGGACGAGCCGTCGCTCGGCCTGGCACCGCTGATGGTCGGCCGCATCTTCGAGGTCATCGCCCGCCTCAAGGCGGAGGGGGTGACGATGCTGCTGGTCGAGCAGAACGCCCGCAAGGCGCTGGAGGTGGCCGACCGCGCCTACGTGATGGAGACCGGGATCATCACGATGAGCGGCGCCGCCGGGGAGTTGGCCGCCAACCCGGAGATCGAAAAGGCCTACCTTGGCCACGCCGGGGGATGAACCCGCGGAAGACGCTGGCACAGGCGCGGAACAACCCGGCCGATGTGCGATTCTCCGACTTGCTCGGGCTGGTCGTGGCGCTCGGCTGGCAGCCGCAGCGCATCACCGGCAGCCACCGGATTTTCGAGCATCCGATGGGCGCGGAGCGGCTCAATCTCCAACCACGCAAGGACGGCAAGGCAAAGCCGTATCAGGTGCGGCAGATTCTGGACGAGATCGACGAGTTCGGGCTCATCTTGGAGGACTGACGATGCAAGACAACTATCCGGTGGTCGTCTTTTGGTCGGACGAGGACGGCGAGTTCATCGCCGACATTCCTGACCTCAAGTACTGCTCGGCCGGGGGCGACACGCCCGAAGAGGCAATCCGCGAGGTGATGATCGCCCGCGAGGCATGGCTTGAGGTGGCGCGCGAGAACGGCGCGGTGCTGCCCGACCCGGACAACTCGCGGTTCTGGCCCGAAATCGCTCGGAAGCAACGGGAGCATCAACGCTCGTTGGCGGCGATGCCCCCTGCAAGCACCGACGCGGCGGAGGTCGCCTGACCGTGGGCGCCTCCGAGTTCGCCCAGCAACTGGTCAACGCCCTCGGCCTCGGCTCGGTCTACGCCCTGATCGCCGTCGGTTTGGCGATGGTCTTCGGCATCCTCCGCCTGATCAACTTCGCCCACGGCGAGGTGCTGATGCTCGGCGGCTACGCCGCCGTCTTCTTCGCCCTGGCCGGCTGGCCTTTCCCCCTGGTCGCCCTCCTGACGGTCATTGCCACGGTCATCATCGGCGTCGTCATGGAGCGGATCGCCTACCGGCCGGTCCGCGGGGCCCCCGATGTCGCCCTCCTGCTGACCTCGCTCGGCGTCAGCATCGCCCTCCAGAACGCGGCGCTGCTGGTCTTCGGCACCCAGCCCAAACCCTTCCCGACGCCGCCCGCCCTCGCCCAGCAGATCCCCCTCGCCGGCGGCGTCCAGGTCTCCGGGGTGAACCTCCTCACCATCGTCGCCGCCCTCGTCCTGATGGTGCTGCTGACGCTGTTCGTCACCCGGACCGCCCTCGGCACCCAGATGCGCGCCGTCGCCGAGAACGCGATGGCCGCCCGCCTGATGGGGATCAGCGTCAACACCGTCATCGTCGCCGCCTTCGTCGTCGGCTCCGCCCTGGCCGGGGTGGCCGCCCTCCTCTACGGGGCGCGGGTTGGCCGCGTCGAGTACGCGATGGGCTTCATCCCCGTCCTCAAGGCGTTCGTCGCCACCGTCATCGGCGGCTTCGGCTCCATCCCTGGGGCAGTCCTCGGCGCCTACCTGCTCGGCTTCGGCGAGATCTTCCTCGTCTCCCTGCTGCCGGACGACCTGACCAAGTACCGCGACGCCTTCGTCTTCGGCGGCCTGATCCTGATCCTGCTGCTCCGGCCCCAGGGCATCCTCGGCTCGACCGACCCGGAGAAGATCTGATGGCGACCGCGCCCCAGACCCGGCCGGCCGGACCGGCCGCGGCCGCCCCCGCCCGACCGCTCGTCGCCGCCCGGCCGAAGGACCGGCGCGGGCCGTGGGCGGCGCTGCTGGCGCTGCTCGCGCTCGGCGGCTTCGTCTGGCTGGCCGAGACGGCCTTCAACGCCTACCGCCTCCAGCTCGTCGTCCTGGTCCTGATCTACGCCATCGTCGCCGTCGCCCTGGCGGTCACCAGCGGCTTTACCGGCGTCTTCTCGCTCGGCCAGATCGGCTTCCTCGCGATCGGCGCCTACGTCTCGGCCCTGATGACGATCCCGCCGATCTGGAAGGACGAGATCTCCCTGCCGGGGCTCCCACCGTGGTTGGCGGCGCTGGACCTGAGCGGCCTCCACCCCCAGTTGGCGTTGCTGCTGGCCTGCCTCGCCGGGGGCGCCGTCGCCGCGCTGGTGGCCGCCGTCGTCGGGGCGCCGCTGATGCGCCTCTCCGGCCACTACGTGGCGGTGGCGACGATGGGCTTCCTGATCATCGTCTACACCCTGATCGTCAACGCCGGCACGGTCACATCCGGCTCCCGCGGCCTCAGCCAGATCCCCGGCCTCACCACCGGCTGGTCCGCCGCCGGCTGGTGCGCCCTCGCCGTCTACGTCGCCTGGCGGCTGCGGACGGGACCGGCCGGGCGGGCGATGATCGCCAGCCGGGAGAACCTGCTTGCCGCCCGCGGGGTCGGCATCGACGTGCTGCGGACGCGGCTACTGGCCTTCGTCGTCGGGGCGTTCTTCACCGGGGTGGCGGGGGCGCTACTGGCCCACCAGATCGGGACCATCGCGCCGTCGCAGTTCTACTTCCAGACCACCTTCGTGGTCGTCACGATGGTCGTCCTCGGCGGCATGGGATCGATCACCGGCGCGGTCGTCGGCGCCGCGATCATGACCGTGCTGCCGGAGTACCTGCGCTCGGTCGACGAGGGCTTCGCGTTCGGGAGCATCCAAACCGGGCCGCTCTTCGGCCTCTCCCAGATCGTGCTCGCGGTCGGCTTCATCCTGGTGATGATCTTCCGCCCCTCGGGCCTCTTCGACGACAAGGAGCTGGGCCTCGGGCTGCTCTCCCGCCGGCGCCGGAACGACGGGGCGCTCAGCGCAGATGAGGCGGTTACGCCTGATGCGGCGCCGGGGCTGCTGGATGCGGCGCCGGAGGATGCTCACGGGTGAAGCATCGGCTGCCTCGTCACCGGTATTCCAAGTCAGTGGCAACAACGTCGTCATCCTGAGCAAAGCGAAGGATCTCCCACCGTAGCGGGGGCGTTCGTCCGCGGGTTTGGAGTGTTGGAGAGAGATCGTTCGCTTTGCTCAGGATGACGGAGGTGGCCGGCGCCTCGCTACGCACCGACTGCCCGAGTCGAGGATCGAAGGCGGGGCAGGTCCGGGAGTTTCTGAAGCTGGTCAAGGCGCTCGGCCTACGGCTGGAGGACGAGCCGTGATCTATTACCCCTTGTCGTCTACCACACCCCCGAAGACGGCGGCTATTTCGCCCGAGTGCCCGCCCTCCCCGGTTGCACTGCCCACGGCGAGAGGCCCGGCGGGGCGGTCCGCGTAGCCCTCGTCACCCAGGAGCTCTGGGTTGAGACGGCGAGCGATCGGGGGCT
>CADCWF010000010.1 GCA_902806345.1 uncultured Thermomicrobiales bacterium
CCATAACCGGTTGGGACGTGACAGACCGATCACATGGCCTCGTCGCTCGTCCCCGAAGCTCCGTGGGCCGTCTCCGGGCCACCCCGGCCCGCCGAGCCGCCCGAGCCGGAGGGCGGGCGCCCCCGCGCTCCCGCATGCGCCATCGGTAAGCGGCGGCGTGGGGGCGGCGACGCTCGAGCAGCGCAACGGCCGGGCCTGGCTCGTGTTCGAGTCCGTGGATGTCGCGGGCTGCCAGGTGGCCGCGGCGGCGCCCCAGCCCAACATCGCGCCGTACGTCGTCGCCCGGCGCCGGGGCTGCTCGACGGGAACGGCAACGGCGGCGCCGGGGCGACGCCGTCGACCGAGGTTCCGAACGGGCGGGAGCGACTGGTTTCGCTCGCTCGCCCGCACCACGGAGGCGGGCGTCGTCCTCGTGGCCCTGCCGCCGGAGCGGCGGGTCGTCGGGGAGTCCGCTCGCGCCCCCTACCAGCGGCAACGGCCCGTGCGGCTTTCGCCGAGTGAGCGCGAAAGCGTCCTCGTGGCAGCTTCCCGCGGCCGATCGCTCAGGGAACTCGCCGCCAACTTCGGGGTCAGCCACGAGACCGTGCGGTCGATTGTCCGCGGCAATCCCGACGAGGCGGACGTTGCCTGGCCGAGGCGTTTGGTTTCGGTGGACGACGCTACCTGGGGCCCAGGCCGTCGCGGCCGGCCGCGAGCTCGATCCGGTCGAAGCAGTGCGACCCAGCTGGGTCGCCGGCGACGTCGACCTAACCGCCCTCGGCGAGCCGTGCGCCCCGCAACCCGGCCACGCGAGGGCACCGCGGGCACGCCACCAGACCCGAGAGCGGATCCCGGGGCCGTCCCTGCGGACCTCCACGTCGCTACTGGCCGCGGCTCGCCGCGCGAGTCGTGGCGTCGGGCCCGGTGCCAGTCGCCGAGCGGGCGGCTTCGGCTAGGGCAGGGCGAGCAGGGCGACCAGGAAGAGCATGGCGGCGGCGAGCAGCGGCATCGCGTCCCCCCGGCCGGTGGCGTCCCAGGCGCCGGCCGACCGTAGACCTAGCAAGCGCGGGGCCGCCGGCGCGGGCACGGCAACGCCCCGGGTGAGGCCGGGGCGTCGCGGGGGGCGGCCCGGGATGGGGTCCACCCGGCGGCCGGGAGGGAAGGGGAACTGGCCGCCCCCGAAGCATCGCCGACCGGGGCCCCCGGCGGTGGATACGTACGGTCCCACCCCGAGGCACGATGGTGCTCGGCAGGCACGGGGAGCGTCCGGCCGTGGTTGGGGACGAGCCGGGCGCCCGGGTCGGAGAGGGACACGGACGCGACCACCCCGCCCGTGCGCCGCGGGCGGGCCTCCCCGTGCGCCAGTGGCGGCCGCTACTCCCGACCGCGGAGGCCGGACAGCTACGACCCGGCATCCCGGCAGGTGGCACATCCGGTGCGTAGGGCATAGCGAAGATCCGGGAGCATTCCCCGGTCCGCACTGGCGAGGAGAACGATCTATGGCTCGGGACAACGCAGCGGGCAACCAGACGACGACCACCCACGCCGGGGGCGGTATCGGGTCGGATCGGACCGTCGAGGCGAACGAGACGATCGCGGTGCCGGTGCGGGAGGAGGAGCTGAGCGCGACGACGACCGCCCGCGAGCTGGGCGAGGTCCGGATCGAGAAGGACGTGGTGGCCGAGGAGCGGACCCTGAGCGTGCCGGTGACGGAGGAGCGGGTCCGGGTCGAGCGGCGGGTGGTCGACCGGCCGGCGGGGGCGGCCGACGCGGGGGCGTTCCAGGACGAGACCATCGAGGTCCCGGTCTACGGCGAGGACGTCCAGCTGCAGAAGAGCGTGCGGGTGGCGGAGGAGGTCGAGATCGGCAAGGAGGCGGTGCAGCGGGAGCAGCAGGTGACCGGCACCGTCCGCCGCGAGGAGGTCCGGGTCACGGACACCGTCGAGACCGGGGCCGACGGCGTGGTCGGCGACGGGGCGGCCGTCATCGACCCGGGCGCCAGCGGCCAGCGGCGCGGCCGGTAACCGGACGCGCCGCACGAGCGGACCGGCGGAGCGCCGGAACCAGGACCGGAACAGCGGCCGCGGGGCCGAGTCCCCGCCGCCGAGGGCAAGAGGAGCACCACCCCATGGACCAGTTGATCGGGGGCCTCTTCGGGGGCCAGGACAACGACGACGACGTTCGCCGGCGGTCGCACGCCCAGGATTTCGTCAGCCGCTACGAGACCGGGTTGCCCCACGAGGGGTACAGCGACGAGGAGGCGGTCCACAACTACCGCCAGGTGGCCGGCCGGCTCTCCCCGCAGCAGTACGAGGAGGCCGCCGCCGAGACCTTTGGTCGGATGTCGAAGGACGAGCGCCGGCAGCTGCGGCAGGAGATGAAGCAGCGCGGCGGCGGCCAGTTCGGCTTCGACAACGACAACGACGACCCGCGCGAGTTGGCGCGGGCCGCCGCCCAGTACCGCCAGCAGGACGCTAGCGGCGGCGGGCTCGCCGGCCTCTTCGGCGCGGGCGGCGGCGGCCTCGGCGGCATGATGGGCGGCGGCCAGCAGGGCGGCGGCCTCGGTGGCATGCTCGGTGGCGTCCTCGGCGGTGGTCAGCAGCAGGGCGGCATGATGGGGGGCTCCCAGCAGGGCGGCGGCATGCTCGACAACCCGCTCGCCAAGGTCGCCATGGGCGGCATCGCGGCGATGGCGATGAAGAAGATGATGGGCGGCGGCTAGTCCTGACCGCCGAGGAGCTTGACCGCGGCCGTACCGTGGGTCCGACCCGGCGGTCCTCCAGAGCCGCTAGCCGGAGCCCCGGGACCGGGGGTTCACTCGGGTTGAGGGGGGGGCCGGCAAGCTCCGACCCACCCCCCCTCGGCCACTACGTCCATGGTGTCGCCTCTCCGGCCGGGCTTGTCCGCGTTTCGTCCACCGATCACCCCGCCCGCGATCACGCCGGCCTTCGCCGGGCACGCTAACGCCCGGCCGTGGAGGACTGGGCGCAGGTGCGGGAAGGAGAGGGCACGCCGGGCGCCGTCGGGGACGGCGTCCGCTTCCCCGGTCTTCGCCGGCGGCGCCACCCTAGTTCTCTCGGCGCCCGCGCCGGCCTACAGGCCGATCTCGACGCTCGCGATCGTCTCGCAGTGGGCGACGCTCTCGGTGTCGGGGTCCCGCACCGTGTCCGCGCCGTCCCCCCCGTCGCAGAGGTCGCCCAAGCCGGGACCGCCGTCCACGAAGTCGCCGCCTGCCTCGCCGTCGACCCGGTCAGGTCGTCGCCGCCGGGGCCGCCGAAGACGCGGTCGTCCCCCTTCCCGCCGTCGACGGTATCGGCCCCACCGCCGCCGTAGATCCGGTCGTCGCCGGACCACCCCGCGATGTCGTCGTCGCCGCCGCCGCCGCAGATGGTGTCGTCACCGCCCCGCCCGTCGATGATGTCGCGCCCGTTGGTGCCGGAGACGGTCGTGCCAGTGGCCTTCTTGACCACGATCGTCGGGCGGCGGCAGGGATCGGCGTCGGCGGACGAGGCGGGGACGGCTGCCCCGCCGGCGCCGATGGCCAAGAGGGCGACGAAGACCTAGCCGCGCACGGGTTGTCCCTCCGTTGCGATCGAAAAGCCCCGGGGGAGCTCCTAGGGGCGAGGACGCCGATGGCGCGGCCCCGGGGCCGGCCGCCCCCGACCCGGCCTACCCCTCGTTGCAGCTGAGCAGGGTCTGGCGCAGGTCGTCCTGGCACGAGTCCGTGCCGGCCCCCCCGTCGAGGAGGTTGAGCCAGCCGTCGCCCATGAGGTGGTCCCGCCCGCCCTCGCTGTAGAGCTTGTCGTCCCGAAGTGACGCGGTGGCGGAAGCGACGGGGGTCGGGGTCGCGTGCTCGAGCTCTTCGCCCCCCGGCGGCTGGCCGTCCCCGACCTGCGGCCCCGCCGCCGTCAGGCGTCGCCAGGCGATACGCAGAACGGAGCCGGAGGCTGACGCCGGAGCAGGAATCGGCCATCCGCGCGTTCGGAGCGACCAGGAGCCTGCGCTCCCTCGCCGCCGAGTTCGGCGTGAGCCACGAAACGGTGCGGTTCGTCATCCGGAGGAAGGGTCACGGTTAGAGGGTCAAGCCCGGGTGCATCGGCAGGAGCTCCGGCGCTGCTGCATGACCACCTGGGCACAACCTAGACGAACCACTGGGGTGCCGCAAAGGTTCCAGGGTTTTCGGCTGCAGGGCCAACAACAACAGGGCCGACTACCGGGGATCCCCCCCGGCGCTCGTCTGGGGCTAGGCCATGAACCCGGTGCAGCCGCGCTCGTAATCCTGATCCCAGGGATATGGTTGGGCGGGGTTGCCGGTTCCGCGCGGACGGCGTGGAGCAGGAACGGAAAGGGTGCGGCGAGAGGCGCGGCATTGCCGAGCTGAACCACCTCAACATCCCGACCTGCGTTAAACAGGTGATTCCTCGCGGCGGGAACTGACGGGAAATCGGCCTCCAATGCTACCCGACCCGCGTTCAGTCGGTCCTCCTCGCACGCGCGGCCAGTGCGAAGAAATTACGGAGGACGGCAGCGCCGTGCGGATGGATGTCGTCGCAGCGCTCGGGATGGAACTGGACACCGAAGACGAAACGATCGCTTCGCTCGATTGCCTGGATGGGCGTCCAGGGTGACGAGGCGCGGACGACGAATCCCTTAGGTGCCGCCGAGAGCTGCCAGTAGTGCGATTGGAAGAAGGTGGCTCCGTCGTCGAGACCTCGGAAGAGCGGGCAGCGGGGATCCAGATCCACGGGGAGATAGCCTCGTTCCTTCCGGAGACCCGGGGCGAATCGCGGATCTGGGTCGATTTCGCCCGATCGGAGAATGCCCAGACCGCCCCAGGCGGCGCCGTGGGCGTATCCGATCAGCTGATGCCCGGCGCAGATGCCGAGGATGGGCACCGGGGCGAGACGGATCGTTTCAAAGAGGTTCTGCAGCGACGACAGGTCGAAGAGAGCCCAATCGGTGGTGTTGCCACCCACCACGATAGCCGTCGGTGCGAGTCGCTCGATGGTTCCCAAGGTCGCCTCTCCGAACGGGAGAGGGCGGCACGATTGACCGGCATACGCGGCGAAGCTATCGCAGGCGACTTGGACCTTGATCCGGTGCGCCGGTCCCAGCTCGACGTGGTGGAGTACATCCGGGTGTTCAGTATCGATGAACAGGATCATCACGCCGACCTCGCTGCCCTCCGAGCTGCCTGCGTTATCCTATGCCACGGAAACCCAACACATGCGTCGAACATAGACCTCGTGGCCGGAGGGTCCCGCACTTGGCAGATGGGCCAAGATGCATGGAGAAGCGGTCGTCTTGCGGGCCGCAGGAGCGCGACGGGGAACAGGACGATGCGGCAGCGCTACGATGTGATCGTTATCGGGTGCGGCGGGATCGGCAGCGCCGCCGCCTATTGGTTGGCACAGCGGGCCGGCGCTGGGGTGTTGGCGCTCGAGCAGTTCCCGCTCGGGCACGATCGCGGCAGTTCCCAGGACCACTCTCGCATCATCCGCCGCTCCTACCACGATCCCCGTTACATCGCCCTCGCCGCGCCCGCCTACGACCTCTGGCATCAATTGGAAGAGGAGTCGGGGGTCCGGCTCCTGGTCAAGACCGGCGGACTGGATCTCGAGCCGATCGGCACGAACGGGATCAAGGACGTGGCCCACTGCGCCGCATCGATGCTGCAACACGGCATCCCCCACGAAGAACTTGACGGCCGGGAGATCATGTACCGCTGGCCGCAGTTTCGCTTGTCGGACGGGGTGCGCGGCCTGTTCCAGGCGGACAGCGGGCTAGTCGACGCCGCCAAGGCGAACGCCGTCCACGTTGCCCTTGCTCGGGGTTACGGCGCGCAAGTCCGGGACAACGTGCCGGTCCGTGTCCTCCGGTCGGTCGGGGACGGGGTCGAGGTGGTCACGGACGAGGGGGTGTTCGCAGCGAGCCATGTCGTCGTCGCCGCCGGTGCCTGGACCAACCACCTGCTCCGAACCCTCGACGTCGAGTGGCCCCTGACGGTGACCCAGGAGCAAGTCACCTACTTCGCCACCCCGCACCTGCTCGAGTTCGCCCCCGACCGCTTCCCGATCTGGATTTGGCGGGCTCCCGAGGAGTTCTACGGGTTTCCCATCTACGGCGAGGTCGCGACGAAGGCGGGCCAGGACGTCGGCGGCGAGGAGGTCACGGTCGAGACCCGAACGTTTACCCCGAGCACGACGACCCGGGACCGCCTGGTGCGGTTTCTCGAGGCCCACATCCCCCGGTTTCTGGGGCCGGAGCTGTACACCAAGACCTGCCTCTACACGATGCCTCCGGATCGGCACTTCGTCATCGACGCGGTGCCGGCCCATCCGCGCATCACCGTCGTCGCCGACGCCGGTCATGCCTTCAAGTTCGCGACGCTGTTCGGCAAGATTCTCAGCGAACTGGCCCTCGACGGGCAGACCGATTACCCCATCGACTCGTTCCGGGCGGACCGGGTGGCGATGGTGGACCCGTCGTTCCCGCCGATTTTTCGGAACGAAGCGGTGCTGTCGGCCTGATCGGAGTGTTTGGTGGGTTGCCCCTGGGGTGGAGCGGCGAGGGAGGGAACCAACGGATGCAGAACGACGCGAGCCCAAACGGTCCGGGATTGTTGGATCGGCTCCGGGAGGGGCCGGTCATCTGTGCGGAGGGGTACCTCTTCGAGTTCGAGCGGCGCGGGTATTTGCAGGCCGGTGCATACGTGCCGGAGGTGGTCCTCGAACACCCGGACCTGGTCGCCCAGCTCCATCGTGAGTTCGTCCATGCTGGCTCGGACGTGGTCGAGGCCTTCACCTACTACGCCCACCGGGAGAAGCTCCGGCTGATCGGCAAGGAGCCGCTGCTCGAAGAGATGAATCGGCAGGCGCTGGCGATTGCCGGGGACGTGGCGCGGGAACAGGGAGCGCTCTTCGCCGGCGACATCTGCAACACCAACGTCTTCGTTGGCGACGACGAGTCGCGGCGGGCGGTGCGGGCGATGTTCGAGGAGCAAGTCGGCTGGGCCGTCGACGCCGGGGTCGACTTCGTCATCGGCGAGACCTTCTCGTGGGGCGAAGAGGCGCTGATCGCCCTCGACGTGATCAAGGCGGCCGGGAAGCCGGCGGTGATCACACTTGCCATCCACCAGGAGCCGCAGACGCGCGAGGGTTGGTCGCCGGCGGAGGCATGCCAGCGCCTGGAGGAGCGGGGTGCCGATGTCGTCGGGCTCAACTGCATCCGCGGACCGGAAACGATGCTGCCCCTGCTGAGGGCGATCCGCGAACGCGTCGGGGGACACGTCGCGGCCCTCCCGGTGCCCTACCGGACGAACGAGCAGGCGCCGTCGTTCCAGTCGCTCCGGGACCCGGTGTACCCCGACATCCCGGGCGGCCGGCCATTCCCAGTCGCTTTGGACCCGTTCGTCTGCACCCGGTACGAGATCGCCGACTTCGCTCGCGAGGCCGCCGCGATCGGCATCGACTACCTCGGCGTCTGCTGTGGAGCGGGGCCCCACCACATCCGGAGCATGGCCGAGGCCTTGGGGCGGACGCCGCCCGCGAGCCGGTACACCGCCGACATGTCCAAGCACGCCTTCCTCGGGACCGACTCCAGTCTGAAGGCGGAGAATCGAGCGTACGCGGGGGAGCTGTGATCGGTTCTTGAGCGCGTCCCACCGACGGCCAGGTACGGGGGCATTGAGCTCCGCCGCGGGAACGGCCAGACGACCGGAACCCCGGCTGTGCTGGGGGAAGGAAGCGACCGATGATCGCCCTCGAACACCTCTCGAAGGTCTTCACCTCGCACGGCCAGACGGTAGCGGCGGTCGACGACGTGAACCTGGAGGTGGGGGAGGGCGAGTTGCACGTGTTGATCGGCCCATCCGGTTCCGGCAAGACCACGACGATGCGGATGATCAACCGCCTGGAGACCCCGACCTCCGGTCGGATCACGATCGACGGCCGCGACGTGCGGACGCTGGACGTGGTCGAGTTGCGCCGCAGCATCGGGTACGTCATCCAGCAGGGCGGTCTGCTGCCGCACTTTACCGTCGCCGAGAACGTCGCCATGGTGCCACGCCTGCTCGGATGGAAGCGGCAGCAGCGGCGGGAGCGGGCGCACGAACTACTGGCGCTCGTCGGCTTGCCGCCGGAGCGCTTCGCCGACCGCTACCCTCGGCAGCTCTCCGGCGGTCAGCAGCAGCGGGTTGGGGTCGCGCGGGCACTGGCCGCCGACCCCCCGATCGTGCTGATGGACGAACCTTTCGGCGCGGTCGACCCGATCACGCGGAAGCAGCTCCAGCGTGAGCTCCGACGGATCCAGGGCGAGGTCAAGAAAACGATCGTCTTCGTGACCCACGATATCGCCGAGGCGTTCTTGCTCGGCGACCGGATCGTGCTGATGTCCGAGGGACGGGTGGTCCAGAACGGGCCGCCGGCCGATCTGTTGCGGCGTCCGGCCGCGCCGTACGTGACGGCATTCATCGGAGAGGATCGCGGTCTTCGGGCCTTGGCCTACACCAGCCTCTCCGAGGTCGCGATGGCGGTGCCGAACGCCGTGCCGGTGACGGGGGCAATCCTCCCGGGAACACTGTCGCTGGTCGAGGCAGGGCGGGAGTTGGTGGCGGTCGGGCCGGCCAACGGGGATGGGTTCTGGGTCGGCGACGAGGTGGGCAATCCATCCGGCTACGTGACCTACCGCCAGTTCGCGACCGAGATCGCCGAACGGTTGGCAGCGGAAGGCGTCGTGGGCGAATCGGCAGAGGCGGTGATGGCCGATGCGGTACCTCGTTGAGCATCCGGAGCGGGTTCTGCAACTGACCGCCGATCACGTCCGGATCGTTGGCATCAGCATTCTGGTGGCCGCGGCGATCGGGATCCCAATCGGGATCGTGGTGACCCGGCTGCGGTGGCTGGAGGGACCGATCCTCACCAGCTCCGGCGTGCTCTACACCGTGCCGAGTTTGGCCCTGTTCGCGATCCTGATTCCGTATACCGGCCTCGGCGCCTCGACGGCGATCGTTGCCCTCGTCCTCTACTCGTTGCTGGCGATCGTTCGCAACACGGTCGCCGGCATTGACGGCGTACCGCCGGCCGCACTGGATGCCGCTCGCGGGATGGGGATGACCGGACGGCAGCTCCTGGTTCTGGTTGAGCTCCCGCTCGCGTTGCCGGTGATCCTGGCCGGGGTGCGCCTGGCGACGGTCGCGGCCATCGGCATCGCCACCATCGCGGCGGTCATCGGAGCGGGGGGGCTCGGCAGGTTGATCTTCGACGGCATCCGACTGATCGACCCCGAGCCGATCGTCGCGGGGACGGTCGTGGCATCTGCTCTCGCCTTGTCGGCCGACTGGGCGCTGGCGCGTCTCGGGATCGTGCTGCGGCGCGACCTCGGGCGGTCTGCCGGGGAAGGGTAACGAGCGTCGATGCGCGGCGATCCGCTCGAGTTCATCACCTATATCAGTGAGCATGAGGAACAGTTCCTCCGGCTGCTCGGTCAGCACCTCCAGGTGACGCTGCTCTCGGTCGCGATCGGCATCGCGATCGCGTTGCCGCTGGCGGTGGTCGTGGTCCGGGTGGATCGCCTTGCCAAGCCGATGACGACCCTGGCCAACGTCGGGCAGACGATCCCGAGTCTGGCAATCCTGGGGTTGATGCTGCCGATTCTGGGGATCGGGTTCCTGCCCACCCTATTCGCGTTGACGATCCGTGCCATCCTGCCGATCTTCCTCAATGCCTACGTCGGCATCCGGGGCGTCGACCGGGCCGTCGTCGATGCGGCGCGGGGGATGGGAACGAGCAACTCCCAGCTACTGCTCCTGGTCGAGTTACCGCTGGCGAGTCCTGTCATCTTCGCTGGCATCCAGACCGCGACGGTGCAGAACATTGGTATCGCAACCCTGGCCGCCTACATCGGGGGCGGCGGGCTCGGCGACCTGATCCTGCAGGGACTGGCGATGCTCGATACCTCAGTCCTTCTGGCGGGAGCGGTCCCCGTCGCGCTCTTGGCGATGGTGACGGAAATAATCCTGGGTCGGCTGCGCCGGGTCGTCGTGCCGCGCGGGCTCCAGATCGACATCAAGTGAAAGTTGGAACGCCTCGGGACGACGGACGTCGCAGCGTTACGAGGGTGGGTTCCGCGTCGGTCCGAATGATCCTCGCGATTGGTGACAAGACCGGAAGCGGATGTGATACTCCGGCGCACTTCCGACGTTCGCCGAGGTCGTCGTTCGATCCGCACCGCGAAAGGGGAGGAGAACCGTGATGACGTTGCACGGACGGTTGCTCGAGTTGAATTGGAGCCGCCGAACGCTTCTTCTCGCCTCAGGGACCCTCGGCGTGACCCTTTCCAATGTGGACAGGGTCCGGGCCCAAGAGGCGAAGCCGACGGTCACCATTGGGTCCAAGGATTTCACCGAGCAGATTCTTATCAACGAGATGGTCGCCCTCTTGCTTGAAGACGCGGGTTACCCCGTGGAGCGGAAGCTGAACCTGGGGACCTCGGCAATCGTCCACCAGGCGCTGGTCAGCGGCGAAATCGACGCCTACGTGGAGTACACGGGAACCGGCCTGACGGCGATCCTCGGCCTGCCGGTGGAGAGCGATCCCCAAGCCGTGTACGACACCGTGACGGCCGCCTACGAAGAGCAATTCGGGTTGACCTGGCTCGAGCCCTTGGGATTCAACAACACTTACGCGCTGGCGATGCGTCAGGAGCAGGCGGACGAATTGGGGATCGCCACGATCTCCGATCTCCAGGCGCAGGCGAATAACCTTCGGTTCGGCGGCACCCAGGAGTTCTTGACGCGGCCCGACGGATTGCCGGGCTTGCAGGAGACGTACGATCTCGAGTTCGCCGAAGAACGGGGCATGGACCCGGGGATCATGTACCAGGCCCTGGACGAGGAGCAGGTTGACGTCATCTCCGCGTTCGCGACGGATGGCCGAATTCCCGGGCTCGGCCTGGTGACGCTCGAAGATGACCTCGGTTTCTTCCCGCCGTACTTTGCGGCGCCCGTCGTTCGCGAGGAATTGCTGAGCGAAGATCCGGCGATCGCAGACGTGTTGAACCAACTCGCTGGCGCGATCGACGATCAGACGATGGCGAACCTCAACCTCCAGGTGGACGAAGGAGGTCAGGAACCGCGCGATGTTGCGCGAGCATTCCTCGACGAGTTGGCGACCGGTGGGGTGGGCCCAGCGACGCCGGAGGCTACTCCTGCGTCCGAGTGAGGGAAGCGCACCGCATCGACCGCATGCCGGCGCCTCTTGAGCCTGTAACGGACTTAGAGCGCGTCGCAGGACGTTGGGGGGTAGACCGTGGTCTCCTCAGTGTAGGGGAGGGGCGGCCTGCTCGTGCGGTAGGCGCGGAGCGCCTACCGCGATCCGCCGGACGATCCACCCGGTCGCCTCGACCCGATCGATCAGCCCGGCCACCTGCCCCGCCAGCTCAGCACAGACCTCGGCATCGCCTACGGTGCCTACCTCCTCGAGCGCCGCCCGCTGGGACATCTACCTCGCGGCGGCGATTGCCGATCGGGCAGAGTTCTCTCCTCGGTGGGCCGGCTAGGGGCTTCGGCTCCCTAAGGATCTGCAAGGGGTGGCGGATATCGTGGCCGAGGTGATCGCGGAGGCGGCGGCCCTGCTCGGCCGCTTCGGCGACCACGATCGGCACGGCAACTGACGGCGCCAGATCTCGGCGGGTACGGTGGTCGTTCGGCATTTCGCCGCCACCGGCACGTGAACCGGGTTCGTTCGTCACTTTCGATGCGCTCAAGGGCCGACACTGCACTCGGGCGTGTCCGCAACTGGGGTGGTGACGCTCCACTGCCCCTCATCCGTCCAGGCGTGGATGCCATGCGGTGTCGGTCTGGTTCGGCTCTAGCTGGCGGAAGCGACGGGGGTCGGATCCGCATGTTCAGAACCTCGCGGGCCGTCGTGTTCCGGTCATGGAATCCCGCCCCCGTCAGTCGGACGTGGCTCGGTGTCCATCGCTGCGTGGCGACGAGGGTCCCCGTCGTCGGTACCGCAATCGTGCCCGCAAGCTGACGCCGGAGCAAGATTCGGCGATCCGCGCCCTCGCCACGAGCATGAGTCTCCGCTCGCTCGCCGCGGAGGTCGGCGTCAGCCACGAGACGATCCGGACGGTCCTCCGAGGCCGATCGCGGCGCGGGGCCTGAACGTGGATCCGTAGGGCGCGGGAGGTAGCAGGCCCCAACTGCTCCCACAAGCGGCCTATTTCCGCGTGGCCGCCGTCGTGATGTTGGAAACCGCGGCGGCCCAGACCCGGTGTCCGCGACGGTGATCCGTCCGCTGCCATCACGTCGCCGCAGGCAAGCGCTCGGGGCTGGCATGGTGGTGGCCGTCGGCGGCATCGACAAGCTCGACGTGGTCGGCACGGCACGGTCCGGCCCGCCCCGAGGCCAAGACGCGCGGACACCAGGGTCAACGCCGTCGGCCAGAGCCGGTCGTCGCCGCCCGCGGCGGCGACCAATCCCCCTTCTGGGGCCAGGGCAAGCGCGACGGGACCGCTCCCCTTGGCGACCCCGGAGGGCACACGGGCTTGACGCGGCCGCCGATCGGCGTACCCTCAGCAGCGACGGAGCACCGCACTCACGCGACGCCGCGATTTGTCCTCCCTTGGGTGGCGGGACCGGGGCGCCGGCGTGCTACACCGCCAAGGGAAGGGGTCGGGGATGGACGGCGAGCGGTTCGACGCGTGGACGAGGACGATCGGGGCGGCCCGTCCCCGCCGGGCCGCCCTCGGCTGGCTCGCCGCCGGCGTCCTCGGTGCCGCGGCCGCCGGGTCCGGCCGCGGCGTGGCGGCCAGCGGGGGCCGAAACTGCCGGGAGCTCGGGCAGCAGTGCAGGCGCCGCACCCAGTGCTGCGGCCACGAGCGCGGCGACGTCCGCTGCGGCGAGATCAGCCCGT
>CADCWF010000011.1 GCA_902806345.1 uncultured Thermomicrobiales bacterium
GGCGACCAGGCGAGCACGAGCAGGCCGCCCAGCAGCGAGCCGGCCGTCATCAGCGCCCGCGGCCCGTGGCGGTCGAGCCAGCGGCCGACGAAGGGCGCCGCGAGGCCGGAGATCAGCAGCGCCAGCGAGTAGGCCCCGGTCAGGGTCGCCGCCGACCAGCCGAGCTCCACCTGCATCGGCACCAGGAAGACCGTGAAGGCGTAGTAGAGGACGCCCCAGGAGACCGTCTCGGTGAACGCCAGCGTCCCGGCGACGACCCAGCCGTAGTAGGGCCGGCCGGTGCCCCTCGCTTCGGTGGCCAGACTGCCCAAAACGCGCTCCGTTTGGACCGATGCGCCGTTCGTTCCGCCTCAGGCGCACACCCGGGTCGCGGGGAGGTGCGGAGAGAGAAGCGACCGGCCGCCCGCCGTGGCGAGTTTTGCCCCTTCGGATATCTCCCGGATTCAGCCGCAGCAGCCGCCGGAACGACCGGCGGCGGTGAGCTGGATCACCTGGGGCACGGCCGAGCCGCAGCACCCGGCGACAACCCCTGCCGGCTCCGCCGTGTCAGCCGCCGGTTCGCAACAGACCGCGTCCGACTCGCCCCCTGCCACCGAGGCGGCGCAGCAGGCCACCCCTCGGTCGGCCAGGATGCCGGACGAGCAGACGCCCGTCTCCGGCAGGACCAGGCGCACGTCGCGCGCCCCCTCCCAGTCGCCGGCGAGGGCGCAGGCGACCGAGCGGACCTGCTCGTAGCCGGTCACCATCAGGAAGGTCGGCGCCCGGCCGTAGCTCTTCATGCCGGCGACGTAGGCACCCGGCTCCGGCTGCCGCAGCTCGGCCTCGCCGTGGGGCGGCACCGAGCCGCAGGAGTGGACGTTGGGGTCGATCAGCGGCGCCAGCGCCCGCGGGCTCTCGACGGCCGGGTCGAGGTCGAGCCGCAACTCGGACAGGAGGCCGAGGTCGGGCCGGAACCCGGTCGCGGCCACGATCTCGTCGAACGGGCCGAGGACCTCGTCGTCGCCGCCGACCAGGGTGCCCGCTGGCGTCTCCGTCAGGCGGGCGACCCTGAACCCGGTCACCAGCCGCAGCCGACCCGCCTCCACCAGCCGCCGGACGCGCTCGCCCAGCTCGCCCCGCGCCGGCAGGGCGTCGCCGATGCCGCCCCCGAAGAGGGGACGGAGGCGGTCGGCCGGGCGGCGAACCGCCCAGGTGACCGCCGTGCCGGGCGCCGCGTCCGCGAGGTCGACCAGGTCGAGCAGCGCGTTGAAGGCGGAGTGGCCGCTGCCGACGACGAGCACCCGCCGGCCGGCGTAGCGCCCGCGGTTGGCCCCAAGGGCGTCCGGGATCCCATAGATGACCCGGTCCCGGGCGGCCACCTCGCCGATCGCCGGCACGCCGGCGGCGCCCAGCGGGTTCGGCGTCGCGGTCGTCCCCGAGGCGTCGATGACCGCCTTCGCCAGGACCTGCTCCTCCCGCCCGCCCGGCCCTTCGACGGTCAGGAGGAACGGCGCCGCCTCGCGGCCGTCCGTCTTCATCTTGTCGAACCCGACGCGGGCGACCCGGACGACCCGGTGGCCGAGCTGGAGGCGGGACCGGAGCGCGGGGAGGGCGGCGAGCGGCGCAAGGTAGTCGTCGACCAGCTCGCGGCCGGTCGGGTAGGCCTCGGGGTCGGGCGCGGCCCAGCCGGACTCCGCCAGGAGCGCCCTGGCTGCGGCATCGACGACGTAGCGCCAGGGGGAGAAGAGCCGGACGTGGCCCCAGGCAAGGACGTTCGCCCCGGCGGCGGCGCCGGCCTCGAAGACGAGCGGCTCTTCTCCCTGGGCGAGCAGGTGGGCGGCCGCGGCGAGACCGACCGGACCGGCGCCGACGACCACGACGGGGAGGCTGGAGACACGCGATTCGGTCATCTCGGGGAGTCCTTTCTCGGGCCGGCGGTGCCGGGCAGCCTAGCAGCAGGGCTGGGCGGACGGGGAGACGGCAGCGGCCGCGCTCTCGGCGAGACACCGGGGCAGGGCGACGGCGGCGGCGCGGATCGCCCGCAGGCGTACGGTCACGCCGACCCGCTGCCGGGCGGATCGGGCAGACGGGGCCACCCCGGACCACGGGCCGTAGTGGAACGGGCGGTAGCGGAACGCCCGGGCCGGATCGGGGTCGTGGGCGGAGCGGACGATCGCGTCCAGCAGCGGTTCCTCGGCGAGTCCCATCGGTGGCCTCCGCGCGTCAATCTATTGACGCGTGTCTATACGACGTCGCAAAATAGGGGCGCCCTCAGCTCGCCACGGCGAGCCGCGACGGCGCCACCGCCTCGATCGCCCCCCGCAGCAACGCCAGGCCGCGGGGGTCGGCGGCGTACCAGGCCCAGACGCCGCGCCGGGATGCCGTCACGAGGCCCGCCTCGCGCAGCACCTTCAGGTGGTGGGAGACGGTCGGCTGGCTGACGTCGAAGCGGTCGGCGATGTCGCAGGCACAGATCGGCGCCTCCTGGGCGGCGATCAGGCGGAAGACGTCGAGCCGGGTCGGGTCGGCCAGGGCCTTGAAGCCGGCGACGAGCCGCTCCCGCTCGGCGAGCGGCAGCTCGGCGGGGGGGAGGGCGGTCTCGCAGCAGCCGGCGGGGCGGGTCTTCGCGCTCATGAGGAGAGCATAGGCGAGATATCGATGGATGTCAATATGACAGGCTTGCCGGTGCCGCCCCGAAGGCGAGAGCGCGGGTGGCCGGATCGACTGCTACGGGAGCGGATCGGAGCGCAGCGCCCGCTCCAGGGCGTGGAAGCCGGCCCCGGAGGCGTGCCCCGGGTGGTTCATCCGTGCTGATCCGGCCGATTGGCGACGGCCGGCCTCGAGACCCTCACGGAGGTTGGCTTGTTGATCCGGACGCCGCGCCGGTCCGGGGTCGAGGCGCGACGCGGTCTCTCCGAGCCAAGGCCAAGGACGACCATGCCGAACGTGGACCCACGCCAGGTTCGGAGGGACATCGTCGCCTCAGCCCGGGCCTTCGGCCTGAGGTTCCGGTTCGGTGTCCGGACCAAAACGGCAAGCGACGTCGAGGTCCGTCGCGGTTTCAGCCCGGTGCTGGAGGGCGGGTGCGGCGGCCCGGCCGCCGGTCGGCCTCGGCCCGTTCGCACTCGACAGACCGCTTAACCGGCGCGCCGCCCCGTCGCCCGGCCGAGGACCACGGCGCCGCCGACGCCGGCGACGACGGAGGCGGCGAGGATCCCCAACTTCGCCGACGCCAGCAGCGGCGCCTCGGCCGCGTCGGCGAACGCGAGGTCGGCGACGAACAGCGCCATCGTGAACCCGATCCCTGCGAGCCAGCCGGCGCCGTAGACGTGGCGCCAGCCGACGCCAGGCGGTAGCTCCGTCAGCCCGGCGCGGACGACCAGCCAGGCCGCCGCCAGCACCCCGAGTTGCTTGCCGACCACCAACCCGACCACGACGCCGATCGTCACCGTGTTGCCGAAGGCTGCGCCGAGGTCGCCCTCGATCCGAACCCCGGCGTTGGCGAGGGCGAAAATCGGCACGATCGCGAACGCCACCCAGGGGTGCAGCGCCTGCTCCATCCGCTGCAAGGGCGCCCCGGCCGCCTCGACCGCGTCCTCCAGTTCGACCAGCGCGTCCTGGCGGACACCGTCGTTCAGGATGCTGGCGCTCGCGCTCGCGGCGCAGGCCCGCTCGAAGTCGGCGATGAGGCCCCGGCCGCGGGCGACGAACGCGGCCGGGTCGATCCGGGTGTTGGCGGGGATGGTGAAGGCCAGCAGCACGCCGGCCACCGTGGCGTGGATACCGGAGGCGAAGACCGCCGCCCAGAGGGCGACCCCGAGCAGGGCGTAGACCCAGAGGGCGCGCACGCCGAGCCGGTTCGCCGCGACCAGCAGCGCGAGCACGACCGCGGCGCCGGCGAGCGCCCCGACATCCACCGACGCGGTGTAGAAGACGGCGATGACCAGCACCGCCAGGATGTCGTCGACGATGGCGAGCGCGGTCAGGAACACCTTCAGTCCGGCCGGCACCCGGCTCCCCAGGAGGGCGAGCACCCCGAGGGCGAAGGCGATGTCGGTGGCCATCGGCACGCCCCACGCCTGCGCTCCGGGGCTGCCCCAGTTGATGAGCAGGAAGATCGCGGCGGGGACGACGGCGCCGCCGACGGCGGCGACCGCCGGCAGGGCGGCCCGCCGCGGTGAGGCCAACTCGCCGGCCAGCACCTCGCGCTTGATCTCCAGGCCGACGACGAGGAAGAAGACCGCCATCAGGCCGTCGTTGACCCAGTGCCGGAGCGTTTCGTTCAGGTTGATTTGGACGGTGCCGAGCGTCAGTTCGGTCGCCCAGAGCGCATCGTAGGCGGCAGCCCAGGGGGAGTTGGCCCAGACGAGGGCGACGAGGGCGCACGCGAGCAGGAGGATCCCGCTCGCGGCCTCGGCGTGGATGAACGCGCGGAGCGGGAACGAGAGCCGTTCCGCGAGCGATGCCTCGGTCCGCTCGGGTTGGGGCGAGGTGTCCTCCACAGCCGATCCTTTCAGCGACCACCGCTCAGAGCGCGAAGTAGCGGAGCCAGACGTAGAAGCTGGCCACGACCAGGCTCACGACCGCGAACGGCAGCCCGACGCGGGTGAAGCCCCAGAACCCGATCGGCTCGCCTCGTCGCTCGGCAATCCCGACCGCCACGACGTTGGCCGATGCGCCGACCAGCGAGCCGTTGCCGCCGAGGCAGGCGCCGAGCGCCAGGGACCACCACAGCGGCGTCACCCGCGGGTCGGCGGCGAACGCGGCGGCGTCCAGGTCGGCGATGTCCGGGAAGAGGAGGCGGGCGACGGCGAAGGTCAGCGGGATCAGCGTGGCCACGGCAGGGATGTTGTCGACGATGGCCGAGGTGACCCCGGCGAACCAGAGCAGCACCAGCGCGGTTAACAGCACGTCGCCGCCGGTCAGGGAGACCGCCCCCTGCGCGATCCGGTCGAGCAGCCCGATCTCCTCGATCCCGCCGACGACGATGAAGAGCCCGACGAAGAAGAAGATCGTCGGCCACTCGACCTCGGCCAGCACGTCGTGGAGATCGACCCGGCTCAGCAGCAAGAGCAGGATCGCGCCGAACATGGCGATCGTCCCGGCCTGGTAGTGGAGCGCGCCGTGGAGGAAGAACCCGACGATCGTCAGGGCGAGCACGACCAGGGCCCGCCGCAGAAGCCGCCGATCGCCGAGGTGGACGCCGGCCTCGGCCCGATCCAGCGCCCGCTGGCCCTCGCTCGACGGGACGCCGAGGCGCCCGCCGCGGCGGTAGAGGAGCCAGAAGCCGCCGAGCATCATGACGAGCAGCACGAGGACGACCGGCGCCAGATTGACGAGGAACGCGAGGAAGTCGAGTCCGGTCGCTCCACCGATCAAGATGTTGGGCGGGTCACCGATGAGGGTGGCGGTGCCGCCGATGTTGCTGGCGATCACCTGGGTGATCAGAAAGGGGCGCGGATCGAGCCCGAGGTCGTCGCAGATGGCGATCGTGACCGGCGCCATCAGGAGGATCGTCGTCACGTTGTCGAGGAAGGCGGAGGCGATGCCGGCGAAGAGGGCGAAGCCGACGAGCATCCGCCACGGGTCGCCGTCCAGGGTGATGGCGGTTCGCCAGCCGGCGTAGCGGAAGACGCCGGTCCGCTTCAGGACATTGACGATGATCATCATGCCCACGAGGAGGGCGATGGTGTTGGGGTCGATCGCCTCCAGCGCCTGGCGCTGGTCGAGCACCCCGAACGCGATCATCAGACCGCCGCCGGCGAGGGCAACGACGGCGCGGTCCAGCCGCTCGCTGATGATGACCGCGTAGGTGACGAGGAAGATCGCGGTTGCGACCGCTAACTCCGACACAACCGTTCCCCCTCGGGCGTCGGCGCGGTTGGTCCGACGCGCAAAAAAAAGAAACCGCCAATGCTGGCAGTCCCCCCCATAGCCGCGCGGGTACGGGGGACGCGGCACCCCCGAGGCGGCGAGAAGCCGCCTGACCCGGTCAGTATAGCCGGAGGGCGGGGGCCGGCGCGCCGGCCAGCGCGCCGCGTTCCGGTCCACCTCGCATCCCGCCCTGGGGGCGGCACCCCGGCCGCGGCGGGTGCCGGGCGGGCCCAACCCCGGCGCCGCGCCTCGGCTCCTCCTCACTCGGGACGCTCCGCCGGCTTCCGGGCCGCGACCCGCTCGATGATGCCCCACTTCGCGCGCTCCACCCGCTCGACGACGAAGCGCTCCGCCGCCAGGTGGTCGAGCGGATCGCGCAGCAGGTGGTCGCCGTAGCACCGGACGAAGATCGGGTCCAGGACGCGCTGGACGGCCCGCACCGGGAGGACCGGGCTGCGGACGTGCTCGACGAGGAGGAACCGCCCGCCGGGGCGGAGCACCCGCCGGACTTCCGCCACGGCGCCGCGGATGTCGGGGACCGAGCAGAGCGCCAGCGTGGCGACGACCGTGTCGAAGCCGGCGTCGGGAACATCGAGCGCCTGTGCGTCGCCGACCCGGAGGTCGACATCGCGCCCCAGCGCCGCCGCCCGGCGGCGGGCGATGTCGAGCATGGCCGGGGTGAGGTCGATCCCGGTCAGCCGGACGTCCGGCGGGTAGAAGGGAAGGTTCCGGCCGGTGCCGACCGCGATCTCGAGGACATCGCCGGTCGCCTGGGAGCAGACCCACGGTCGATCGTCGCCGAAGAAGCGCTGCTCGAAGTGGCCGACGTACTCGTCGTACCGGTCGGCGATCCGGTCGTAGTAGCGGCGGACGCGCTCGATCTCTCCTGGGGTGGTCATCGCGTCCCTCCGGCGCTCGGGCGGGGTCGGCCGCGGGGCGGGCTGCGGGACGGGCCGAGCGGCGGCTCGCCCCCGACCCCGGCGGCCATGGCGCCGGCCGCCGAGGCCCACCGGGGCGGCGGTTCGGCGTCAGGCCGAGGCCGCTGCCGCGCAGGGGCGGAGGACGAGGGCGCAGGCGTCGAGCGTGACGCAGTCGCAGCGCAGGCTCTCCTGGAGCACCCGCTTCATCCCCTCGGCCCGGGCGATCCGGGCGTCGACCTCGCCCAGCTTGCGCTCCGCCAGCTCCCGCCACCGCTCCGGTGCCACGCCCCGCTCGTCGAAGCCCTCGACCAGGGAGCGCACCTCGGCGACCGAGAAGCCCACCTCCTGCGCCAGCCGGACGACCGCCAGCCGGGCCAGGGTCGCCTCGTCGTAGCGCCGCTGACCGCCCACCCGGCGCGGGGGCGGCAGCACGCCCTCCCGCTCCCAGTAGCGGATCGCGGTTGCCGCCACCCCGGCTCGCCGTGCTACCTCGCCGATCGTCATCGACCCCACCGCGGCCCCCTTGACCTGGAGTGAACCATAAGTCGTAACGTGGCTCAACAAGGCGACACGCCGACGCGGCGGGATGGTTATGCTGCGGGTGCCGCCGCTTGGAGAGGACCCGGACGTGGACGAGACGACACGGAACAAGGCCGTCGTCCGGCGGCTGGTCGACGAGGTCTTCAACGCCGGCCGGCTCGACGCGGTCGACGAGATCTTCGCGCCGGCCCTGGCCCCCTCGGCCAAGCTCTGGATCGCGCCCTTCCAGGCGTCGTTCCCGGACATGCGGATGGAGATTGTCGACCTCGTCGCCGAGGGTGAGACCGTCGTCGGCCGCTTCACCTGCTCCGGGACGCACCTGGGCGAGTGGCTGGGGAACGCCCCCACGGGGCGCCGCTTCGAGTCCGTCGACGAGGTGTCCATCTTCCGCTTCGAGGCGGGCCAGATCGTCGACGCCTGGGGGATCGAGGACAACTTGGCCCGCCTGGAGCAGCTCGGGCTTCGCTGAACCGGCCGGGGCCGGGGCATTCACCTCACACATTCGCGACCCACTGCCTCCAACGGACGGCGGTCGGCAGTCATGCCCGCCGCCGTGGGATGGGCGAGCCGCCGTGGGCAAGGTGGTCCGGTGCCGCGGTTTGGACCCAACCATCGCCCGCTCGCTGCTGCTCTTCGCCGCCGTCGGCCTCTGCGAGATCTCCGGCGGCTACCTGGGCTGGCTCTGTCTTTTGGAGGGCTGGGCAGTCTGCCTTGACGTTGCCGACGGCCTTGTGCTGTTCCTCTACCGGGTGCTGCCGACGCTGCAACCGGCGGGGGCGCCGGTCGGCCGCGTCTACGCCGCCGACCGGAGGCGTCTTCGTCGTGGCCTGGGTGATGGGTCGACGGAGTACGGCTGGACCGCTGGGACTTCCCGGGCGGCGCGATCACCCCGGTCGGGATAGCGATCATCAGGTACGCGCCGCGCGGCTGAGCGGGCATCGTCACAGGCGGCGCCGGCGCGGGCGTGGCTGAGGCGGTCCGGTACCCTTCCACCTTCCGGATAGCGCTTGGGGGCCGTCCGGTGGGAGGCGGCTCCGGGCATCGCGCGGCGAGGGGCGTCGGGGGTGGGGCGAGGGATGGAGGACGGCCCGCGGCCCGCGGCAGCGACCGGCGACCCCGCGCTCCGCCGCGCGGTGGCGTTCGTCGCCCTGGCGAACCTCGCCTTTTTCGGCGTCGAGTTTGCCGTTGCCCGTTCGATCGGCTCGGTGTCGCTGTTCGCCGACAGCGTCGATTTCCTCGAGGATGCGTCGATCAACCTCCTGATCCTCGCCGCGCTCGGCTGGTCGACGACGGCACGCTCGCGGGTCGGCATGGTGCTGGCCGGCATCCTCCTGGTGCCCAGCCTCGCGGCGGTGTGGACGGTCCTGACCAAGGTCGCCGACCCGGTGCCCCCGGCCGCCGTGCCGCTCACGCTGGCGGGCGCGGGGGCGCTGGTGGTCAACCTCTCCTGCGCCCTGGTGATCGCCCGCCACCGGCACCACGGCGGCAGCCTGGTCCGGGCCGCCTTCCTCTCCGCCCGCAACGACGTGCTCGCAAACGTGGCGATCGTTGCCGCCGGGTTCGTCACCGCCGCTACCCTGTCGGGGTGGCCGGACCTCCTGGTGGGCGCGGGGATCGCGGTCCTGAACCTCGACGCCGCCCGCCAGGTCTGGACCCTCGCCCGGCGGGAGCACCTGGCGGTGGAAGCTTGACAGTCCGACCTGCTGCCGGAGCGGTCCCAAGGCCGAGCTGGCTCGCTCGGATGCCTCAGGCCCGGTGCCGGAAGGTGCGCGCGGCCGAGGCGATGAGGACCAGGCCGAGGCCGACCTTGAGGACGTTGGCCGGAACGATCCCGGCGAGGGCACCGCCGATCACCGCCCCGATCACCGACCCGGCGGCCATCGGCGCCACCGTGCCCCGCAGGTCGGGCCGGGCGTAGCCGCCGCCCTTGGCGTGCGGGTGATGCCGACCGCGACGGTGGGGAGGCTGACGAGGAGCGAGGCGGTGCCGGCGACCTTGATGTCCGCGCCGTAGGCGAAGACGAGCGTCGGGATGATGACCTCGCCGCCGGCGACGCCCAGCAGGCTGCTGACGAGGCCGATGCCGAGGCCGAAACCCACCCCGGCGACGACCCAGACCGGGAGCGACGCCGGCAGCAGGGCCGACACCGTGCTCGGCAGGAAGCCCTCCACGACGAGCGCCATCCCGACCGCCAGGAGCAGGCCGAGGATGGTGCGCTCCAGCCGTTCGTCGGACAGGCGGGCGAAGAGCGTCGCCCCGGCCACGGCCGCGACCACCGCGCCGACGACCAGGGCGAGGACGGCGGGGGCCAGGGGCGCGACTGGCTCCAGCGAGAGGGAACGGGAGCGGACCGCGAGCGCGGCCGCGATGGTGGCGAGGCTGACGGCGAAGTTCAGCGGCACCGCCCGTCTCGGCGGGTGGCCGAGGGGGCCGACCAGGACGGGCAGCCGGAACTCGGCGCCGCCGAGGCCGATCAGGCCGCCGAGCGCCGCAATCGGGAACTCGAGGACGAACGTGAGACCCGAGGTGTGCCGCTGGCGGGACGTGGTGCGTTCGATCGTGACTTGATCCGACACGAAGGGATCTCCATGCTCTGCGCGTTGCGCCATGCCGTGGACGGTGGCGAGACCGCTCGTCCCGATCACGGGCTCCGCGCTGCCTCCGGTCACCATCCCCCCAGCCCTCCACGACCCGCAGGACCCCCGCGGTGATGCGGGCTGGCCGCTCCCCGATCCCGACTGCGGCGGCGGCATCCCCGCGGGGATTGACCTCGATGACCTTGGTCCCGGCCGAGACCGGAACCCCGTCGTGGGTCAGCCCGCGGAGCACCCCGTCGAGGGGGGCTCGCAGGTCCACCCCTTCGATCCGGGCGACGACCTCCCCCTCCGCAACCGCCTGGCCGATCTCGGGCTGGGTCCGGAACAGGCCGCCCAGCGGCGCGTAGACGGAGCGGTCCCCTCCGTGCCCGGCGAGGGGGCGGGGTTCGCCCGCCAGCGACCGGGTGACTCCGTGCCGGACGATCCCGCCGAGCCCGTCCCAAATCGTTTCGACGGCGATGTCCACCGTCCCCCCCGCGGCGAAGCCGGGGTCGAGTCCGACGGTGATGGGCGCCAGGCCGCGTTGAGGCTCGGGCTGGTCGCGCTTCCGCATCCGCGCATCGACCAGCACCTCGGGGACGAGCGCCGGGAGGAGATCGGCGGGGTTGCCGACGACGACCGGGATGAACCCGTGCGCGGCGAGGAGACCGGGCACCAGTTCGGGCGCGTCCACGCGCTCGGCGACGACCCCGGCGAGGACCGCCCGGCCGGCGAAGACCGCGTCGGCGAAGGCCATCCGCCGCCGCGACGCGGCGGGGGCGGGGCCGTCGACGAGGACGACCGCGTGCCCGGCCGAGAACAGCCGGTGGGCCACGGCCGAGGCGACGTCGTTGCTCCCTCGCACCAGGACGCGCCGACGGCCGGTCGTCACCGCGCGCCCGCTCGATTCGGGTGCCGCCCCGTCCGCCCCGGCAAGAGCCCCCCGGTCAGGCATCGGCCGGCCGCAGCACCGACCGCGAGAGGACGAGCACCCCGGCCGAGAGCGCCACGAGCAGGGCGGCGAGGGCGAGGGCGCCGTCGAGGTCGGTGGCGTAGGTGCTCATGATCGCCAGGGGCATCGTTTGGGTGCGCCCCGGCAGGTTGCCGGCAAACAGGAGTGTGGCCCCGAACTCGGAGAGCGCCCGCGCCGAGCAGAGCACCGCGCCGGCGGCGAGGGCAGGCCGCGCCAGCGGCAGCGTCACGTCGCGGAGGATGGCCCAGGCGTCGGCCCCGTCGATGGCGGCGGCCTCTTCCACGTCCCGCGGAACGGCAAGGAAGCCGACCTTGGCGCTGCGGACGTAGAACGGCGCCGCGACGAAGACCTGGGCAACGACCACCGCCGCGGTGGTGAAGGGGATGACAACCCCCAGGGCCTCGAACTGCGCCCCGAGCAACCCACGGCGACCAAAGGCGAGGAGCAGCGCCAGACCGGCGACGACCGGCGGCAGCACCAGGGGGAGGTCGACCAGCGTCTCGACGGCGCGCTTGCCGGGGAAGGCGCGGCGGGCCAGCAGGTGGGCCAGCGGCGTCCCGAGGAGGGCGGACACGAGCAGGGCGGTCCCGGTCGTCAGCGCGGAGAGGACGAGGGCGTCGCGGACCGAAGGGTCGAACAACGTCGCCGGGAAGTCGTCGGCGGTCGCGGCGCGCCAGGCCAGGACGGCGATCGGCTGCGCGATGAAGCCGACCAGCAGGCCGCCGGGGAGCGCCGCCAGGGGTGCCTCGGGCAAGGCGCGGGGCTGCTCGGCCGCCGCGCCCCGGACTCTTGAGACCGCCCCGAGCCCGACCATGCTCCGTCCCCTGACCCGAGCGGGGTGCTCAACGATTGAGTACCCCGGCCCGCCGAGCATAGCACACGATTTGAGGCATCGGGCGCTGGCACTGATGTCGATCATAGGAACGAGCGTGCGACACGGCGGTGCATAACGGGCCATGCACGAAATCGCCTAGCTAATCCTCGGTTGAATGGAAGTCGTGGCCCCCGAGCAACAGCAGCCCAAGCACCCCAGCCAGCGCCAGGACCGCCCCGCCTCCCCAGTAGAGCGCCCGGATGCCGAACGCCTCGACGACCAGGCCGCCGAGTGCCAGAGAGAGCAGGCGCGACGCGTTCCAGCTCGCATCGAGGAGCGTGAAGACGCGCCCACGCACCCGGTCTGGGATGGCCCCCTGCACCGTCGCGTTGAAGACGACCATGCCGGTCGCGGTGTTCAACCCGTAGACGAAGAGGATGGCGAGCGCGGCGGGGAACGAGGCCACCGTCGCCAGCAGCACGTCGCCCAAGCCCCGGACCACGTAGGGGACGAACAACCAGCGGGCGTCCCGGTAGTCCCTGGCGAGCAGGTTCGGGATCAGCGGGCCGACGAGCGCCCCTGCGCCGATCGCGCCGATCAGCCAGGCGAAGCCGGATGGGGCGAGCCCCAGGTGCCGCTCCGCCAGGACGACCAGCATCGCCCCCGTCGCCCCGACAGCGAGGGAGGCGAGCGACTGGACCACCAGGAGGCGCGAGACGAGGCGGTCGCGGAGGGCAAAGGCGAGGCCCGCCCGCGCGTCGTCGAGGTAGCCCCGGATGCCCCGCCTGGCGTTGCCGCCCACCTGCCCGGCGTGGCGGGAGATCGGGAGCCGCGCCAGCAGGGCGGCCGACGCCACGAAGGTCGCGGCGTTGAGACCGAAGGCGGCCCCGGTCCCGAGGACGCCGACCAGCCCGCCGGCGACCCCGGCGCCGACGATCTGGACCAGCCGTCCGGTTGACCAGGCAACCGAGTTTGCGGCCAGTCGCTGCTCGTCCGTGGTGAGCGCGGGAATCACCGCCTGCACGGTCGGGTTGAAGAAGACGCTCCCTACCGTCAGCCCGGCCGCGACGAGGTAGGCGTGCCAGACCCCCTGCGGCCAGACGAGCGACAGGACCAGCGCCCCGCGCCAGAGGTCCGAGCCGATCAGGACGCCCTTCCGCGAGAAGCGGTCGATCGCCACGCCCGCCACCG
>CADCWF010000012.1 GCA_902806345.1 uncultured Thermomicrobiales bacterium
TCGGGCTTGACCCGTAGCACGCCCGCCACCGCGACGTTGAGCCGGGGAGGATGCCGCTGTCATTACCGGGGGGAGATGCCCGTCACCGCGAAGTGGAGAAAGGCGAGCGGGGGCTTCGGCTCGGCCGCAAGCACCCTGGCGAGCGGGCGGGTGAGAGCGGCGGCAACGGCCGACGCGGCTGCGACGAGCGAACGGCGGTGAAGAAACACGGGACACCTCCTGGGTAGACACGCCGACAAAAGGAGGCCGGTCTCCTCCTTTCCGGAGGGGCGCGTGGGATCGGGCCCAAGGCCTGCACTTGAAGCCGATGCCACCCCCCTCGCGGTCGAAGCCGAGTCCCGACACCTTGTCGACGCCCACAGGCGCCGCGTTTCTCGGTCGGGCCTCCGCATCTATATCTATTACGCCGCGTCGTCCCAGCCGTCGAGCTCGGCCATCGCGGCACCGACGCCGGCGCCAAAGGGAACTGGGTGACCGACGTCGTTCAGGGCGCGCTCGAGGATGGCGAGCTGGGCCGCCAGCGTCGTCGGGTGGACCTGGGCAGGACCCATGTGGCCGAGGCGGAAGAGTTTGCCCATCAGCTGGCCGTAACCGGGCGAGATGGCGACGCCGTAGCGGTGGCGCATGAGCCGCCGCAGCTCCGCCTCGTCCAGGCCCGGAGGTGTCTTGACGGCGGTCACGCACGAGGCGGCGATCTCCTCCCGCGCCGGCCACAGCTCCAGCCCGAGCGCCCGGACCCCCACCTGACAGGCACGGGCGATGGCCTGGTGGCGAGCCGCGAACGTCTCCATCCCCGTCTCGATCGCATGCTCGAGGGCCGACTCCAGGGCGTAGATCTCGGTCACGCTGGGGGTGTAGGGGAAGCGGCCCTGCTCCAGCCATGCGTGCTTCCAGTCGAGGATCGAGAGGAAGCTGCCCCGCAGCGGACCCGGCCGCCGCGCCTCCATCGCCGCCCAGGCGGCCGGGCTGACCGCCAGCAGGGAGAGCCCCGGCGTGCCGCCGAGGCACTTCTGCGGACCGGCCACCGCCACGTCCATGCCCCACTCCTCGGGCGAGAGGAGTTCGCCGCCGAGGCCGGAGACCGTGTCGACCAGCGTGAGGACGCCGAACTCCCGGGCGACGATGCCGATCTCCCGGACCGGGTTGTGGGTGCCAGACGGCGTCTCCGAGTGGACGACGGAGAGGAACTTGACGCCGGGGTTGGCCGAGAGCGAGCGCCGCACCTCGTCGGGGTCGATCGCCTCGTCGTACGGCACGGCCAACTCGACCGTCTCCCCCCCGTACCGCTCGATGAAGTCCTGGAACCACTTGCCGAAGACGCCGGAGACGAGGTTGAGCACCTTGTCGCCGGGGGAGATCAGGCAGGCCGCGGCGGCCTCCAGCCCGAGGATCGCCTCGCCCTGCATGATGACCACGTCGTGCTCGGTCCGGTAGACCCGCTTGAGGAGATCGCTCGTGCGGGCGAAGACCTCCAGGAAGGCGGGGTCGTAGTGGTAGAGGACCGGCCGCGCCGCGTCGCGCAGCGTCCGCGGCATCACCTCCACCGGACCGGCCGCCAGGTTCAGGCGCGGCCACTGGGTTCCCATCTCGTCGGCCTCCGTCGCCACGTCCTCCCCGGTCGCCCCGGGCACGTCGGATCGACCCGGGCTACCCGGGGAAGAGCTCGGCCAGCCGTCGCCGCATCCCTTCGGCGTCGCCGATCGCGGAGACGGGGATCCGGCCCTCGACGATCCCCCGTTCGGCCTCGACCACGGCCTCTCTCACCGCTGCCGGAACCTCCTCCGGCAGGTCCAGCAGCCGGACGCCGCCGTTGTCCAGATCCATTGTCGAGATGGCTCCGAACGTGCCGGCCTCGAGGTCGGCGATCAGCTGGTGGTAGACCCCGGTGTAGTCGAAGAGCACCGAAGTCAGGAGCGACGCGCCGTGCTCGGCCCGCTTGTCGCCGATGACGTCGATGAAGCGGACGGGTTCCCCGCCGCCGGCGTTGTGCTCCTCGACCGCCTGCAGCATCCCGAACGAGGCGCCGTCGCCCATCCCGAAGATGACATCCGCGCCGGCCGCGATCTGCTGCTCGGCGGCGCGCTTGGCGCCGGCGGCGTCGTCGTAGGCGGCCTCGCCGATCACCCCGTAGAGGAGGCGGGCGTCCGGCCGCGTGGCCTTGAGCCCCTCGGCGAAGCCGACGGTCATGAAGTTCCAGGTCGGCGGCTCGCCGGAGACGATCACCCCGATCGTGCCGCTTCGGCTCGTACCGGCGGCGAGGACGCCGGCCAGGTAGGCGGCCTCCTGGGCCTGCGTCTCGATGTCGGAGACGAGCCCAGGGGAGACGGCGCTCGGATTCTCGATCACGGCGACAGGGACGCCGGACTCGGCGGCGAACTCCGGGCAGACGGTCTGGTAGCCGCTGGCGTGGCAGACGATGAGATCTGCTCCGCCATCGGCCACGTCCCGCAGGATCGGGGTGATGTCCTCGTAGCCGGCGTTCTCGGCGACGACCGCTTCGATCCCGAGCTCGGCCGCGACCGTTTCCAGTGCATCGGCGGCCTGCTGGTCCCAGCCCTGGTTGGTCCGGCTGGCGGGGGTGATGACGGCGATCTGCGCCACCTCCCGGCCCGCGCTCGGCGTCGCCTCCTGGGCGATGACCGCGGCAAACGAGGGGAGCTGGAGCACGACGGCGACGACGCCGGCGACGAACCATCGGCAAGACACGGGAGACCTCCACTGACGGGCGAGAATCGCCGGCGAACGGGCGACGGACGCTGCGTAGGCTACCGCTGGCCGCGGGTGTAGGGTACCCCGAGCGCCGCCGGCAATCGGGTCGAACGGGCGAGCAGAACCAGCGCCGCCATCGTGCCGACGTAGGGCAGCATGGTGACAAATTCCGGCCGGACGTCGATGCCGAGGATCTGGATCCCGTTCGCCAACGCCCGCAGCAGCCCGAACGATACCGCCGCGAGGAGGATGCGGCCCGGTCGCCAGGCGCCGACCATCGCCAGGGCGAGGGCGATGAAGCCGGTGCCGACGGTCATCCCAGGCTGGAACAGTTTGAGGTCGACGACGGAGAGAAACGCCCCGGCAAGCCCGGTCATGGCGCCGCCGGTGAGGGCAGCCGCCAGGCGCACCCGGGCCACGTCCACGCCCGCCGCGTCGGCCGCGGCCGGCGCTTCGCCGACGGCCCGCAGGTGGAGGCCGAACCGGCTCCGGGCGAGCACGAAGGCGAAGACCGGAGTCAATGCATACGCGCCCCAAAGGAGCAGCGGCCGGTCGGCCAACGCCAGGCCGACGACCGGCAGCCCCTCGATCGGACCGAGCGGCAGCACCAGGGGGCGGACGGCCGCGGCCGGGTTCTGGCGGCCGAAGATGTCGCGGTAGAGGAACGCGGTCAGCCCTCCGCCCGCGATCGTGATCGCCAGCCCGAGCAGGATCTGGTCGAGGCCGAGGCCGATGGCGAGGAGCCCGAAGAGGGCGCCGAGCAGCAGTCCAACCGCCAAGCCGGCCGCCATGCCGGCGAGGACGCTCCCGGTTGCCAGCGCGACGACGAAGCCGAAGAAGGCGCCGCAGAGCATCGTCCCCTCGATCCCGAGGTTCAGCAGCCCCGCCCGTTGCCCGACGGCCTCTCCCAGCGCGGCCAGCAGCAGGGGTGCCGCGGCGACGAGCGCGCCGGCCAGCAACGCCGCCAAAAAGGGTTCGAGCGCGGTCGTCCCGATCACCGCGGCGTTGCCTCGGTCGCGGCCTGGGTAACCGAGGGGGGTGGAGTGCCCGGCTCCGAGGAGGGTTCCATCTCGGTTGGCGAGCCCGCAGGGATCTCGCCCGCACGGCGGACGCCGCGCCGCTCCAGCGCCAGGGCGAGGCCGAAGAACAGCAGGACGAGTCCTTCCAACAGGGCGACGAACGAGGTCGGGATGGCGAGCGGCCGCGTCATCGACTCGCCCCCGACCGCCAGCAGGGCGAGCAGCCAGGCGAACGGAATCAGCCAGAAGCCGTCGAGCCGGGCCAGGGCGACGAGGGCGAAGGCGGCGAAGCCGTAGGCCGGGTTCCAGTTGCCCTGGAACAACCCCTTGACGCCGAGGACGTCGTTGGCACCGGCGAGGCCGGCGAGGGCGCCGCTCGCCAGGAGCGCGCCAACGGCGAGGCGGTCGATCGGCATCCCGGCGTGGACCGCCGCCCGCCGGTTTCGCCCGAGCGTGTCGAGCCTGAAGCCGGCGACGGTGATGCGGAAGAGGACCGCGACGCCGATCGCCCCGACGATCCCGACGAGGAACCCGAGGTGGACGCCCGAGCCGAAAAGGTCGGGCAGGCGCGCCGCGGGCGGGATCAGACGCGTCTGCGGTGGCACGACCGCGGGATCCTTGGCGGGACCCTTGACCAACCAGGAGGTGAGGTTGATCGCGACGTAGTTCATCATCAAGGTGGTGATGATCTCGTTCGTTCCCCAGCGCACCTTCAGCAGCGCCGGCAGGAGCGCCCACCCTAGACCTCCCAGCACGCCGGCAGCGGCGGCGACGAGCCACATCGCCGGCGGCGGGACGGTCGGGGCGAGCGCCGCACCCACCACCCCGGCCAGCAGGGCGCCGACGAGAAGTTGGCCGTCCACCCCGACGTTCCAGACGCCGGCTCGAAGCGCCACGACCAACCCGCTGCCGACGAGGAGGAGCGGCGCCGAGGCGATCAACGTTTCGGTGAGCCCGGTTGGGCTGAGGCCGCGCTCGACCAGGAGGGAGAATGCGGCGAAGGCATCCCTGCCCCGCAGCGTCAGGAAGAGCCCTCCCACGACAAGTGCGGCGGCGACGGCGGCCAGCGAGCCGAGCAGTGACCGGACCGTCGGCGGCAGGCGGACCCGGTTCGCGGTCACCGGTCGGGTTCGTCCGGTCCGCCCCCGACCATGATCCGTCCGAGAGCGGCCCGGTCGACCGCCCCTCTCGGGTACGGACCGGCGAGGCGCCCTCGGTAAAGCACTCCGAGGCGGTGGCCCAAGTCGAGCAGTTCGTCGAGGTCGGAAGAGATGAGGAGGACGGCCCCGCCGGCCGCAGTGCGCCGTCGGAGCGCCTCGCGGACCACGGCCGTGGTCCGCAGGTCCAGTCCCTGGGTCGGCTCTTTACAGACCAGCACGACGGGGTCGAACAGCATCTCCCGGCCGAGCAACACCTTCTGGATCGTGCCGCCGGAGAGCGTCCCGATCGGGATCCGGGGGTTCCGCGGCTGGATCCGAAAGCGGTCGATCACCGATTCCGCCGTCCGTCGCACCGCGCCTCGGTCGAGGCGGAACCCGGTGGCGAAGGGTGGCCCGCCGGTCCGCTTCAACGCCACGTTGTCGGCGACCGACGAGGCCGCGACGCACCCCTCGCCGAATCGGTCGTCGGTGAGGTAGGCAAGGCCGGCTCGAAGTGCGGCCTCAACGCCGCGATTGGCGAGGTCGCGTCCGTGCATCCGGACCTGGCCGCCGGCGACGGCTCGCTGTCCGGCGATGACCTCCGCCAGTTCCTTTTGGCCGTTGCCCTCGACTCCCGCGATACCGACGATCTCCCCGGCGTGGAGGTCGAGGGAGAGATCGGGCAACGCGACGAGTTGGCGGTCGTCGAAGGCGCGCAGGTGGCGGAGAGAGAGCACGGCCGGGTCCGGCGACAGGCGCTCCGAAGAGACCTCGGACCGGGGGACGGGGGCATCGCCGAACATGTGCGAGACGATCCTGCGCCTCAGCGCGTAGGGGTCGGCCGTTGCCGGATCGTCTGGGCCCATGGTTGCCGCGACCCGACCCCCGCGCAGGATCGTCAGCCGGTCGGCGACGGCGAGCGCCTCCTCCAACTTGTGGGTCACCAAGGCGATGGCGACGCCCCGAGACCGGAGTTCTCGCAGCGTTTCCAGCAACCGGCCGACTTCCGGCGGCGCCAGGACGGCGGTCGGTTCGTCGAGGAGGAGGATGCGGCTCCCGCGGGCGAGCGCCCTGGCGATCTCGACCCGTTGCCGCTCTCCCGGGGCGAGGTCGGCGACCATCGTCCGCGCTTCGCGCGCGACGCCGAGGAGCCGCAAGTGAGGCGTCACCCGGACGTCCGCCTCGGACAAGCTCAACCCGATCCCCCCTCCGCCGAGGGCGACGTTCTCGGCGATCGAGAGCGTGGGCACCAGCGCGGCGTGCTGGTAGACGGTCGCCACCCGCTCTCGGAGAGCGGCGGCGGGACCTGGGAAGCGGATGGGGCGGCCCTCGGCCAGGATCACGCCCGAGTCGGGCTGGTCCATGCCGGACAGGATCGCCAGCAGGGTGCTCTTGCCGGCCCCATTCTCGCCGAGGAGCGCGTGGATCTCGCCCGGAACCAGGGCGAACGAAACGGCGTCGATGGCGACGTTGGAACCGAACCGCTTGCTGATGCGGTGCGCGGCGAGGAGCGGCGTCACGTCAAAGGCGGCCCGTTTGGTGACGGCTGGCGAAACGAGAGACATCGTCCGTCCTGGCTCGGGCGTCCTGGGAGCACGCGGCGTCCCCAGTGCCCGGCCAAAGGCTGTCTCCCGGGAACGCCTGTCGGTGAAACGAACCGGTCTCTGTCGTAGCGCCAACCGGCCTTGGACTGTCGTTGAGGACACGGCGAAGGCGATGCGCTTTCGCCCCGACCGTGGCGCGGGATGCATCGAAATCGAGGTCGGCAGGATAGCATGATCGTCATCGGACACGGCCTGCCCATAAAGGGGGGTGTCGCCCGCGCCGGTGCTGCGTACCATCCGGGCGGCGCCTCGTCGTTCGGGCCGCCCGGTCCGGGGCCCCTTGACGGCCAGGCGAGGAGGTCAGGATGAGCGTCACTCCCGACGATCTGCAGCGCCAGGCGTTCCCAGTGTTCGATGCCGCCCAGATCACCGCCTTGCGGGCCTATTCCACCGAGCGGCCGACCCAGACCGGCGACGTTTTGTTCGAGGTCGGCGACTCCTATTACCCGCTGGTGGTGGTGCTCGAAGGCCGGACGCGCGTCCTGGACCGGTCTCAGGGCGCAGACCGCGTCATCAAGGAGAGCGGACCCGGCGAGTTCCACGGCGACCTCGGCCTGCTGACGGGCCAGCGCGCCTTCGCGGCCTGCGTGGTGGCGGAGCCGGGACGGGTGCTGCTGGCGCAGCCGGCGGCGGTCCAGGAGATGATCCGGACGGTGCCGGACCTGAGCGACCTCCTGGTCGTCGCATTTGCCGCCCGCCGCCAGATCCTGATGCAGTCGGCCGCGGCGTCGCTGACCATCATCGGCGTCGAGGAGACGGCGTCCGTCCGCACCCTCCAGGAGTTCCTCGATCGCAACCGAATCCCGCACCGGTTCATCGCCCGGGTCGACCCGGCGGTAACCACGGTGCTGGCGCCGTTCGGCTACCCACCGCCGGCCCAGACTCTGGTCGTCGTCCGTGGCGCACGGCTGCTGGCCGACCCGACCCCGATCGAGCTGGCGAGGGCGCTCGGCCTCGACCTCGTCGTCGACCAGGCCGGCCCGGCCGACCTCCTCGTCGTCGGTACCGGCCCGGCCGGGTTGGCGACGGCGGTCTACAGCGCATCGGAGGGTCTCTCGACGGTCGCCATCGACAACATCGCGATCGGCGGCCAGGCCGGGACCTCGTCCCGGATCGAGAACTACCTCGGCTTCCCGTCCGGCATCTCCGGCGGCGAACTGGCGTTCCGGGGGGAGGTGCAGGCGATCAAGTTCGGGGCGCGGGTGACGGTGCCCCGGCGGGCGATGACCCTGCGAGAGCGAGACGGTTGCTTCGTCGTCGGCATGGACGACGGCGCCGAGCTCCTCGGCCGCTCGGTCGTGATCGCGACCGGGGCGCGGTACCGGCGCCTCGGTCTACCGGAGCAGGACCGCTTCGAGGGCGTCGGCATCTACTACGCCGCGACCGACCTTGAGGCGCGCTTCTGCGGCGGCAACGAGGTCGTCGTCGTCGGCGGCGGCAACTCGGCCGGCCAGGCCTCGATGTTCCTCTCGCGGCACGCCCGCCGCGTCCACCACGTCTACCGGGGGTCGGGTCTGGGGGCGTCGATGTCGGAGTACCTGATCGCCCGTCTCCAGCGGGTCCCCAACATCAAGCTGTGGTTCGGAACGAACGTGATCGCCCTCCACGGCGAGGAGAAGCTCGAAGCGGTGACACTGAAGGGGCCGCAGGGCGACAAGGTGCAGCTCTCGGTGAGCGCCATCTTCGCGATGATCGGTGCCGAGCCGTGCACGGGCTGGCTGCCGGCGGCGATCGGCCTCGACCCCCGGGGCTTCGTCCTGACCGGGGCTGACGCCGGCACCTCGTCCTCGTACGAGACGAGCATGCCCGGCATCTTCGCCGTCGGCGACGTCCGATCCGGCTCCGTCAAGCGGGTCGCGTCCGCGGTCGGCGAGGGCTCGGTCGTCGTCCAGGCGGTCCACCGGTACCTGCAGGATGCCGTCCCGGCGGTCGCTCCGGAGCCAATTGTTGCGGGGGCGTGACCCGGCGCTCGGATAACCCAGCCCTCGGTGCCGCCTACAGGATCCGGACGCCCCCTCCCCCGGGCCCCGGGGAGGGGGCGTCCGGATCAGTCCAGGTAGGTCTGGTCGACGTAGCACCAACGCCAGTCCTCGCCCGGCTCGAACGACTGGACGATCGGGTGGGATGTGGCATGGAAGTGCTTGGTCGCGTGGGTGTTCGGCGAGGAGTCGCAGCAGCCGACGTGGCCGCAGATCAAACACTCCCGGAGGTGGACCCAGCTGCTGCCGATCTTGAGGCACTCCTCGCAGCCGTCGGCGCTGGGTTGGACGTCGCGGATCTGGTCGACATGGGTGCAGGGCGTCATCGGTTCGGCCTCCTTCGAAACGGTGCAATCGGCGGGAATGGCCAGGTACGACCACGCCTCATCCAATTGTAGGGATCGTGTCCAGAGGTCCTGAGCGGGGTGGTGGTGGCCGGCGCTACCAGTCGCCGGCGTCCTCGGCGATCGCCGCTGCCGTGCGCCACGGCGCCTCCTCGCGCCGGATGAGGTCGGGGTTGACGCCGA
Source organism: uncultured Thermomicrobiales bacterium (assembly GCA_902806345.1). GTDB lineage: Bacteria > Chloroflexota > Chloroflexia > Thermomicrobiales > UBA6265 > CADCWF01. The sequence continues at coordinate 8,978 of CADCWF010000012.1, forward strand.
CGACATCGACGAGCGCGAGCGTCAGGAGTTGCAGGGCCGCCATGCCACCGAGGAGCGGTACGAGGGGCGGCAGCGGCGAGGCGGGTGGCGGCGGCAGGACGAAGCGACCGCCGGGCATGGCGTCGGACGGGATCACACCGGCCGAGGCAGGGGAAAGGAGCGCCACCGGCGCCATCCCGACCGCCGAGCTCGCTTCGGCTGCGGTGCGAAGCCGGAGGTCGCGGCGTTCGCCGCCGCGATCATCGATGGCGAGCAGGACGAGCCCCGTCCGACCGTCGCAGGCGACGAGGTGGCCATGGAGCAGGGTCTCAAGGTCGCGGGCGACGGCGGGGATGCGCGGCCCCTCCTCGATCTTGAGTGAGAACTCCCGAGCCGTCACCCGATCCGAGCCCGAGCCGCAGGCGATGATCGGCCGAGCGGCCGCAAGCCGTTCGGCGAAAGGGTGCATCTCGGCGCGACCGGCGAGCGCGGCCTGGAGATAGGCGGCGACCGGGGTGGGGTCGAGCGGCAACGACGCGAGGGCGGACCCGATCGCGGCGCCGGCGAGGATGGCGGAGGCGTAGGCGACGGTATGGCACCAGGAGCGGTCGACCGCAGGGGTGACCAGTAGGGCGTCGGCGATTGCGGCGATCGGTCCTTCCGACCGCGCGGTGACGAGGGCGACGCGGGCGCCGGCTGCCCGGGCCGCCTCGGCCGCAAGGAGTGTCGCCCGGGTGCCGCCGTCATGGGAAACGGCGAGACAGACGCCACCGGGGCGCGGGTCGAGGGCGGCCTCGAGCGCCTGACGCGCCTCCACCAGCCCTGGCCGTCGACCGCCGAGGCGAAGCCCGGCGTCCATAAGTTCGGCGACGGCTTGGGCGCCATGCTCGCTGGTACCGCAGCCGACGACGACGATCGGGTCCCCGGCCGCGAGAGCGTCCTCCACCAGTCGGGCGATCTCCCGCGCGGCGGGGAGGCCGAGGATCGGCGCCACCAGAACTGGCTGGCTGGCGACCATCTCGGCCATCACCCACGGCGGCGAGGCGCGGTACTCAGGCCAGCCCTCGCCGTGCCACGCCTGCGACGTGGTATCCGGCGCAGGCGCTCCGTCTCCCGACCCCTCCATCCCGCCTCCCGTCGTTATCGCACCAGCCCTTTAGGCAGCCTAGCAAACCCGGTCTCTGCCAGGAGTGCCGGGGTCGCCCCGCTGCCAAGATATATCCCGGGAGACGGCCGGGGAAGCGAAACCCGGAAACGCGGCATTGACCCAACGGAGCCCACCTGATTTCCCACGAATCCAGCCTCGTCTCGGTTATGGCGCTCAGTCACCGGCAATTCGGCTCAGATACCGTATCAGGGGGGTGGATTCGGGATCCATTCGGCCTCCCAGCTGTCCGCGTTGGAATTGCCCACAGCATCGGCCCGGGCGGCGAAGCGGACGCCGGCGTGGGAACGGTAGAAGGCGATCAGGTGCTCCAGCATCAGCATCCGGTGGCGGCGCCCGATGACCTGGGGGTGCATCGTCAGCGTCAGGGTGCCGCCCGGCACCTCGCTGAACGTATAGGCGAACTCGTCGCGCTAGATCTCCTCGACCTGTGACGCGGCCGAGAGACTGGGCAGGCGGAGCCCGCCCGGGCACAGACTGACGTTCCCGAAGTTGGGGAAGTCGTCGAGGATTCAGGAGACGGGCATCTCGACGAGGTCGACCGAGTCGCCGGAGAGGTACGGTCCGTCTGGTTGGTGGTGATCGCCGACGCGGCACCACGAGGGCGTGAGATCGTCACCCATCAGCGACCTCTCGTAGCGAAACCCCTCTTCGAGGTGCAGCTCGACCGTGGAGGGACTGTTGTCCCAGGTGGGCGAGCGGTCCCCGACGGAGCGCGTGCCCGCGACCGTGTCCGGGGCAGCCAACGCCCGCAGCAGGATCCCCCGCTCGGCCTCCCGCGTCTCCAAGGCGAGCGGGTCCTCGTGGAGGTAGCCGTGGTGGCCGATCTCGTGGCCGGCGGCACCGATGGCGGGGACGAGATCGGGGTAGGTTTCGGCCACGTGGCCCGGCACGAAGAACGTCGCCGGAATCGCCTCCCGCTCGAGCAGCACCGAGATGCGGCGGACGACGACGGCGCCGAACTCGCCGCGCGAGACGGCGCTCGGCGAGCGGGCCGCGAACGGCCCCATCCAAAGCGAGATGGCGTCGAAGGCAAACGTGAGGCAGACGGTTGCTACCGCGGTTCCGCCGATGCTTATGCCTCGGCCCTGTGGACGACTTGGCCGTCGACGACGGTAAGCAGCACCGGCAGCCTTGGCAGGGCGTCGCCGTCGCAGTCCACGGGGTCGGCGCCGAACGCGGTCAGGTCGGCACGGTAGCCGGGCGCGATGCGGCCGGAGACCGCCTCTTCGCCGACGGTGTACGCGGCGGCGGTCGTGTACCCCTCCAGCACCTGGAGCGGGGTGAGCGCCTCGTCGGGCGTGACTGGGGGCCATTCAGGGGCGCCCCCGGGGCGGCGCAGTTGGGCCCAGGCCATGCCGACCCGGGGATCCTCGGTGGCGACCATCCAGTCGGAGCCGAGCGCCAAGGTGGCGCCGGAGTCGCGGATCGAGCGGGCGCGCGATGCCTTGGCTGCCCTTGCCGGACCGACCCGTTCCGCCCAGGATGGATGGAACCACTGCATGTGGAGTGGCTGCATCGAGGCGACAACGCCCTCGGCGGCGAAGCGAGGGAGGTCAGCGTCGTCGACCAGTTCGATGTGCTCGATCCGGTGGCGGACGCCGGGAGCGGCGCCGGCCGCCTTGTAGGCATCCAGGGCGCGGCGGACGGCCATGTCGCCGACGGCGTGGGTGACGCACTGGAACCCGGCCCCGGCGAACCGGGCGACGGCCTCGTCGTAGTACGCCGGGTCGGGCCAGAATGGACGTCGACCGTCGCCGTGGGTGTCCGGTTCGATCAGCCAACCGGTGCCTGTGTCGATGACGCCGTCGATGAAGAACTTGGCGACGCCGCACCGCCACCGCCGGCCGCGCTCGTCCTTCTGGGCGAGCAGTGGCTCCCAATCGTCCCTCCCCATCTCCGGCTTGACCCACATCGGCTGGACCACCCGGCAGCTGAGGTCGCCGTTGGCTTCCATCCGGCGGAGGGTGTCCAGGTCCTGGGGCGTGCCGTCCATGGCGTGAAGGCCCGTCAGGCCGAGACGGTTGAAGCGCGTGAACGTCTCGACGAAGAGGCGGTAGCGGTCGTCGTCAGAGAGCTCGGGCATCGCGTCCCGGACGAGACCGATCGCGGCCCATTCGCGGAGCTCACCGGTCGGCCGTCCGTCCGCGTCGCAGACGATCTCGGCGGCCTCGGCGAAGCGGCGGGGGCCGTCGATACCGGCACGGGCCAGCGCGGCCCCGTTGGCGACAGCGGTGTGGCCGTCCATGATCCCGATGAAGGCGGGCTGGCCGGCGACTGCTGCGTCGAAGAGGTCGCCGCGGAGCCCCGGACCGTCCCACGGCTCGTAGGAGCAGCCCCAGCCGCGCACCCAGCCGTCGGGTCCAGCCTTCGCCCGCTCGGCCGCCATGGCGGCACGGACATCGTCCAGCGAGCGGGCGGCAGTGAGGTCGGCCCCGAGCGTCCGGATCGCGCCCATGAAGGGGTGGATGTGGGAATCGGTCAGGCCCGGCACGACGTGGAGGGCGGAGCCGTCGACGACCTCCGTCGATCGGTCGGAGAGGGCACGCACCGAGTTGTCGTCGCCGACGTGGACGATCTGGCCTCCCTGGATGGCGACGGCGGACGCATTGGGCAGCGCCGGGTCAAGGGTCCGGATGCGGGCACCGACGATGGCGAGGGACGGAACGGGAGACATCGAGCGCGTCCTCCGATTGGCGGGCGGCGAGCGGGTCCCGAACGAACGGGTGGTGCCGTCCGTCGGCGGGCAAACGGCCCGGCGGAGCCGGATGATACCCGCAGGCGTCCGACACCGCCTCTCGGCCACCCCACGAGAAGGGACACCCGTGCCAACGGGGTCGCTCCCGTTCCGACGACGGACCGACCTTGAGTCCGAAGAGAACGAGGGACGTACGTTCGCCACACCTTTGCGGAATGCCGGCGAGGAGGCACAATGGGCCGAGCGCGCACCAAAGGACCGATGGGTGCGAAACCGACCGGGGTGGCCGCTCGTCAAGAAAGGCGACGCACACCTGACGGTGGCGGGACACTGGGGAGAAGGAACCTGCCAGGGCTCGACGCCCGGTCGGAGCGGGGAGGGAGCAAAGGTGATCGAGACGCAGAGGATGCCGCTGGCGCGGCGGCTGGTCGTGGCGGCGACCGTCTTCGGGTTGGTGTCGGGGACGCCGGTCGCGACGGCCCAAGACGACGCCCCGGGGAGCGCCGAAGAGCTGGTCGAGTCGATGATGGGTCCGGCCGAAGAGGCCCCGGTCGAAGAGGCCGCCGTCGAGGAAGCGCAGGCGGTCGAGGAGGCCGCGCCGGTCGAAGAGGCGGCGGCCGTCGACGACTCGGCGCAGCAGGCTCCGGTCGAGGACACGGCGGCCTACGAGGAGCCGGTCGCGGAGGCAGCTCAGGAGGCGCCCCCGGCCGAGACCGCGGACGACACCGCGGTGCTCGCCGTGCCGACAGCGCCGGATGTTTCGGCGGCGACGGGCTTCCAGGCGGCGGCGGATGCGGCGCTGAACGGCGAAGTCTCCACCGAGCAGGCCGCGACGGACGAGTCGGCCAGCGGCGAAGCATCCGGTGAGACGGCGGCGGCAGAGGAAGCGACCACCGATGATGGCAGCGGGGGCGAAAGCTCGGGCCAGGAAGCCAGCGGCGAGGAAGCCGCCACCGGCGACGGCGGCGAGGTCGCCACGGAAGGCGGTCAGCAGGGCGGTGGCGGCGGCAACCGCGGTGGCGAGCAGGACACCACCGAGCAACTGATCGCCGGCCTGGTCGGGAGCACCCTCGGCGGGGGCTCGGGCTCTGGTGGCGGCAGCGGGTCCGAAGTCGGATCGGTGGTCGATGGCGGCGACGTGAACAACGACACCACCATCAATGGCAACGCCGGCGGCGGCACCGCGCTCGGTAGCGCCGGCGGCGGCGGCAACAACGTCGGGGCCGCCGGTGGTGGCGACAACGGTGATGACGACGGGAACGGTGGCCGCGACGGCGGCCGGCCGAACCTGCTGGATCTCGTCGGCGGCGGCGGCAACGGCGGCGGCCTCGGGCTCGGCGAGGCGGCGATCGCCTCGGTCGGCAACGGAGGCCTGGCGACCGCGAACGCCAATGGCGGCACGATCATGATGGGGCCGGTCATCTCCGGCGGCAACCGCGGCAACACCATCACCCTCGGTCTCGGGGGCGGCGGCAGCGGCAACGGCGGTGGCGGCAGCTGCCTCGACGGGCCGATCTACATCGACGGCGGCGACGTCGACAACAGCACCACGATCAACCTCGACGCCAGCGGCGGCACGGCCATCGCCGACGCGGGCGGCGGCAGCAACAACTCCGGGATCGCCGGCGGAGGCGACGGGGGCGGGATCGTCAATGTCGGCAACGGCGGCGACGCCCGCGCCAACGCCAACGGCGGCACGATCATGATGGGCCCCGTGATCAGCGGGGACAACGAGGGCAACACCATCACGGTCGAGGGCGGACCGTGCGAGGTCTCCCCCGCGCCGGCGCCCCAGCCGAAGCCCAACCCTGTCGAGCCAGCCCCGGTCAAGCCCGGCAAGCCGGCGAAGCCGGGTGCGGTGGTGACACCGTCCAAGCCGGGCGGCTCGCGGGTGATCCGGATGCCGGCCGCGCGGGGTGGCGACACCGCCCGCCCGGTGCGCGTCCGGGCGGTGCCCAGCACCGGCACCGGCGACGCGATCCCGGCGCTCCCAGGGGTGGCGATGTTCCCGCTCGTCGGGGCGCTTGCCCTGGCGGGGTACGGCGTCCAGCGCCGGCGCCGGGATCAGCTCTCGATCAAGATCGAGGTCTAACCACCGGCCGCGACCAAGTCGATTATTCAGGGATGGGGGCGTGCCAATGGGCACGCCCCATTCCGTGCTGGATGATTTCCATGCGGTGCGGGAGAGTCCGAGGTCGCGTGACCTGTGGTACCGAGGCGGGAAGTCGGGGGAGGAACTGGCCCAGCCATGGCGGCTGCGGCATCCTTGCCGGCCTGCGGATAGGACGGCGAAGGAGGGCGGGGCGATGGGCGAGGACGTGGGGACCGCGATCGAGCGGGACGGGGTGGTCGGGATCGTCCGGCTCGACGATCTCTCGGGCGCCGTCGCGCTGGCGGATGCGCTGGGACGCGGCGGCGTCCGGGCCGTGGAGTTCACGTTCACCAACCCCTCGGCGGGTCGGGCGATCGAGGAGGTCCACGCCGCGCTGGGCGACTCGGTGTTGGTCGGGGCCGGCAGCGTACTCGACTCGGAGACGGCCCGGGCCGCGATCCTGGCGGGGGCGCAATTCGTGGTGACGCCCGTCGTCTCCCTCTCCGTGATCGCCTGCTGCAACCGCTACGGGGTCCCGACAGTGATCGGTGCCTACACGCCGACGGAGATCCTGACCGCATGGGAGGCGGGCGCGACCTTTGTCAAGGTGTTCCCGGCCAGCGCCGGAGGACCCCACTACCTGAAGGACATCCGAGGGCCGCTGCCCCAGGTCAAGCTGATCCCGACCGGCGGCGTCGGTGCCGACAACGCGGCCGACTTCATCCGGGCCGGGGCGAGGGCGGTCGCAGTCGGCGGCAATCTGGTCGACCCGGCGCTGGTCGCGGCCGGCCGCTGGAACGAGCTGGAGGCGCGGGCACGGGCGTTGGTGGAGACCGTGCGGAGCGCTCGGGACGGATAGGGACACGCTGCCCTTGTCGCCCCGCCTGGCGACAAACGGCCCGGGCGAGCTCATCTATGCTTCACGTAATGGTCGGAGGCAGCGTCAACGCGATGCCGACGTCGCTCCGGTTCGCGTCGTGTACCGTGTGGCAAGGAGCGCCCTGCATGAGGTTCCCGTGTTGCCAGCCGCTGCAGCTCGTCGTGGCGGTCGCCGTCGCGCTGCTCATCGTCGTGACCGTGCTCGTGCCGGCCGGGGCGCAAGACGTGCCGGCCGCGTTCGAGCGCACGAAGATCGCCTCCGTCACCCGGCCAACGGCACTGGCGTTCGACCCCGCGGGCAACCTGTACGCGGCCAGCCAACCCGGCACGCTCTTCCGGGTTGGGAGCGTCGGTGGGGGTCGGGTTCTGGCGCTCGACTTCAAGAACCAGGTCTGCGACACCTCGAATGAGCGCGGGTTGCTTGGCGTCGCGGTGGATCCGTTGTTTGCCCAGAACCGGTTCGTCTACCTCTACTACACGGGAGGTCGGGGCGACGGATGCGAGCGGCCGGTCAACCGCGTCTCCCGGTTCGTGGCGAAGTCGGGTGGAAAGCTTGACCGGGGCAGCGAGCGGGTGCTGATCGACAACATCCCGTCGCCGAACGGCAACCACAACGGCGGCGACCTCCAGTTCGGCGGAGACGGCTACCTGTACGCCTCGGTCGGCGATGGCGGCTGCTCCCTGCGTGACGCAAACGCCTGCCAGTACGAGAATCCGAACGCTCGCCTGCGGAACGTGCTGCTCGGCAAGATCCTCCGGATTGACCGCACCGGCGGCATCCCGACAGACAACCCGCACACCGGAGAAGGAACGGTGCGCTGCAACCAGACAGGCATGGTCAAGAACCGCCAAACCTGGTGCCAGGAGATCTGGGCGACCGGGCTCCGCAACCCGTTTCGCATCGCGTTCGACCCGAACGATGACGGTCAGACGCTGTTTATCAACGATGTCGGCAAGGATTTTTGGGAAGAGATCGACGAGGGCCGGGCCGGCGCGGACTACGGCTGGAACTTGTGTGAGGGCGCACAGCAGGCCGGGTCGAGTTCTACGGCCCAACCCTGCGCCGATCCCGACCTCGAGAACCCCGTCTTCGACTACCCGCACGAGGAGAACCCGACCGGCAACGAGCTCGCACGAAGGTCGATCACCGGCGGCGCGTTCGTTCCCGACACTGCCAATTGGCCGGCGGACTTCGATGGTGGCTACCTGTTTGCTGATCTCGGCGGCGGCATTTACCTGCTCGACCCGAACGATCCCGGTTCGACCGATATGGACGATCCCAAGTTTACCGCCGGAGCGCCGATCCACTTGGCGTTCAACGAAGACGCCTTGTACTACTCTGACATCTCTGCTGGTGGCATCTTCCGGATCAAGCCAACGCGCTGAGCGTCTCTCGCTGCGAACGCCGCGACGACTAGGTGCTGAACGACGGGCAGCCCTCGATCGGTGGTAGCATCCCCTCGTCCCGCCCGAAAACTTCCCCGCGCCGACCGCCAAGCCCTCGCGGGGGAGATGTCTCGATGCCCCGATCCGACCGCTTGCCGCCACGGCCTTCCCTGGTCGCGCTTGCCCTCCTCCTGCCGGCGTTGCTGCTCGGCGGCATCGGTGTCTCGGTCGCCCAGCAAACCGAACCGATCTCGCCGGCGACGGGCCACGCCTCGGTCATCGCCCACGGGACGGCGGCACTGCCCGATGCGGAGGTTGCCTGGCGGGTGACGTACCGCGACGGTTTGCCTGGGGATGAGCCAGGCGCCGGGCCGGCCGACCCCGCGTTCCTTGTCGGCGAATCGGGCGCGGTGCTGGTGACCGAAGGCGAGATCCCGATGGCGCTGCTTCTTGCCGGAGAGGCGCTGTTCGCGGCCGCCGGCGCCGACACCGACGCGCAGGCAATCGGCAGTGACCGGGGGGCTTGGTTCGAGATCGCGCTGCCGACCGCGGCAGAGGCGGAGGAGCACGGCGACGGCATCGCCGTCTTCGCCGGGGCACCGTTTGCGCCGCCAGCCGGCGTGCGCGACCTCGACCTCATCCGGGACGTGCTGGGCCAGGACGAGACGACGACCGTCATCGGCCAGGAGTCGCCGGTCTTGCTGCTGGCGACGGGCGGCATCCTGCGGGTGGAGGCGACGGACGGCTCGTCGGCCACCCTGCGCGTCGGCGAGGCCGCGACCTTCGGCGGCGACGTGGTGGTCACGGGCGACTCGGCGGCGCCCGCTTCGTTCGTCGCCGCGGTCGCGGGGATCGAGGTCGATGCGGTCGGTTTGGCCGCGACGCGGGTAGCGGCCCCGGCCACTCCCGTCACCGATGGTGGCCCCGCCGGGGTAGGCGGTCCTGGGGTCATCTCCGCAACGCTCTATGGCTGCCCGCCGGGAGTGCGGCCGCGCCAGGCGAGCCCCGATGTCTGCCCGCTCGACCCGGAGGCGGTAGAGCTCGAGTTGGTGGCGCTTGACAGTCAGCCTCCCCGGTTGCTCGGGGGGCCCGAGCCGCAAGACCAGGGGGCCGTCTGGAGCGGGCTGCCAGTTGGCGCGTATGCCGTGCGGGCCTCGGGGTTCGGCGAGGGGTTCGACCGGATCCTCGTCCCCGCGGCCAAGGCAGTCCGGAGCGGCGGGGCGGATGCGGCGGGCGCCGAGAGTGGCTACGAGATCGTCCTCGCCGACTCCACCTTGGAGGCAACGGTCGCCGTTTATGCCCTGGCTGGGAGGGAGCCGGTGGCGGACGCGGAGCCGACGGTCGTGCCGCCGACCGGGGCGCGGGCGACTCGACCTGCTGCAACGCCGACATCCCGCGCGGCGGCGACGCCAACACCGCAGAAGACCTCGGCGGTCGCCGTGCCACGGCAGGGATCGATCTCGCTGCGGGTCTGGTCCTGCCCCGACAGCCTGGCGACGTTCGACGCAGCGCGGTGCGTACCCGCCGCCGCGCCGTATGACGTGTCCCTCGCGCCCGAGGCGGGGGGTGCTCCACTCCAACTCGTCGACGCCAACCCAGAGGCGGACGGCGAGTGGGTCTGGGAGGGCGTCGCGTTCGGAGGTTACCTCCTGCAGCAGCCCCTGCTGGCGCCCGGGGCGGCGACGTACTACCTACCAGACGGGGCGTTGCTCGCCGACAACTCGGGCTACCGAGTCGCGCTCGACCCCTCGGCGCCGACGCTCGCGCTCGAGCTGTACAACCTCGCCCCCGCGTTCCCGTCGCCACCCCTTGCACCAACGGCGGTCGTCCTGCCGCCGCCAACAGCCGTCGGGGGGGCGCCACCGGTAGCGGGGGTGGTACCGCCGCCGACGGTGATCGCGGCCGGCGGGACCGGTGGCACGACGAGCCAGTCGGCGGCTCCGGCTCCAACCCCCGCCGTGGCGGCGCCGGTCGATCGCGACGGCGACAGCCTTACCGACGATGTCGAAATCGCCGTCTGGGGGACCGACCCGGGGGCGTTTGACACCGACGGCGACGGGGTCGGCGACGGCGACGAGGCGCTAGGCGGTGGCGATCCGGTTACGGGAGGGCCGGTCGCGGTCGCACCGGTCGCGGCGGGACCGGGCGCCGCCCCCCAAGCAGGGGCCGGAGGCGGCGATACCGACGGCGATGGTCTCTCCGATGCCGACGAAGCCGCACTCGGCACGGGCGTCGGCAGCCCCGACAGCGACGGCGACGGCTGGATCGACGGGAACGAGGCCGACCTCGGGACAAACCCGCTCGACCCCGCCAGCCTGCCGCAGTCCGCTGGGTGACGGCGGCGCACTCCCTCCGGTGGCCGCACCAAAGCGTATCTGTAAAGGTCGAAACCAGCGCGTGATCGCGGCGAGGGCGTCGGAGCTACCGGAGTGGGCGGCGAACTTGTCGTAGCAGGTGGAGACCGCCCGGAACTGTACGAGTGGGTTGCTAAGGGCGTACCCTTGCGGTCTCCCTCCGGAGCCAGGACCGGAACGTCGTCTACGCCGCCTGCGTGGCGAACTGGGCGGAGGACGACGAGTCCACCCGCTACGTCCGGGACTTGTTCGCCGTGACGCCGCCGCTCTCGGCTACGACCCCGGCGGCGGCGGGATTCTGGCGGGGCTGGACGACACGGCTTTGGCCCCCTGACGGCTCCAGGTTCTAGGTTGGGGGACGGACATCGCGCACAGGATCCGGCGGAACGACGAAGACTAGGACGAACGGCGACAACCCGTCGTCCGGATCGGTGTCCGCACTGGGACGGCGAGGACGACGGCAGCTATCCGCGCCGCTCCGTCGCGGCAATCGCGTCGTCACCGACGAACTCGAAGTCGTCGGGCCGGTCGGTCTCGCCGAAGAGCTGGTAGAGGACGATAGCGCCGACGGTGCCGAGGGTGATCCCGTTGAGGGCGAAGCCGCCGAGGTTCAGGGTGTAGTCGGCGGCACCGATGATGAGCGTCACGGCGGCGACGAAGAGGTTGCCGCCCTTCGAGAAATCCACTCGGTTGGCGACCCAGATCCGGGCTCCGGTGGCGGCGATCAGGCCGAAGAGGACGGTGGCGACCCCCCCGAGGACGCCGGCCGGGATCGACTGGATGAGCGCCCCGAACTTGGGCGAGAAGCCGAGCAGGAGGGCGACGCTGGCGGCAATCAGGAAGATCGCCGTCGAGTAGACGCGGGTGACCGCCATGACGCCGATGTTCTCGGCGTAGGTGGTGACTCCGGTGCCGCCACCGGCGCCCGCGACCATCGTCGCCACCCCGTCGCCGATGAACCCCCGGCCGAGGTAGGGCATCAGGTTGCGCCCGGTCATCTCCGAGACGGCCTTGATGTGGCCCGCGTTCTCAGCGACCAGGGCAATCGCGACCGGGGCGATCAGTGAGACTGCGGTCCAGTTCAGCTCTGGCGTCTGGAACCTCGGCAGCCCGAACCAGGCGGCGCTACCGAGTCCGGAGAAGTCGATGCCGGGGCCGACGGTGCCGACGACGGCACGGCCGTCCGGGTCGACCCCACGGAGCACCAGCGCCGCGAGGTAGCCGATGACGGTGCCGAGGAGGATCGGCAACCTTCCGAAGATACCCCCGGCCCGGAGGCCGACGACGAAGATGGCGAGGACGGTGACGATCGCGACCAGGGGGTCGGCGGCGGCCATCCCGCCGGCGGCGCCGGCCAGGTTGAGGCCGATGATGGCGACGACCGCGCCCGTGACGAGCGGCGGCAGCAGGCGGTCGATCCAATCCGGGCCGGAAAGGTGGACGGCCAGCCCAATCAGGGCGTAGACGAGACCGCAGGCAATGATCCCACCGAGCGCCTGGGGGATCGTGCCGCCGCCGGCGAAGACAGCGCCGACCGGGCCGATGAAGGCAAAGCTGGACCCGAGGTAGGACGGCACCTGGCCACCGACGAAGGCAAAGAAGATCAGCGTGCCGATCCCGGAAAAGAGGATCGCGAGGTTGGGATCGAACCCCATGATCAGAGGCGCGACGACAGTCGCGCCGAACATCGCCAGCACGTGCTGGACGCCCATCGCGACCGTGCTTCCCCAGGGAAGCCGCTCGTCGGGCGCGATCGTGCCGGAGCGTTTCTCGGTCCAGACAAGTGCCACGCCGCCCCTCCAGCCGTGCCCCGGAAGTTGTACGTACACACTGGCATGATACCGGAGACGGGGCAAACGGGGAACCCGGGCTGTTTGGGACTGTCCTCCAGAGCTTGCTCGAGATCGGGCCAAGAGTCGTGGCCGGCGGCCATCACCCCTCCGAGGAGGACACGCGAGTGGAATGGGCCGGGGAAGACTGCTCGCGCTGAGGGGCGGGATGATGGCTGTAAGGGCAGTTTAGGCAGGGACCAGCACCGTCTCAGCGACGGTCTCTCGGACTGCGATGACCGTCTGCTCGATGTCGCTCCGGGAGACATCGAGGTGAGTGACGGCGCGGATCAGTGTCGTGAAGTCGTAGTTGGCGCCAAAGCGGACGTCGCGGGCGTTGATGCCGCGCTCGAGTGCATCCGGCGTCAGGCCCGTGCCCGAGATGTCGAAGAAGACGATGTTCGTCTCGATCGGGTCGTGGGCGAGGGTGATGCCCGGGACGGCTGCCAACCCCTCGGCTAGCAACGCCGCGTTGGCATGGTCCTCGACGAGGCGGTCAACGTGGTGTTCCAGTGCGTAGACGCCCGCGGCGGCAATCACCCCGGCTTGGCGCATGGCGCCGCCGAAGAGGTGCTTCAGGAGGCGCGCCCGTTCGACGAACTCCGCGGATCCGGCGAGCACCGCGCCGACTGGCGCCCCGAGCCCCTTCGAGAGATCGATCCAGACCGTGTCGGCGTAGCCGGCGAAGACCGCGGCGGGCGTGCCGGTCGCGACCGCGGCATTGAGGAGGCGGGCGCCGTCCATGTGCAGGCGCATCCCGTGGTCGTCGACGAGCGACCGCAGCGCGGCGAGTTGCTCCAGCGGCCAGACCTTGCCGCCGCCGCGGTTGGTCGTGTTCTCGACGGAGACGAAGGCGGTGCGGGCGGCGTGGGTGGTGCCGGGGCTGAGGAAGCGGCGAACGTCGTTCGGGCCGAAGACGCCCCGGGGGGAGTCGACCGGGCGCAGCATGACGTTGGCGAGCCAGGCGGGACCCCCCGCCTCGGCCTGGTTGGGGTGGGACTCGCGGTCGAGGATGACCGCCTCGCCCCGGTTCGCGTTCAGGCAGAACGCGATCGCGTTGCACATGGTGCCGGAGGGCAGGAACAACGCTGCCTCCTTGCCGAGCAAGGCCGCCGTCATCTCCTGGAGCCTGTTCACGGTCGGGTCTTCCCGCCGCTGCTCGTCACCCACCTCCGCCTCGGCCATTGCCTCGCGCATGGCGAGGGTGGGCCGGGTGGCGGTGTCGCTCGACAGGTCGATCATGGTCGGGTCCTCCGGGCTCGGTTGGATGCCGGGTTCGGGCTTTTCGCAAGGGTGCGGACCTGGAGCAGGGCGCGTCAGCGTACCTGATAACCGAGGGAGGCGATGTGATCGCCCCAACGCTCGCGAATGATCTGGAGGTGCTCCTCGGTAAGCTGGCTCCGCGATTCGCCGACCTTGCCGGTGCGGACCGTGTGGGATAACCGCGGATTGGCCTTGAGGACGGCCTCGATCTGACAGGCCGCGACCGCTGCTTCGATCGCGGCCTGGTCGACCACCTCGATCTGGTCGGTGACGCGCTTCAGGGTGGCCATGGGGTCGGCGTGGAGATCCTCGTAGCGGACGGGGATGGCTCGACCGCTGTGGAACCAGTCGTAAGCGCGTTGCAGGCTGAAGTCCTCGGCCAGGTAGGAAAGCACGTCGGGGTGATCGAGCGGCTTCCCGACCATCTTCGATCGAGGCCTCCGCTCGGCCTTGGCGACTCCTGCTTCACGTTTCGGGGTCCGCGTTTGAACCCAGCGGTAGTAAGAGAGGAAAACATCGTAGGGGTCACGAACGGGCGTGACCAGATGGGCAGGCAAGGTTTCCAGGCGGGAGGCCAGCTTGGGTGTATACCGAGAATGCATGTGAGCGATGGAGCCGTCGGGAAAGTCGACATCGGCGTTGGCGTCCCGTAACCCTCGCGGATTGATCTGCTGGCTCTCCTCGCCCCCGATCTGCTTCAACCTGTAGATGTGGGCGAGGAGGCACTTGGTCCAATGGTTGCCCGACCGGGGCGGAGAGACAACGATGATCCGCATCCCGTTTCTCCTCTAGCTGACTCGGCTAACTGACTCGGCGTCCTCGACAGCGCACTCGCTGCTGCCAAGCGCGGTGGGAGTGAGCATTGGCGGTTGCCTCCGACCGCCGATCCGCAGGGCGGGTCGGGGGTGTGAAAGACCATCACGCGGCGAGCCGTACTTCGGCCCCGGTGCGGGCCGACTCGACGATCGCCGCCGCGACCCGGAGGCCGGAAAGGGCATCGGCGGCGTCGGCGATCAGCGAGGCGGAGCCGTCGCGGACGCGGTCGATAAAGTGGTGGTCCTGCTCCCGCAGGGCGCCTCCGATGGAGCCACCAGACTCGGGCCAGAGCGACGTCTCGGGATGTGCGGCGAGCTCCGGTTGCCAGACGGCGAGGCCGCCGTCGAGCAGACGGATCCGGCCGCTGCAGTCAGTGCCGACGACCTCGAGCTCGCTGTCGATGGTGCCGTGCCAGTCGGGGGTGATGACGTTGGCCGGGGCTCCGGCGGGGACGAACCAGCTCGTCTCAACGATGCCGACCGCGCCGTTCGCGAACTGGAGCATCGCCCAGCAGGCGTCCGGGTAGGTCAGCCGGGCGTGGTTGCGCTCGACCGCGTAGACGGCGGTGCAGGGGTTGGCGGCGTACCAGAGGAGCAAGTCGATGTCGTGGATGCTCGTCTCGTAGACGGGGTGGGCGCGGTCCCCGTAGGCGGGAAACCAGGCGCGGGAGACGTTGCGCTTGGCCCGGAGCGAGACGAGGGGACCGAACCGACCGGCTGCGATCTCCGCCTTGAGCAAGGCGTGCCGGGTCTCGAACCGGAGGAGGAAGCCGACCTGGAGCGGCACCTCCGCGCGGTCGGCGGCGGCGAGGACGACCTCCCCCTCCGCCACGGTCATCGCCAGCGGCTTCTCGACGAAGAGCGCGATCCGCCGCTCCAGGACCGTCAGCGCCTGGGCCGCGTGGAGCGGCTCCGGCGTCACCAAGAAACAGGCGTCGAGGGGTTCGGCGGCGAGCATCGCGTCCAGGCTGGGATAGCGGCCCTTCACCGCATGGCGGGCCGCGACGGCGGCGACCTCCGATTCCGCCGGATCGCAGACCGCCGCGAGCTCGACCCCCGGCAGCGCCGCCAGGACGGAGGCGTGCAGCTTGCCGAAGCGACCGAGCCCCGCAAGCCCGACCCGAACGGTTGCCGGTCCTCCGGTTCCCATCGTTCCTCCGCCTGCCTTCTCCGAGTCGTCGGCTCCAAGTCTACCGCCGGGAACCCGATCTGCCCGCTCCGCCTGGCGCCCGCGACGGACTGGAGCGCGAGAAGACCGAGGCTATACTGCCGGCACGGGGCCGCTGCGACGATGGGTCTCGTTGGCCACGACGCGACCAGCGGACGATCCCTCTATGGCGACGATGTTCCGCGAGATCCGTCTCTACAAGCGTGACGTCCGCCTGTTCCTGCTCTACAACCTCCTCGCGTACGTCGGGTGGGGCGTTTTCCAGCTCATCTTCAACCTCTACCTGCGCGAGCTGAACCTGCGCGAAGACGACATGGGGGCGTTCAGCGCCGCCCAGACCCTGACGATGGCGGCGACGGCCGCAACGATGGGGCCGGTGGTCGGCCGGATCGGCATCTGGCGGTCGCTCGTCGGTGGGTTGTCGATCTTCCTCGCGACGTCGTACGCCCTGGCCTGGGCCGAGCAGCCGCCGCTGCTCCTGGCGCTCTCGGCGGCCAGCGGGGTCGGCCTCGCCTACCTCTTCACCGGGACCATGCCGTTTATCATTGAATGGGTGCCGGCCCGCCAGCGGCAGACCATCTCGACACTCGCCTTCGCGGTGATCGGTCTCTCCGGCACCGTCGGCTCGTTGCTTGGCGGCGCCCTTCCCAACCGGCTCCCCGTCGATACCCTCTGGGCTTTCCGCTGGACCCTCATCGCCGGGACGGTGGTGGCGACCCTCGCGTTGGCGCCGCTGCTGTCGATGGGGGACGCCCGAGCCAGACGTGCCGACCCCGACCCGACGGCGGCGCGCGAAGCCGAGGACCCCGCCGGGCGTCGACGAGTCCGCCGGGACGTGAGCGTCTTCGTCCTGATAGGCGGCCTGATGGCGCTGGGGGCGGGGATGGTGGTGCCGTTCTACAACGTCTACCTCGCATCCCTCGGATCGAGCCCCGGCCAGATCGGACTTGTTTACGCAGCGGCAGGCTTGGCCTCGGCGACGATCGGGTTGGCAGCCCCGATGGTGGCACGGCGCTGGGGGGCGCTCGTTGGCGTCGCCGTCGTCCGCGTCGTGCCGCTGCCGCTCTACGCGTTGCTGCCGCTGGCGCCGCTGCTGCCAGTCGCGGTGGTTGCCCACGTTGTCCGCCAGACCTCGATCAGCATGGCCTGGCCGATCGACTCGACCTTCATCGCCGAGGTGCTGCCGCCGAAGGCGCGGGCTGGGGTCTTCGGCTTGCGCTCGGCCGCCTGGAACCTCGGCTGGGCGGGGGCCAGCCTGGTGGGCGGCTGGTTGATCGTGCAGCGCGGCTACGGCCCAACGTTCCTCGGGTACATCGTGTTCACCGCCGTCGCGATGGGGCTGTTCGTCGTCTACTACGGGCGCCACCCCCGGGTCCGCTCAGGCGAGGTTGCGACGGCGCTGCCGAGAAGACAGGCAGAGCGCCAACGCGATTCGACGGAGGGGATCGACATCCCGCCTCGGGATGGCGAGGTGGATCGGGCGCCAGCCGGTGGGCCGAAATCACCAGTACAGGTGTCGCCGGACGTGGCGACGGCAACCGGCCGCCGCGATCGCTGATCAGCGGTCTCGGATTGCACAGACGACCGGCCGCTCGATCGGGTGTTCGATCAAGGCAATTTACCAGAAACATCGCCTCGGGACGGACTCCCCGATTGCTCGTCTGGAACGAAAGGGCGTTCGCGTGACGGCACCGCATTTAACCTCTCGACGGACCCTCCTCGGCCAGGCTGCGCTGGTTGCCGCCGCCCTGGGAGCGGGGAGCGCGGCGTCCCAGCCGCGTTTCTCGTCGGCGGCGCCCACCACCGACGATGTCGAGGCGACGCTGGAGGCGATGCCGCTGGCGGAGCGGGTCGCCCGGCTCTTCGTCGTCCCGGTCGCCGGCACCGCGCTCACGGCCCCCGAGGCGTCCTGGCTGCGTATGGCGAAGCCGGGCGGCGTGCTGCTCGTCGGCTCCAACATCGGGACGCCAAACGAGGCCGCGGCGCTGATCGCGGAGATCCTCACGACGAACCCTGCCCTGCCACCGCTAATCGCGGTCGATCAGGAAGGGGGGTTGGTGTCGCGACTGCCCGGTGACCCGGCGCCGAGCGCCCCCGAGTTGGGGTTGCTGGCGCCGGCGGCGATCGCGGCGTTCGCCCGAGCGCGGGCCGAGTTCCTGGCTCGCTGGGGCATCTCTGCCAACTTCGCGCCGGTCGCCGACATCGCCTGGGATGGGGACAGCTTCATGGCCGGGCGCGCGTTCGGCTCGGACCCCAACCGGGTGGCCGAGGACGTGGCGGCCTACGTCAAGGGAGCCGCTGGGACGGGCGTGGTCCACGGCGCCAAGCACTTTCCGGGGCACGGTCGGGGCTCCACCGACTCGCACCTTGCGCTGCCGCGGGTCGACCTCTCGCTGGCCGAGTGGGGGCAAACGGACGGGGTGCCGTTCGCGGCGGCGGTCGAGGCGGGGGTCGAGATGGTGATGCTCGGGCACCTGCTCTACCCCGAGTGGGACGACCTACCAACCTCCCTGTCGCCTGTGGCGGTGGAGGTGCTGCGCGAGGAACTGGGGTTCACTGGCGTCGTGGTGACGGACGACCTTGGGATGGCGGCGCTATCCGACTTCGGTCCGTTCGAGACGGTCGACCTGGCGGTGGCGGCGGGGGTGGACCTGCTCCTCTACGCGATGCCGCCGGTGGAGCCGGGGGCCTTGCTCGACCACCTCGTCGGGCAGGTCCGGTCGGGAGCGGTTGCCCCAGAGCGGATCGACGAGAGCGTCCGCCGGGTGCTCATGATGGGGCTGGGTTAGGCGACGGCACCATTAGATGCTCTTGGCGTGGGCGTTGATCGGCGCCCGATCGCTTATCGGCCGACCGAGTTGACCTCTCCGACGAAAACCGCCGCGTCTGGGTGAAAGGCCCAGGCGGCGGCACGCTCGACGGACGCGATGTCCTCGCCGACCACGAGATGCGGCCGCGCTTCTTCGATGGCCGAGCGGGCCGAGCGGGCGAGCAACGGTCGGTAGCCCTCCGGCACGAGCACGCTGATCCGACCCAGGGTGGCGACGAGGTGCTCGACCGAACGGGCATCGCTGGCGGCGTAGTGGCGGATGCGGTCGAAGGCGACGCCGACGAGCCGCTCGAACGACGGTTCGGGAAGGACGACCCTTCCCTCCCCGTCGACGAAGACCCGGGTTCCGCCGGGAGGGAGGCATTCGGCGAGCCGGAGGAGCAGTTCGGCCAGGCGGTCGACGCAGTGCATCCCCGTGGTGGGGTCGTTGATCGCGGGCGACAAGGCCTTGACGGCGATGTCGGCCAACTGGAGGACGCCGAACCCGATGTCTTCCTGGAACGTCCGCTCCGGTCCCAGCGACAGCGACGAGTAGATCGCGCCCTCGCTGTCGGGACTGCTCGGTGGCAGGACGAGCGCAACGGCGGTACCGGGGAGCACGAAGTCGCCGACGCAGGGCAAGATCCAGATCGTCAACGACCGCTCCGCTGCGACCTTGAGCAAGGCGTTCGCGTCGACCGTCTGCAGGTAGCCCGCGCGGTTCGTCCAGACTGTGCCGGTCGACTCCCCGGAGAGCACCGGAGCCGCCCGGGTCGTCGCAGAGCCGCCAGAGTTCTCCGACCGATAGAGCTCGGCGGCGAGGGCCAGCGTCTGTTCCGCGACCCGGTCGACGACGACCGAGACGCGCATCGAGTTGGCGGCGTGGTGGACGAAATAGATGAGGAGCCCGACGCTCGCCATCGCCAGCACGATCGCCACGCTGACCGACACCGCTGGGACGAACCCGCCCCGCTCGTCCAGTGGCGCCCGGACCGCCCGCAGGACGAGGAGCGCGTAGGTGAAGGTGCCGATGAAGAACCCGAGGACGACCTGGTTGCCGCGGTCGCCCATGAAGGAGCGGAGCACCCGCGGCGTCAACTGGCTGGCGGCCAGTTGGAGCGCGACGACGGTGATCGAGAAGACGAGGGCGGTGACGGTGACCATCGTGCCGGCGATGGTCGCCAGCACGCCGCGTGCTCCTTCCGCACCGCCGCCGAAGAGCCACACGGTGCCGGCCCGGCGATCCAGGAGGAGCCGAAAATCGACCTCGACGGTGAGCAGGGCGAGCGCGGCGGCGGTCGCGGTGATCACGGCCGGGAGGAACCATAGGCTGGCCTGGATCTCGAACCACCACGACCGGAGTCGGGTCTGCACGGGGAGCCAACTCCTCACGGCGACGAGTTCCTAAGCCCTGGCAGTTCGTCGCTGTCCGATCCGGACGTGGCGGTGTCCGTTGCCAAGCGGCGAGCGGAGCAGTGAACCAGACGGTCGTGCTGGCTAACGAGCACCCGGCACGACCGATGCTCAAGGGCATCCCTATTCCTGGGGCGTGCCCGTGACCGCGGCCGAGACCCCCAGGCCGATGAAGACGCTACCGGCCACCCAGCGCTGGGCCGAGGCGAAGGCGCGGCTCTCCCTCAGCATGCCGCCGAGCGAGCCGGCCACCAACCCGTAGGCAGAATCGGTACACATCCCCATCCCGACCAGGATCGCGCCGAGGGCAAGCGTTTGGAGGGCGACCGGTCCGCGGGACGGATCGACGAACTGCGGCAGGAAGGCGAGGAAGAAGAGGGCGATCTTGGGGTTAAGCGCCTGGACGATGACACCCTCGGCAAAGAGGCGCCGGAGCGGCTTCGGGCAGCGGTCGATCGCCACGGTACGTTCCGGTTTCGTGAGCAACGTCCGGATGCCGAGGTAGACGAGGTAGGCGGCGCCGAGGTACTTGACGGCCGAGAACGCGACCGCCGAGGAGGCGAGCAGCACCGAGAGGCCGAGGACCGCCGCCGTCAGGTGGACGAGGCTGCCCACGCCGACCCCGGCCGCCGAGGTGAGCGCCGCGCTCCGGCCCTGGTCGATACCACGGGCGACGATGAAGAGCACCGCCGGCCCCGGCACGACCAGGAGGGCCAGCGTGGCGAGGACGAAGACGGACATCGTCGCGGCGTCTGGCACGGTGCGCCCCTTCGGTCAATCGGTTCGAGTTCAGCGGTCCCGACCCGGCGAGCCGACGGCGGTCGCGGCCCCAAGACCGAGGTAGATGGTGCCGGAGACGACCCGCTGGGCTCGGGTGAACGCGGGGCGGCTGCCGAGGAGCCCGCGGATACCGCCCGCGGCCAGCGCGTAGCAGCCGTCGGTGCAGATGCCGATCGCGACGAAGAGCGCACCCAGCAGGAGCGTTTGGACGAGAACGTTCCCGGCGGCGGGGTCGACGAACTGCGGGAGGAACGCCAGGAAGAAGAGCGCGGTCTTCGGGTTCAACCCCTCGACGACGACGCCCTCCGAGAAGAGCTTCCGCATCGACCGCGGGGCCGTCCGGTTCGGGCCGATAGCCTCGGAGTGGTCGAGGAGGGTCCGTATCCCCAGGTAGATCAGGTAGGCGGCACCCAGGTACTTCACCGCCGCGAAGGCCGTCGCGGAGGAGACCAGCAGCGCCGAGAGCCCGACCGCGGCGGCCGCGACGTGGACCATCGCGCCGGTCCCGATGCCGAGCACGGATACGAGCGCTGCCGACCGGCCCTGGTCGATGCCGCGTGCAACGACGTACAGGACGGCTGGCCCGGGGACAACGAGCAGCGCCACCGCCGCGGAGACGAAGATCAGCAGTTCCCTCGGGTCCATCGACGCCCCCGATCGTTCGTCTAGCGGTCGGAACCGGCGATGCCGAGGCGGTCGGCCTCGCCCCGGAGGGCGGTGATGACCTCACCGATCAGTTCCTCGAGCGGCATGCCTAGCCCCTCGGCGCCGCGGGTGATGTCCTCGCGGCTGACCTTGGCCGCGAACGCCTTGTCCTTCAGCTTCTTGCGGACCGAGGAGACCTCGACCGCGTGGACCGACTTGTCCGGGCGGACGAGGGCGACGGCGATGACGAAGCCGCTCAGCTCATCGACCGCGACGAGTGTCTGCTCCATCTCCGATTCGGGCGCGACGCCGGAGTAGTCGGCGTGGCTGAGGATCGCCCGGCAGACCTCGTCGCCCCAGCCGGTGTCCCGCAGGTGGCGGACGCCGACGAAGGGGTGGGCGGTGTCGTCCAGCTCGAGATTTGGGTGGCGCTCGAAGTCGAGGTCGTGGAGGAGGCCGACCGCACCCCACAGGTCCTCGTCCGCGCCGCGGAGCCGGGCGAAGTGGCGCATCGAGGCGGAGACGGCCTCGCAGTGCTTGCGGAGGCTCTCGGAGGCGACCCATTCGTGGAGCAGCTGTCTGGCCTGTCCGGTCAAATCTCCGATCGTCGGTGGTATCGTCGTGGTCTCGCTCACCCGCCTGCCACCTCTCGCGTCGCTGGTCGACCAGTCAGGATGCTACGGTCGGGAAGTTGAGCCGTCAAACCGAGAGCCTCCGGCGGCGTTCTCCGTTTGACCGTCCTCCCGACCGGTGCTACGCTACGGATGGACCTAGTCAATCATTGAAGAGCCGCGAACGAGCGGGGCAGCGGCGCCTCGGAACGACAGCCAGATGGTCGCTCTCGCCAGTCCCAAGCCGATCACCCTCTACCCTGCGGCCGCGACCGAGGGAGGAGCCCACGCCGCCCGCGACGCCTTCGGCCGGGCGATGACCTACCTTCGGATCTCCCTGACCGACCGCTGCAACTTCCGCTGCCTCTACTGCATGCCCGCCGTCGGGATGAAGTTCCAGCCGCGAGACGAGCACCTGACCGACGACGAGTTGCTCCGCCTGGTTGGGCTCTTTGCCCGGCTCGGGGTGACCAAGCTGCGCCTCACGGGAGGCGAGCCAACCGTTCGCCCGAAGTTGGTCGAACTGGTCCGTGGGATGAAGGCAGTGCCAGGCATCGAGGAGCTCTCGATGACCACCAATGCCCTCCTCCTTGGGCGGATGGCAGGGCCGCTGAAGGAGGCCGGGCTGGACCGGGTCAACGTCAGCATCGACACCCTCGACCCGGACAAGTTCAAGCTGATGACCCGTGGCGGCCGGCTCGACCTGGTCTGGGCTGGGATTGAGGCCGCCGATGCGGTCGGGCTGCGGCCGATCAAGCTCAACTCGGTGGTGGTCCGCGGGCAGAACGACCACGAGGTAGGCACGCTGGCGGAGCTGACGGTCGAGCGGCCGTGGCAGGTGCGGTTCCTGGAGATCATGCCGCTCGAGGGTGTCGGCGATGTCCACGACCAGGGCTTGGTCAGCAGCGAGGAGACGCTGGCGCGGCTGGAGGCGCAATTCGGGCCGCTGGATCCGGTCGCGACCGATCCGTCCGACCCGGCCCGGCTGTGGCGGATCCGTGGCGCCGCCGGCACGGTCGGTTTCATCTCGCCGGTGTCGGCGCCCTTCTGCGCGGCCTGCAACCGGGTCCGCCTGACGGCGGACGGCATGCTGCGGCTCTGCCTGCTGCGACCGGACGAAGCGGACCTGCGGGATCTGCTTCGCTCGGGAGCCGACGACGAGGCGCTGGAACGGCGGATGCGGGTCGCGGTTTGGCGCAAGCCGTGGGGCCATGGCCTCGCCGAGGGCGAGCGCGAGACGATCCGCGGCATGAGCCAGATCGGCGGCTAGGCCCGTCCGATCCGACGAAGGTCAGGCACCTGCCATCGCCTCCTTCGCGCCCGCTCGGATCGCCGTTCCCTCGACGACCAGAACCGCGATGAGCGCGCTTGCCAGGGCCATCCCCGCAGCGATGAGCATGATGAGCCGGTAGCCGCCGAGGAACGCCTCGTCGACCGCGGTGTCGATAGCCGCCGCGGTGGCCTCGTCGACCTCCGGCGGAGGCTCGACCGCTGCCAGGTCGTCCTCCTGGGCGACGACGGCCTCGAGGACCGTCGGCGGCGCGTCCAGGTCGGTGAGGTTGGCCGACAGCGCGCTGCCGAACGCCGCCGCCAGCACGACGTTGAAGAGCGCGATTGCCAGCAACCCGGCGACGCGGGAGACGGCGTTGTTGATGCCGGAGGCGGTCCCGGCGAAGCGGTCTTCTAGCGCCCCCATGACCGCGGTCGTCAAGGGCGCCACGGTGACCGACATTCCGAGGCCCAGCACGACGACAGCCGGAAAGACGGTCGTCCAGTAACTGCCGCCGACGCCTGGGCGAGCGAGCAGGACGAAGCCGAGCGCCGCAATAGTCGGCCCGACGACGAGCGGCGGCTTGGCACCGAAACGGCCGGTCAATCCACCCGCCCACCGTGACAACCCGAACAGCAGGAGGACCATCGGCAGCAGGGCGGCCCCGGCCGCCGTCGAGGTGTAGCCCTGGACCTGGATCAGGTTGAACGGGACGAAGTAGAAGGCGCCCCCGAGCGCCCCGTAGAGGAGCAGGGTCAGCAGGTTGGCGCCGGTGAAGGTGCGAGAGCGGAAGAGACCGAGCGGCATCATCGGTGACGAGCCGCGCGACTCGGCGACCACGAAGCCGACGAGCGCGGCGAGGCCGGCCGCCAGTGAGGCGACGACGAGCGCGCTGCCCCAGCCGCGTGCCGGCCCTTCGGTCAAGCCAAACGTGAGGGCACCGAGGCCGACCGTAGCGAGTCCGGCGCCGAGGAAATCGACCCCCCGCAAGCCGGCTGCGGCTTCGGGGTCCCGACTCTCGGGAACCCGGGTCAGGGCGATGGCGAGGACGACGATCGAAAGCGGGAGGTTGATGAAAAAGACCCACCGCCACGAGGCGTTGTCGACGAGCCAGCCACCGACGACCGGGCCGATGGCGCTGGTGATCGCGGTGAAGGCGGACCACGTGCCGATCGCTTTGCCCCGCTGCTCCCGATCGGGGAACGAGGCGCTGATGATCGCCAGGCTGCCTGGGACGAGCAGCGCGCCGCCGATGCCCTGGAGGGCGCGGGCGGCGATGAGGACCTCGACGGTTGGTGCTAGACCGCAGCCAGCCGAGGCGACCGCAAAGATGGCGACGCCGATCGCGAAGACGCGCCGACGCCCGAAGCGGTCGCCGAGCGACCCGCCGACCAGGATCAGCGCCGCCAGGAAGAGTGCGTACGCCTGGACCACCCACTGGACATCCGCCTGGGTGGCGGCGAGCTCGTCCTGGATGGTGGGCAGGGCGACGTTGACGACGGTGGAGTCGATGAAGGCGATGCTCGACCCCAGGATGGTTGCGGCCAGCACCCAGCGGCCGGTCTCCGCCGAGCCGGGGGCGGCTCCGGCCTCGGGCGCTGCCGCGTGGATGGCGGCTTCATCGCAGGGGCCCTTTGCGGTGGCAAGCATGCGCGCTCCGGTCGGCGGTCGCGGGGTCGGCCCGCCGGGTGAGCATCGCACAGTAGACGACACCAAACGGTGGTGGACGCAACCGGAGGGTTGTCGATCGCTGCCCGCTTCGGGCAGCGGATTGCGGAGGATACCGGCACGATCCGTCGTTCACCGGAATCTCCGTTGATGGACCCGCGTTCGGAGGAAGCGCAAGGCTTGGTTCCGTCGCCCAGAACCAGCCGCCCGACGTGCGCTTGTGCCCGATTCCCGATTCCCCTATCGTAGTCGTACGTACAGGCACGGCAGGGGCCCACTGGCGACGGGCTTGGGGCTCGCGAGCGCGCCTGGGGGAGAGACGCGATGCAACGGGCAGGGGCGGCTCGGCCGGTCGGGGGGCGGGCGACTGCCGAAGGCGGTCTTGATCGGCTCTTCCGGCTTCGGGAGAACGGCACCTCGGTCCGCACCGAGGTGGTCGCCGGGGCGACCACCTTTATGGTCATGGCCTACATCATCGCGGTCAACCCGGCAATCCTGGCGGCTGCCGGGCTCGACACGCGCGCGGTCGCGACGTCCACCTGTTTGGTCGCGG
Organism: uncultured Thermomicrobiales bacterium; assembly: GCA_902806345.1. Lineage (GTDB taxonomy): Bacteria > Chloroflexota > Chloroflexia > Thermomicrobiales > UBA6265 > CADCWF01. The sequence continues at coordinate 34,355 of CADCWF010000012.1, forward strand.
GCGTGATGACCCTGGCGATGGGTCTAGCCACGAATCGCGCCTTCGCGATGGCGCCCGGCCTTGGCTTGAACGCGATCGTCGCCTTTAGCCTCGTCGGCACGCTCGGGTTGACGCCGGCCGAGGCGATGGGGGTCGTCGTAACCGAGGGTCTGTTGATCACGGTCCTGGTCCTGGTCGGGGTCCGCAAGTGGGTGATGGACGCGGTGCCGGAGGCGCTGGCGCGGGCGATCTCGGTCGGGATCGGGCTGTTCATCCTCTTCATCGGGCTGCGGAACGCGGGGTTGATCCTCTTCCTACCCGGTCAGACGGGCACGGTCGACGGCCTGCTGGCGCTCGCCCCGCTCAATACCTGGCCGATCGCCGTCGCCGTCCTCGGCCTGGTCGTCACCCTGGTCCTGATGGCGCGCGGCGTCAAGGCGGCGATCCTCGTCGGGATCGTGGTGGCGACGGTCGTCGCCCTGGTTGTGCCGGGCGGGGTCGCTGCGCTACCGGCGGAGCCGTTCGCCGGCCCGGACTTCTCGCTGATCGGCCAGATCGGGTTTGGCTACTGGGCGAAACTCGGCGTCCTGACGGCGCTCCTCTCGGTGGTCAGCCTGATGCTCTCGGATTTCTTCGACACCATGGGCACGTTGATCGGCGTCGGGGCCGAGGCGGGCTATCTCGACGAACGGGGCGAACTGCCCGGCGCTCAGAGGGCCCTCCTCGTCGACGGCCTGGGCGCGGCCGCGGGCGGGTTCGTCAGCGCCTCCAGCGCGACGACCTTCATCGAGTCGGCGGCCGGCATCGCCACGGGAGGGCGAACCGGCCTCGTCTCGGTCGTGACAGGGATCCTCTTCCTGCTCTCGTTGCCGTTCGTCAACCTGGTGACGGCAATCCCTGCGGCGGCGACCGCACCGGCACTGATCGTCGTCGGGGCGCTGATGGTGGGAGTGCTCTCGGAGCGCCGAGGCGGCGGCGACGGTAGTTCGATCGACTTCCGGGACATCGGAGTCGGCGTCCCGGTGGTGCTGACGATGCTGGTGATGCCGCTCACCTTCAGCATCACCAACGGGATCGGCGCCGGCTTCGTCGCCTACGCGTTGATCGCGGTGGCACGGGGGCGGGGGCGGGGACTGCACCCGGGGGTGGCGGCGGTCGCGGCGCTGTTCCTCCTCTACTTCGCCCGCCACGTGCTGTTCGGGGTCACGTTCTAGCGGTGCGTCAGCGCTGATGGTCTGGCGATGATCCATCGGTACACCTCAGCGTCCGATGCACGAGCATCGGACTGAAGCGACCAAGCCCCGTGCGAGCGACTGAAGACAGCACCACCGGCCTTTGCAGTCGGGCCTTGTCACACCTCGATAGCGCATCGGCCGACACGAGAAACGGGGCGCGGATGCTCGTCCGCGCCCCGTTCCCGAGTCCAAGCGAAGAACCCCGAACTACTCGCCGGCCGTCGCCGTCGCCATGCTGGCGGCTTCCGCGTCGGTCAGACCGCCGGTGATCTGCTGGTCGCCGAACCCGAGGATCGTAGTGCGTGGGGTGTCGACGCGTTCGGCGCCCGCGTCCACCGGCGTCGTTACGGTGGCCGTGTCCTGGCCGTCGAGGACGAGGTAGACGTCGACGACGGCAACCTCGGTCGGACGGAGATCGAGTGTGCCGTCCTGCTCGACCGGCTTGATGCCGCCTTCGATGCTGGACTGGATGAAGACCGCCGGCGAGTCGAAGTTCTCGGGGATCTCCCCACCGAGCTGGTAGGCGCCAGCCGGGAGGTCGGTGAACAGGGCCCGGCCGGAGGTGAGGCCGTTCTCGCCGGTCACCGCCTCGATCTCGGTGTGCTCGATGGTGCCGAGTCCGGACAGGCTGAGGGGGATGCCGCCGGCGAGGGCCTGACACTCGGTCGCCCAGAAGTCGGCATCGCCGCCGCCTTCGGTCCCCGGAGGGCAGCCATAGACGTTGACCTGGACCCGCCCGGTCGTCCCCGCCGCTTCTGGCGACAGGGCGAGATCGACCTCGATCCCGAACGCCGTCAGCGTCGGCTCGTCGGGGATGGCGGTCTCGACCAGCTGGCCGCGATAGCGCTCGCGCTCGATCTCGGACCCTACGCCGGGCACGGCGACGATGAAGTCGCCGTGGTCGATGCCGTCGAAGGTGGCGGCATCGTCGCCGGGGTCGAGGCAGCGCGCCTGGAACGGGGGAGCGTTGAAGTCGGTCGCGTCGCCGGGGTAGAGGCCGAGGCAGAGCTGCTCGCCGTCGGCCAACCCCGAGTCGGGGTAAGAAAGAACCACCTCAAGCGTATGGCCTTCGGTCTGACCGCTCCCGTCGTGGGCGGCAGCGCCGATCGGCAGGAGGGCGACCGCAGCAAACACCGCCACGGCAAGCGGACGCATCCCGAAGCGGCGAACGCCGCGGATCGTGGGTTGCGCTGCGGACCGCGTCTCGCCAGACATGCCTGCTCCACGGTCAAGGGGGCGACGCCGGTAGTATAGCCGAAGGTGCCCCTTGTCAGGGAGGGACAACAGTCCAGACGCTCGGGGTTGATGATCCGTTACGGGAAGAGAGGGGGACCGTATGAGGGATGGCACCGCGACCACGGGGACGCTCCGATCGATGCTCGTCGCGACGTCGGTGGAGCCGCGCCACCTCGATCGGCTGCGGTCGGCGTTTCCCGACCTCGATCTCCGGCAGTCCGACTGGCCCCCCGCGACGGCGGACTTGGGCGCCGTCGATGCCGCCGTGCTCTGGTCAGTCGAGCCGGAATGGCTGGAGTCGGCGCCTGGGCTCCGGTGGATCCACGTGGGAGGAGCCGGGGTCGAAGGGCTCCCGCTTGCGGAGATCCGGCGACACGGTGCGATCCTGACGAACAGCAGCGGCGTCCACGTGCCGAACATCCCCGAGCACGTGCTCGCGCTGCTGCTCGCCTTCGCCCGCCGCTTGCCGCAGCTCTTGTCGGCCCAGCGGGACCGTCGGTGGCGCGATACCGAGACGCACGCGGAAGTGTTCGAGGTTTCCGGGCAGACGCTCCTGCTGGTCGGCATGGGCGACATCGGCCTGGCGACGGGCGAGCGGGCCGCGGCGTTGGGGATGGAGGTGACCGGCTTCCGCCGCCGTTCCGGCCAGCCGACGCCGGAGTTCGTCACTCGGGTGTATTGGCAGGAGGAGCTGCACGAGGCACTTGGCAACGCCGACCACGTCCTCGTCAGCCTGCCGCTGACACCAGCGACCCGGGGATTGATCGACGCCGAGGCGCTGGCGGCGATGCGCCCCGGGGCGTTCCTCTACAACGTGGGCCGCGGTCCGGTGGTGGACCAGGCGGCGCTCGAAGCGGCGCTCGCCGAAGGCCTCCTCGGCGGGGCGGGCCTCGACGTGACCGACCCCGAACCGCTGCCACCGGAGTCGCCCCTGTGGGCGATGGAGAACGTGATCATCACCGCCCACACGTCCGGAGCCTCGCCGCGCTACTGGGACCGGGCCATCGAGCTGGTGGTCGAGAACGTCCGGCGGTTTCGGGCGGGCGAGGAGTTGGTGAACAGGGTCGACCTCGACGCTGGCTATTGACCGTCGAACCGGGGGGACGGGACTCCGCGCAGGGGTAGGGGAGACTCGGTTCATCTTCCGTTACGAGTTCACCCGATCGTCCTATTGACGGATCCTGGCCTTCGGCGGATAATGTACGTACACCCCGCTGGCCGAACTCTTGCATGTCCCCCCGTGATACGGAGCGGCAACGGCCGCTGGAAGGGAGGGGCCCGGTGCGTGACTACACGGTCTCTTCGATGTCCGCCCACGCCGACGAGCGGCTCGCCCAGCGCAACCTCAGTGCCGAGGATGTCCGCTACGTCTTCGTCCACGGTCGGCGATACCACGCCGGCAAGGCCGTCTTCGTCCACCTCGGCCGCCGCGATATCCCACGCGACGACCTGCGAGAGGATCGCCTCCGGCGGCTGGAGGGGACCGTGCTCGTGCTCGACCCGTCGACCGGCGTCCACCTGACGACGGCCTACCGCAACCGGCGCTCGGGCAGCCGCGACATCAAGCGGAAGCCGAAGCGCGGTTTCCTCGACGAGCTCGGGTTGCCGAGGAAGGCCGCGTAGATCGCGAGCTGGGGGAGACGGTCGGCACGCAGCCAGCCTGCGCACATCGTCATCCGGAACGAAACCGGCGAACTCCCGCGGCTGCGGCGTCGCTCGTACGCCTTCTGCCAGCGCCGAGGAGAGACCTTGCTCCCGAGGGCTCCGGATGATTGGACGCGTTTGACCCTGGTCGCCGGTGCCGGTTCCTGTGATCTCTTGCTCAATGGGGTCCAAGCCTACCCGACCGGTCGCACCCGGGCGCCGTCCGAGAACGCGCAGGCGTGGACGAGACCCGACCGTTCGGTCATCCCGTGGCGGGCGAAGAAGCCGTGCCGAAGCGTAGCCTCCAACTGCCCGACGAAGTCGCGCGGCAGCAGGACCAGGACCGCCCCGCCCTCGCCGCCACCCATCATTCGGGCACCGAGGACCCCGGCGGCTTGAAGGGTTTCGCCGACTAGCTCTTCCACCTTGGGATGGCTGATCGCGTAGTCCGTTGCGGACGAGCGGCCGGAGGCTGTCATCAGCGCGCCGAACCGGGGCCAGTCGGCGGCCCCCAACGCCGCCTCCCCCTGGTTAACCCGGAGGGTTTCCGAGACGACGTGCCGGACCCTGTCGAGGAGCGGCGACGGCAACGGGTCGGTACCGGTAGTCAATTCTTCCAGCGCCTCTATCGAGAGCGCGGCGAGGTGCGGTAGTGCCAGGCCGAGGACGCGATTGGCATGGTCGAGCGCCGCCCGCGACTCTTCGACCCGGAGCGGGTAGGAGGAAACGCCGAGGGACCGCTCGACACCCGAGTCGACGACGGCGAAGACGAGTTCGCCGAGGTCGGGCGAGAGACGCTCGATCGTCAGCGTCGCACCATCGAATCGGATGACGCCGCCAGCGACGGACGCCGACTGGTCCATCGTGCCGCAGGGGGTGCCGGCGCGGTGTTCGGCTTCCTGTGCGAGCAGCACCAGATCGTGGTCGGAGGGCCGCGGCTCGACCATCGCCAACCCGAGCGATACGCACAGGGCCGCCGACGACGAGAGGCCAAAACCGAGCGGCACGTCGCCGGCGATTGCCAGCTCCGTCGGCCGTCGCAGGGAAAGGTTGGGTCGGTCGAGGGCACCGGCGACCAGCCCGCGTACGTAGGCATCGGTGTTCGGCGGCCGCTCAGGGTTGCGCCAGTCACGAACCGACTCGGCGTCGAAGGCAACGACGCCGAGCGTCGGGTTGTCGGCCGCGACGACCCGGAGGTCCCAACCCCCAGCCGGACCGCCGCCGGCGGCGACGGCAACGTGGCGGTCGATCGCCGCGCAGAGCACGGGCCCGCCGTTGTAGTCGAGGTGGTTGCCGAGCAGTTCGATCCGTCCCGGCGCGAGCGCCACCCGGTCCAGTTGCCAGCCGTCGCCGAAGGCGAGCCGGGCCGCGGCCACCGCCCGCTCCTCGACCGCCCGGATCTCGCCGTCCGCCGCGGAATCGATCACGTCTAAAAGCTCCTGGGAATCGGCCCTTCGATGGATGCGCCCGCCCGCTACCGTCGCATCTGGACGACCTTGAACGCCTCGGCCAGCTTGAAGTCGTGCCCCTGAGCAAGCTCCTGGGAGCGCTCGCGAAGGCGCTCCTCCAGCCCCTCGAAGTCGCCGACTTGACTGGCGTGCGCCTTCAGGGCGTCGATCTTCCGGCCAAAGGTGTTCGTGATGTCGACGACCTTGTCCGGCGTTTCCGATCCGAAGTACCAGATCTCGGCGGTCTTGTGCGGCTCCAGCCCCTCGTGCAGGTGCTCCGGGAAGTAGAGCGGGTCGCGGGCGGTGGGGTAGACGGCGTCGGTGGTCGCCAGACCGACCGCCCGGTGGTCGGGGTGGAGGGCGTAGGGACGGAACGGATCGTGGGTGATGATCACGTCTGGCCGCCAGGTCCGGATCATCCGGACGATCTTCTCCCGGAGCCCGAGATCGGGCATCAGCTCGCCGTCCGGGCAGCGGAGGAAGACCACCTCCTCGACGCCGAGGCGGTGCGTTGCCTCCAGCAGCTCGGCTTCGCGGATCGCGGCGACCCGCGCCGGGTCGGCGTCGCGGTCGGGGCTGCCACGATCGCCGGAGGTGACCTGGATGACCACGACGCTTTTGCCGGCGTCGGTGAGCCGGGCGACGGTGCCGGCGGAGGAGAATTCGCTGTCGTCCGGGTGGGCGACGACGAGCATGTAGGTCGAGAACTCGTCATTCATCAGCGTCGGCGACATCGGCGTTCGTCTTCCTCCGGGAGAGACCTCAGAGACATGGGCAGGGGCGGCATTATCGCAGGCCGCGGGGAGACTCCCGGCCCGTGCCTCAGCCGGGGAGGAGCCGCCGGAGGGCGGCCGCGACCTTGTCCCGCGGCACCGTTTCCTGGTCCCCCGAGCGGAGGTCCTTGAGCGAGACCCTCCCCTCGGCGATCTCGCTCTCCCCGACGATGATGGCCGCTGGAATACCCTGGCGCCCGGCGAGTTTGAGCTGGTCGCCGACCGAGCGGTTCGGCTGGAGCGAGAGGTCGACGTTGAACCCGGCCGCGCGCATCTCCGACGCTAGGCGAGCGCCCGCGGCGACCGTGGCCGGGAAGATGGCGACGGCGACTTGGGCGACCGTGCGATCGGCGGGCAGCAGCCCGTGCTCCTGGACGACCTCGACGATCCGCTCCAGCCCGAGCGACATGCCGGTGGCGGGGACGGGGCGTCCTAGGAAGCCGCCGACGAGGTCGTCGTAGCGGCCGGCACCGCCGACCGACCCAATCTTCGGCTCGGTCACGGTCGCCTCGAACACCGGACCCGTGTAGTAGTCCAGGCCGCGGGCGAGCGCCAGGTCGAGCAGGTAGCGGTCCTCGGGTACTCCGAACGCCGGCAGGGCGGCGAACAGCTCGCTCAGTTCGGAGAGAGCTTCCTCGGAGCCCTGCACCTCGCTCAGCTCGTAGGCGAGGGCGGCGAGCAGCGATTCCGGCGCGCCCGTCGCCGCGACGAGGTCTAGCACCCGTCGGGCCGATGCTTCCGGGATCTCGTACGCCACCATCTCGCGGACGACGCCGTCTCGCCCGATCTTGTCGAGCTTGTCGACCGCGCGGTAGAGACTGGAGGCGCGTTCAGCCGGGACCCCGGCCGCCAGCCCGATGCACTCCAGCAACCGGCGGTGACTGATCCGGATCGTGAACTCCGGCAGACCGACGGCGGCGAGCGCCTCGGCCATGACCGCGACCACCTCGGCGTCGGCCAGCATCGAGGCGCTGCCGGCGATGTCGGCGTCGCACTGCCAGAACTCGCGGAAGCGGCCCCGCTGCGGGTTGTCGGCCCGCCAGACCGGGGCGATGTGGTAGCGCTTGAACGGGAAGGCCAGGTCGTTCTGGTGCATCGCGACGACGCGGGCGAGGGGCACCGTCAGGTCGTAGCGGAGGCCGACCTCGCGCCCGCCGTGGTCGGTGAAGCGGTACATCAGCTTCTCGTTCTCGCCTGCCTTGCCGGTCAGCACCTCCAGGTACTCGATGGTGGGCGTGTCGAGCGGCTCGAAGCCGTGGCGCTCGAAGACCTCCCGGAAGCGGCGGATGATCCGTCCCCGGAGGATCATCTGCTCCGGAAGGTAATCCCGGAACCCCTTGAGCACCCGTGCCGTCCGCTGCGTTCCGCCCGCCACCCGCGTCCGCCTTCCTCGTTCCACCAACTGGCGCAACGATGCTAGCCGAGATGTACCGGGGCCGACAAAGACGGCTCCGACGATTGGCTTTCCACCGAATTTCGCCGTCAGCTACCCCCCTACTTGCCGATCTCGTAGACGAGGTGGCCGATCTCGGGCAGGAGCAGCTTGGTCATCGCCAACTGGACGGCGTTGGACGAGCCGGGCATGGCGGCGACCAGCTTGCCGCGGTAGACACCGGCGACCGCGCGCGAGAGCATCGCCGCGGCTCCGATCTCGGCGTACGAGAGCATCCGGAACAGCTCCCCGAATCCGTCCAGCCGTTTCTCCAAGAGGTCGACGATCGCATCGTAGGTGGTGTCGCGCCCAGCGATGCCGGTGCCGCCGTTCGACAGGATGGCCTGCACGTCATCGCGGCCGGCCCACTCGCCGAGCGCAAGCCGGATGGGACCGGCATCGTCCGGCACGATCGCCTGCGCGACGACGACGTGGCCGCGCATCTCAAGCAGATCGCGGACGAGGCGGCCGCTCGAGTCGGTCTCCGCGGTGCGCGTGTCGCTCACCGTCAGAACCGCGCAGCGGACGGAGTCCGGGGCGGCGCCACGGTGGGCCTCGACGCTCCCCGCTCGCGGTGGATCGAACACGCCGCATGCTCCTGCACTGGTGGCTCCGGCGGCCGGGGCGGGAACGACGACGGCGCGGCCGTGGGGGCCGCGCCGGGTCGAACGGGGAGGTACGGCTCGACGAGTTCGGCCCACCCTCGGCGGAGCCGTCCTCGCCGAAGCCCGCTCCGGGAATCAGGCCGCGTCGCGGGCGAGGAAGACGGTGACGGTCGTCTGGTCGCCGTCGCTCAGCAGCCAGGCGACGCCCCGCAGACCGGAGTCGTTCAACTCGCCGAGACCGATGAACAAGTTGCCCTGCTCGTCCGGCAGGCCGACTATGTTGCCGCAGGCGACGTAGACCTCGATGTTCTCGGCGCTCTCATGGACGTTGATGGCGTGGCCGCCGGCGATGATGTCCTCGAGCGCGAGGTCGACCTCCGTCGTTGCCACCGCGACCGGGATTCCGGCGCCGGGCATCCCGGCCATCGCAGAGCCCGCCATTGGGGTCGCCATGGCGTCTGGCGTCGCAATCGTCAGCGTGCCGGCGGCCGCAGCCGTCTCGCTCGGGAAGACCAGGTCCGCCAGAGGAATCAGCGGCGCCGGGTCGAGGTTGTCGCACGTGCCGACGTGGATGTGGTTGGGCAGACCGGCCGCAGCTGCCACCGGGGTCGCCTCTTGGGCCGTCGCCCCGAACCCGAAGGTGCCAAACGCCACCGTTGCCGCCAAGGCTGCGACCGCGTGCGCGCGGCTGCCGAACAAGACCATGCCTGTACCTCCCGACGTGGTTGTCCGCGTGCACCGTACCGAACGCCGTCCACGGGATCGCTGGCCCTGGGTGAGCCGGTTGGCAGTCTATCACGCGAAGGGAGCCGACTCGCCGCCGGCCGCATCACCAGCCTGGCTGACTTCGAGGTGGCCCCAGGCGGTCAGGCGACGACGGCGTTGACCGCATGCGAAACCCGCTCCACAACGCCGTTCGGACCGAGGGTTATCGCTACGAGATCGACGCGCCAGACGGCGTCGTGCCAGGCAGGGTGGGCCGCGACGAACCGCTCGCCGGTGGTCAGGAGTCGTCGCGCCTTGGAGAGGTCAATCGCGTCCTCGGCCCGGCCGTTTGCCTCGCCGCGGCGGAGCTTGACCTCGACGATCACCAGTTCCTCGCCCTCCTGCATGACCAGATCGAGCTCGCCGGCCGGGCAACGCCACTTGGCGGCGACGAAGCGGTAGCCCCGGGCTTCGAGCCAACGCCGGGCGTGGGCCTCGCCGGCGTCGCCGAGGGCGGCTCGGTCCGTCCCCTCCGTCAAGGGACGGTACCGAGCAGCCGGGCCACCGGCGCGAAGCACCGGCGGTGGAGGGGACCGGGCCCGTGCTCGTCGAGCCGACGGAGGTGGAGGGCGGAGCCGTACCCCTTGTGGAGGACGAACCCGTAGCGGGGGTCATCGTCGTCGGAGGCAACCATCAGCGCGTCGCGGGTGGTCTTGGCGATGATGGATGCCGCCGCCACCGAGAGGCAGCGGCCGTCGGCGCCAATCGGGCCGGACTGGGGCAGCCCGAGATCGAGGGTGCAGGCGTCGAGCAGGAGCGCATGGGGCTGGCAAGGCAACGCCAGGACGGCGCGCTCCATCGCCACTCGGTTGGCGGCGGCCAGCCCCAGGGCGTCGAGCTCGCCCGGCTCGACGATGCCGATCCCGACGCCACACGCCGACTCCCGAACCGGACCGACGAGGGCGGTTCGCCGCTCCGGCGGAAGCTCCTTGGAGTCGCGGACGGCGCCGAGGAGCTTGGTCAGCCGCCGGAGAGCGGGACCGGCGGCGGCCGGGAAGACGACCGCCGCAGCGACAAGCGGGCCGGCGAGGGCGCCTCGGCCCACCTCGTCGACGCCGGCGACGACGTCCAGCCCGGCTCGCCAGAACGACCGCTCGAAGGCGAAGTCGGGTGCAGCACGAGGCGCAGACATGCACCGGACGATACCACGCCGGAAACGGCTCGGCGCCCGCTGGGAGCGGGCGCCGAGTCGGGCTTGCGTCGCGCTGCGAGCTCGTGGAGCGGGCTAGGTCCGCCGCTCCTTGATCCGGGCTGCCTTGCCGGTCAGGCCGCGCAGATAGTAGAGCTTGGCGCGGCGGACGCGTCCCCGGCGAGTCACCTCGATCCGGTCGATCCGGGGCGAGTGGAGGAGGAAGGTCCGCTCGACGCCGACGGCGTGGGAGGCGATCCGGCGGACGGTGAAGTTCTCGTTGATGCCCCCGGCCCGGCGCCGGATGACGACCCCCTCGAAGACCTGGATCCGCTCCCGCGTGCCCTCGACCACCTTGGCGTGGACGCGCACGGTGTCGCCGGGACCGAACTCGGGAATCTCGGCCTTGAACTGCTCCGACTCGACCGACCGGATCAACTGGGCAACCATGGATCTCCGCCCTTCTATCGTCCCAAGGCGCGCGGCATTCGGGCGGAACTCCCGCGCCGCAAGCCGGCTAAACCAAACCATGCCAGAAGAAGGCACGCCGAACGGCCCGTTTCCGGGCTCGCCCGGCAGTCTAGCACTCCCTCCGCCCGCAGGCAACGCTCGCCGAATCCGATCCGGAAACGGTCAACCGACGGCTGCGGGCACGGCTGTCCACCGCGACAACGCCTGCTCCAGCAGCCCCATCGCCGACGCGAGCGAGGTCCGGCCGCGCTCGCCTGCTCCGGGGTTGAGCCCCGCCAGGCAGAGCGTAGCGACCTTGCCGGTGGCGAGGACGCGTCCGAGCGCCTCGGCCGCTTCGGGGACGGTCGGCCCCTTGGCCGACGGCGTCGACGCGCTCGGTACGAAGCGGGGGTCGAGCAGATCGAGGTCGACGTGGACGCAGAGATGGGTGCAGCGGTTCGCCAGTCGGTCGAGAGCCGCTTGGAACGCATCACCACAAAGCTCGCCGGCGCCCACGATGCGCACATTCGTGGCCCGGAGCAGGGCCTCCTCTTTTTCGTCCAGGTCGCGGATGCCGGCCAGGAGGATCCGGTCGGTCGGCAGCGGCGCGGCGAGACCGGCGGCTTCGCGCCAGAGCGGCCCTGCCAGCCCGGCGATCACCGCGACCGGCATCCCGGCCAGGATGCCGCTATAGGACGTCTCCGGGGTGTTGAAGTCACCATGGGCGTCCAGCCAGACGAGACCAAGCACTGACCCCGGTCCGGCCCCGGTCTGGGTGCCGGCGACGACCCCGACCGCGACTGTATCGTCTCCGCCAAGGACGAGCACCGCCCGCCCGGCCCGATAGCCGTCGGCAACCAGGGCCGCGGCGCGGGCACCGAGCTTGCCGATATTGACGGCGGTTCTCCCCGCTTCGATCTCCTCTGCGAGCAGGTTCGCCTCGCGCGGCTCGCCAACCTCGAATCCCCTGGTGGCGAGGCGACGGCCGAGCCCGGCCCGAAGGAGTGCCTCCGGCCCGGCGCCGAGTCCTTCGCCCCGCGCGTCGTAGCGATAGGGAACGGAGACGATATCCAGCTCCACCGCGTTACCCCTTGCCGGCCCGGCTCACTCACCCAGGGATCATCGGTCGGATCGGGTTGCTGAGTCCGGGACGTGCCCGCTCGTCGCGGACCTTCCCTCGAAGGGGTCGCGTACAATCCCTTCGTCCCTCGCCCGGTGGGCCACCCGACCGGGCCACTTCGACCCCTCAGCCCCCAGCGGCGGGCTCGCCGCCGAGTGGACAACGCCGTTGCCCGTTCCACCCCCGGACCCGCCCATTGGTCCGGACGCGCCGCCCGGATCCGTGCCCAACAGACCCCCCGATCCCGACCACTACCAACTGCTCGGGGTCTCCTATACCGCCCGCCGGGTCGAGATCACCCGGGCCTACCGTGAGGCGATGAAGGCGATCCATCCCGACCGCCAGCGACCGGAGCGGCGGTCGGCGGCCGAAGAGCAGGCCAAGAA